>JAHEDU010000005.1 GCA_024641015.1 Micrococcales bacterium
GACATTTCGGCCGCCTGTGCCGGATTCTGCTACGGAATCGCCCAGGCTGACGCACTCGTCCGTTCGGGCGCCGCGAAGTACGTCGTTGTCGTCGGCGCAGAGAAGCTCAGTGACCTCGCGAAACCGACCGACCGCACCATTTCGTTCCTTCTCGGCGATGGCGCCGGCGCTGTCGTCATCGGCCCCGCCGACGAAGCGGGAATCTCCAGCACGATCTGGGGCTCGGACGGCGGCAAATGGGATGCGGTCGGAATGGACCGCACCGTTCGCGAAGCGTTTGATGACCCCGAAGGCGACTTCCCTACCCTGCGTCAGGACGGCCAGACCGTCTTCCGCTGGGCCGTGTGGGAAATGGCAAAGGTTGCCCAGCAGGCACTGGACGCAGCGGGAATCACCAGCAGCGACCTTGCCGCTTTCATCCCGCACCAGGCGAACATGCGAATCATCAACGAGTTCGCAAAGCAGCTCGACGTTCCCGAAAGCGTCGTGATCGCTCGCGATATCGAGACCACGGGCAACACCTCAGCAGCCTCGGTTCCTCTCGCGATGCACCGCGTGTTGCAGGAAAATCCCGAGCTGAGCGGCGGCTACGCCCTCATTATTGGGTTCGGCGCGGGACTGGTTTACGCCGCGCAAATCGTGCGTCTTCCCTAACGAAACCACCGACAACCCCGTAAAATGGGGACGGTATCACCACCACCTAACAAGGAGAAACAAATGGCTCACTCGAAGGATGAGGTCCTCGCAGGCCTTGCAGCACTTGTCAACGACGAAACCGGTGTCCCGGCAGAGAACGTCGTTTTCGGCAAGTCGTTCGCCGATGACCTCGACATCGACTCGATCTCGATGATGACCATCGTCGTCAACGCTGAAGAAGAATTCGGCGTCAAGATTCCGGACGACAAGGTCTCGGAACTCGTCACCGTCGACGACGCCGTCAACTTCATCGTCTCGGCTCAGGCCTAAGACGATTCAGCGGCGGGGCTTTCGCCCCGCCGCTCTTCATTTTCACCACAGGAAGCGTGTCATGACCACCATCGTTGTAACCGGTATCGGTGCCACTTCTCCCCTCGGCGGAAACGTTCGCGATTCGTGGGAGGCACTGCTCCGCAAGGAGAGCGGCATCCGTTCACTGACCGAAGACTGGGTACAGACCCATGAACTCCCCGTCACCTTTGCGGGTCGAGTCAAGGTCCCCGCGGTTGACGTTCTCGAGCGAATCGAGATCAAGCGACTGGACCCCTCAGCGCAGCTGGCCGTTATCGCCGCGCGCGAAGCGTGGAAAGACGCTGGCGAACCTGGTGACGACAAAGAACGCATCCTCGTCGATTTCGCCACCGGTATCGGTGGACTCAACACTCTCCTTGACGCGTGGGATGTCATGAAGGAGAAGGGCGCCCGTCGCGTTCTGCCCATGACCATCCCAATGCTCATGCCCAACGCGGCTGCAGCGGCAATCTCAATGGACCTGTCCACTCGTGGCGGTGCACGCACCTGCGTGTCTGCTTGCGCTTCGGGAACCGAGTCGATCGCCAACGCGGTTGACCACCTGCGTCAGGGCATTGCCGACGTTGTCATCTGTGGTGGAACCGAGTCCGTTGTCCACCCTCTCCCCATCGCCGCATTCGCCGCGATGCACGCTCTGTCCACTCGAAACGACGAGCCGGCTCGTGCGTCACGCCCCTACGACGTCAACCGCGATGGTTTTGTTCTGGGCGAGGGCGCCGCTGTTCTCATCCTTGAGACCAAGGAACACGCCGAGGCACGCGGAGCGAAGATTTACGCCGAGATCGCGGGTGGTGCTGTCACCAGCGACGCCCACCACATCACGGCTCCGGACCCGGAAGGCAACGGTGCCGCACGTGCCGTCCTCGACGCACTCGCGAACGCTGGACTCACGCCCGACGATGTCAACCACATCAACGCGCACGCGACGTCGACCCCTGTTGGCGATATTGCCGAGTACACCGCTTTGCACAAGGTATTCGGAGACCGCATCAAGGAAATCCCCGTGTCAGCGACGAAGTCCGCGACGGGACACCTCCTTGGTGGCACCGGCGCGCTCGAAGCCGTCTTCACGGTGCTTGCCGCACACGAAAAGATTGCTCCCCCGACTTTGAACCTCGACGACCAGGACGACAAGATTCCGCTCGATGTCGTCGTTGAGCCGCGTGCGCTGCCCGACAACGTCGTGGCGATTTCGAACTCGTTCGGCTTCGGCGGCCACAACGCCGTCGTCGTCATCAAGTCCGTCTAGACGGCGCGAGAACCCTGCCTGAGGGGAACAACCTCAGCGAACTGAGTAGCGCGATACGGCTCGAGTTCCTCGTCCCACGCGCTTCCCAGCGCCAGCCGCAGTTCACGCTCGAGCTCGGTGATGTCTCCGTCGGCGATTTCCATCGCGTAGCGAACGCGGTCCTCGTTCACAACGGCGTTTCCCGCGGCATCGATCATCGTATAGAAAATCCCGAGCGCGGGAGTGTGCACGTAACGAACGCCGTCTCGACCAGCAGCAGTGTCTTCGGTGATCTCAAACCGGACATCACTCCAGCCCAACATGGCAGAGGCAATCTTGGCGGCAGTGCCGGTCTCGCCTTCCCACGACAGTTCGGTGCGAACCACACCGGGTGCCGCTGTCTGGTCGGTCCAGAGGGGCCGAACGGGCACGCCGAGAGCGCTTGACAGCGTCCACGCGACATGCTGCGCAAGCGCGGGTGGGCACGAGTGAATCAGAATCACTCCATGTGCATCGCTCATACTTCCTCCTACCGTGCGACTTCCCCTCGAACGGCGTGAGTATGAGAGTTAAAGTATGCGCGCTAGGACGGACATTGTCCAACCGAGATTAGGGGTGAAGCAGCTCACCTGTCTGCGTGACGGGGTTCTTCTCTCCCGCGCGGATCGGGAACGCGAGTCGGTTCTGCTTGGGCGGAATCGGGCAATTGAAGTTGTAGGAGAACGCGCAGGGCGGAAGTACTGCGAGGTTGAAGTCCAGCGTGACGGTTCCGTCGGGGTTCGGGACGACGAACAAGAAACGTCCGACCGAGTATGTTTCAGAATCATTCGTCTCGTCGGCAAAAACGATTTGTAGCGCCTTACCCGTGCCAATCGTGAGCAACGACACGTCGTGCCCCTCGTGCGTGAACGCAATCTCGCCCGGAATCACTTCGGACTTGGTGCCGCCCGACTTCTTTCCAACCTCTGCCGTAGTCCCCTCGGGATTGGGCTTCCACTGACCGGTGATCACCCAATCGGGGTTGTAATCGTATGCGTCGATTCCGCCGAAGTTCTGGATCCACTCGCTGTTTGCGTCCCAGACACGAAGCCCGGTCATGTCTCCCTCGCGGATGAGGGAGCCGCGAAGCGAATCAGAGAAAACGATAGTTGCGGGGTCAGCCCCGCCGGGGCCGTCGATGGTGACGGTTCCGTCCACGAGTTCTCCATTTACCGTGATTCCGTCGGTCGCATCTGCAGTCAGGACAACTCCGGACTTGCCGTCCACACGAGGTGCCCAGGTTCCGGGAACACCCCACACCGACTGCGGAGCGTCAATCCACTGCGTCAAAACAAGAGCAAGACTGCCCATCGGTTCCTTGACCTGCGCCTCGCGGCGGGCGTGGAAATTGGTGAAACGGTCGGCGGCTTCAGTCATGCTCCTATTCTCGCGACGACCAACGGCAGGTCGTGGAAGGCTCACCGAATCAGACGAGCTCGGAGTACAGCGCGACCATCTCGACGGTGCGTGACGACTGCCTGAACTGGGCGCGGAACTTCTCGTTCTTTGACCGTGAACCGTCCCCAACAGTCGCGGCGCACTCATTCAACGTTGCCGCCATCGCCCCTGCGGAGAGGTCTGCTGTCAACGAGAAGGAACCCGCGGGCAGTTCGTCCGCGATGTCGTGGTCGACGACGACGACATGAGTTCCCAGAGCCAGCGCCTCGGTAACGGTCATCCCCTGTGTTTCGAAGCCGTTGGATGATTGAACGAGCACGTCGGCGTCGGCGATGATCTTCATTGTTGCGGGGTACGGCTGTGCACCCACAAATGACACGTGATCGGGTGCGATGGCCTCCGCTTTCGGGCGAAGCGCGCCGTCGCCCACCATCGTCACAGTGAACGGAACGGTGACTCCGCCTAACGCCTCGCAGAATTCAAGAATGCGCTTTTCGGGAGAAAATCGCCCAACCCACGCGATCGACAGGGGGGCTTCGGGAACCGAATCGGAGTGAACGATCGAGTCGAGAACGTCGTCATCGACGCCGGTCGGCAGGACAGACAACGGCTTGCCCGATTTCGTCTTCACCCCGCGCGACTCAAGCAGGGTCGCAAAATGACGTGACGGAGAAACGACGGTATCGGCCTCCGCTGCGAAGCCTGCCAGGTATTCAAACGCGGTTCGAGGGCGTCGAGTGAAACGGTCGCCCAGCGACCACTTCTGCCACATTCCGAGCATCGCGTAGAACAGTGCAGGGAACGGAATCGAACCATCGACACCAACATCCAGACGGTGGTGCATCGTGTGAACTACCGGAACTGAATGCTGGCGGGCGTAACGGTAACCGAAGGCTGCACCCCAGAAGTCGGATTGCACGTGAACGATGTCGACGGGCGGGCGTCCTCGTAGTCCAGCCTCGATCAAATCCATGTGGCGATCACGGGGCCACAACCAGGTGTATTCCTTGACTGTCGGCACCGACCACGACGGTAGGTCGATGAATTTCGGGTCCTCCAGAGGGCCGCTTCGAAGAGCCGGCGAGACGAAAGTCACCGTGTGGCCAGCGCGCTCGAGAAATTTTGCCTGCAACAACACCGACGTCTGTGCACCGCCAAGGGTGTGGGGGTGTTGCTCACAAAATATGAGGATGTGCATGGTGCCCAAAGTCTATTGCGCGGAAAGAAGAGAGTCCCGCGACGAGACCGAGGTCCAGGGACACCTCCACACCCACCGTGTCGGCGTCATCGTCGCGGGACAGAGCCGCACCCACAAGGGGCGGGCGGTCCACGTGTGCAATAACAAACGTTCGTCCAGATTATGAAACGCCGAGAGGTCATGGGAAGGGACTTTTGGCACACATTCCGCTGTGTAGTGTGAAGACATCATGCATGCCGAGATCGTTGTGGCCTTCGTTGCAGTGACGTTGTCGCTGATCGTCATTCCCGGTCCCGATTGGGCGTTCATCCTTGGGGCAAGTGCGCGTGACGGTCGTGTGCTCTCCCCCGTACTCGGTCTCGGGCTTGGATATCTCCTCGTGACGTTGGTCATTGCCGGCGGACTCGCATCAATTTCGACGTCAAACCCGTGGATTCTCGACTCGCTGACGATCATCGGTGGCGCATACCTGTTATTCCTTGGAATTGGGCTGCTCCGACGCCCAGCAGCGCTGACCCTCGACGCAGAAGGCACGTCAACTCAGCTCGGTGCCGGTGTGCTCTTCCGACGCGGAGTCGGAGTCGCCATCTTCAACCCCAAGGGTTTGCTGTTCTTCCTCGCCCTCTTGCCACAGTTCGTCGACAAAAACGGATCGTGGCCCGTCTGGCAACAACTCGGATTCCTCGGAATCCTTTTCCAGGTCCTCTTCTGCTTGTTCTTCCTCATCCTCGGCACCACCGCCAAGAGATTGATGTCAACCCGTCCTTCCGTGGCGAAGACCGTCTCTCGAATTTCCGGGGTCGCCATGATCCTCATCGCGCTTTTTCTTGTCATCGAACGAGCCCTCACGATTTGGGGCTAGGAAAGGATTCACCATGAGTAAGTCACCCGTCCTCATCGCCATCGATGTTCAAAACGGTTTCCGCGACGAGTATTGGGGTTCCAGCCACAACCCCGAATGTGAAGACAACATTCGCGCACTCCTCGCCCATTGGCGGGCGAACGGCTGGCCGATCGTCCTCGTTCGACACAACTCGGCGTCGGCGACCTCACCATTGCACCCCGGCCAGCCTGGGAATGACCTCCAGCCCGGGATTGACGGCGAACACTCGCTCTATGTGACGAAGACTGTCAATTCCGCCTTCTACGGAGAGCCCGATCTTCACTCGTGGCTGCAGGCGAAAGGACACTCGTCTCTCGTCATTTGTGGCATCACGACGAACTTCTGCTGTGAAACGACCGCTCGCATGGCCGGAAACCTTGGGTATGACGTTGAGTTCGTGCTCGATGCGACTCGCACTTTCGACCACCCCGCTGTGGACGGGACCATCATCCCCGCCGAGCAAATGGCGCGTGTCACCGCGGCCAACCTCAACGGGGAATTCGCGACAGTCGTGAACACCGCGGACGTACTTCGGGCGCACGCCTAACCCCGGCGAACGCGGATTTCACCGCATAGAATCGAGCCTGTACGAAGGAGTGCACATGGCGCAGAAGCGCGCGGTCAGCGTCTCAGAACTCATCCCCGGCATCGTTGAACAGATCGATGCCATCAAGGCCACCTACGGGTCGTGGGAGGTGCACCCGTCCCTGCACGTCGACCCCGACAAGGTCCAGTCCGTGTTCGCGGAGCTCGCCGATCGTCTCGACGACAACTTCCCGTTCTTTCATCCGCAATACGCGGGCCAGATGCTCAAGCCCCCGCACCCCGTCGCCGTCGCCGCCTACACCGCGACGATGATGCTGAACCCGAACAACCATTCGATCGACGGCGGCAAGGCGACGACGCTCATGGAACGCGAAGTGCTCGAACAGCTCGTCGAGATGTTCGGTTACAACGACGAATATCTGGGCCACCTGACGTGGAGCGGAACGACCGCGAACCTCGAAGCACTGTGGATTGGACGTGAAATTCGTCCGAACAAGGCGATCGCCCATTCGAAAGATTCGCACTACACGCACTCGCGCATGGGCGAAGTGCTGGGTGTTCCCACGATTTCCATTCCCACGGACGACCGTGGTCGTATGGACCTGGACTCCCTCGAGACGGTCCTCAAGACCGGTCGCATCGGAACGATTGTGGCGACCCTGGGAACTACAGGGCTTGGTGCGGTTGACCCACTCGCCGACATCATTCCGCTTGCCAAGCAATACGACGCCCGCGTCCACGTCGACACCGCGTACGGCGGATTCTTTGCTCTCATTCCCGACCAGTTGGACGAGGACACCGCGCGCCACTACGCCGCGATTCCGCTCAGTGACTCGATCGTCGTCGACCCCCACAAGCACGGACTTCAGCCGTACGGCTGTGGTGCCGTGCTGTTCAACGACCAGTCGATCATCGAGTACTACAAGCACGATTCGCCTTACACGTACTTTGCGAGCAGCGACCGTCACTTCGGCGAGATTCAGCTGGAGTGTTCGCGCGCCGGCGCATCCGCCGCAGCACTGTGGGCAACGCTCAAGGTGTTCCCGCTCAATCGCTCGGGGCTCGGTGAGGTCATCGCGCCGGGCCGTCGGGCAGCAAAATTGTGGCACTCACTTGTCTCGGAATCCGAGATTCTGCAGCCGTACCAGGTTCCCGAACTAGACATCTTTGCGTATCTCCCCCGCGTTCACGCGATGGGCGAGCTCGACCGCGTTTCGCACGCAATCTTTGAGATGGCCGCTGACACCGACCGACCACAACAGACGCACCTCGCAACGTATGTCGTCACGCCGCAACAACTCGCGAACCGCGGAATCCGACTTCGCGAAGATGCGAGCAGCGCCCGAATTATGCGCAGTGTTCTGATGAAGCCCGAACACGAACCCCTTGTACCCGAAATGCACCACCACGTTCAAATGTGGTCAGCTCGTGCGATCGACCGAGAACTCGGAATCGAATCAAACGTGTGAATGTTGCCTGCACCACGACCTGGGCTAGTCTGTGAACTCTCGACACAAAGATGGAGAAATAAGTGGATCGACATGTCGCGAAAGTGCTCGCGACATTGGCAATTGTCGCCTTGGCAATCGGTATTCCACACGCCGCTCAGGCGGTTTCGACCACTATCGTCATCAATGAAGTCGATTGTCATGGGAACGACTGGATCGAAGTTGGCAATCGCAGCACGCGATCGATCGATATTTCTGGCTGGTTACTCTCTGACAAAGCGCTCAATTCAACTGCGGTCGGTCACGTGTACGCCTTCCCTGCTGGAACGCGCATCGCCGCGAATGGACGGTTGGTAGTCCAACAAAGCGGAACCGGGAGCGCCCATCTTGCTTTTGGTGTTGATTGCACCCGAGGAGCAACCATCAAAATTGGTCATCGCACGGGAACGACTTATTCAGAAATCGACTCGGTAACGGTGCCTGTCATCGCTCCCAACACCTCATACGGCCGCATCCCCGATCTCACCGGTGCATTCGGTCAGACAACACCAACGAAAAACCTCGCCAACTATGGCGTCAAGCCAATCCTCACCAGTAGTGCCACAAAATCCTGCGTCAGAGGCCAGACGTGCAAGGTCACAATGACTGCGAGGAATTCACCGACTTACAGGTTGGCAACTGCAATGACGGGCGTCACAATCACCAGCGCCGGCGTCATGACCGTAAATTCATCGCGCGCAGCAACTTTTCGACCCTCCGTGGTGATGACGAACTCGTTTGGTTCAACTACCGTCACAATCACCGTCACAGTCAGGTGAAGTTAGAGACGAGCGACGAGCTTTCGCCCCAACGACGTGGCGCTGTGGATTCGTGGTCGCAGGTCATGAGTCGCTTCAATCGCCGCACCGTATTTACTGAACGACGTGGAGTGGAAGCCAAGCTGACGTAATTGTCTAACCGTTTCGGAGACTCGCTCGTGAGACTTGACTTCAACGAGAACGAGCTCGGGCAACAGTTGAAAGGATTTTCCATTCGAACTGAGCACGACAAATGAATCACAGGTGATTCGCTCGGAGCCGCCTCGACTAATGAGCGTCGAACGGTCAAATTGTGTGACCGCTGATTCTACGAGTGTGTCTGCGATCGAGTTGTACCGGGCAGTCGGGTAGACCTCGGAAATTGCGTTGTCGATGAGCTGATTCTCTGCAGCCCCGATTTGCGCGACATCTTCAAAGATCACCTTGTGGGTCTGGCCATTTCCTCGTTTCGCTTTGACTTCCAACCGCGTCCGATTCGATTCGACGTAGGTACGGAGTCGAACCTTCACTCTGCGCTTGCGTTTTTGTGCATGGTCCCGATACAAGAGCAGGTCAGGCGAATCGAAATAGGTTGTTCGGTAACTGAAAGAGCGTTGCCCCTCAATCTCGAGCACCGCGAAATCTGTTGTCGAATCACGAAAAAACTGGTCCATCGCACTAATTGGAATCAAGAACTTCGTGTCAAAACGACGAGTCAGACTCCACGACTCGTCCAGATCCGACAGGGCGAAAGCCGGGAATGAGGCAAGAGATTCCAGAGCTGGAGACTTCACTTGTTCAGGCGACGATACGTAACTTCAACGGTGGTGGTTTCCTGGAGCAAGTTAACACCGGTGATGTTCATGCTGATGATGTCAGCGCCCAGTAGCGAGGCGAGGTGTGCTTTGAGAGTTGCGGAGTCTGGGATTGCCACGTCCAGAACGATGACGGAATTGACCGTGACCGACCGGAATTTCGAGCTATCGACAATTGCGATTGCCACCAATAGCAATGCAACCAAAATTATCGGGAGCACAAGGCCTGCAAGATCGGTCGCACAAATCAATGCAATCGACAAAGAGACAAAAAAGTACGCTATTTGCGTCGGCAAAAATTCGAAACTGCGCAAACGGATAATAGACAACACGCCGAACAACGCAAAACCGACCGCCGAAGAAACGGGGCTAAACGACAAGGTTGTCAGTACCGAGAACAACCCCACGTTGCAGGCCAGATACACCGCAACAAGGTCGGGACGACGATAGTGACGGAAATACAACCCCATCAACAAAATAGTGATCGCCACAACATCGAGCACCAATCGAGGAACGATTAGGCCCAAGTCGATAACTTGTTGAGCATCCATGTGTGATCCTTTTCTATCGAATTGCGCGAAGTTTAGACGTCGTAGGGCGTGCGGGACTTGAACCCGCGACCGACGGATTATGAGTCCGCTGCTCTAACCGGCTGAGCTAACGCCCCCAGCGCTCCCAGACTACCGACCCGGAGGGCTTATCCTCGGGTTGGAGGTTTACAGTGGCAAAAACATTTTCACGCGTCGACGCCAACAGCGTCGAACTGCCTCAACCGACTTCGAAGCCAACATCGCTCAACGGTCAAGTTGAATCATCGGTGGACGTCTGGGTCTCCCCTGATTCGCAATTCGAAACCGGAATCTGGGAATGCTCTCCTGGAACGTTCACGGCCACCCGCGATGGCTATGACGAGGTGGCGACAATTGTGAAGGGAGCCGCAACGGTAACCGACTCATTCGGTGTTGTCACGGAACTTCACCCCGGGAGCGTCCTTGTAACGCCGGCGGGGTGGAGCGGAACATGGGTCGTGCACGAGACACTTCGGAAGGTCTATTCGATCCGAACGATTACGACTTAGCGTCGGCCTTTTCGCCCTGTAGCCAGTCGGCGATAATCGCCGCGGCTGACGCGAAGATACCGACGCCAAAGACCATGAGTGCCGACGCCACCAGTCGGCCGCCAGTAGTCGCCGGAATGACGTCGCCAAAGCCTACGGTCGACACCGTCACCATCGCCCACCACAGCGCGTCCTCGAGGCGTTCAGGGCCGTACCCTTCGACGTCCATGAAGGCGATTGCCGCGATGAACACCGCCATCGGCAACAGCGTCACTGTGTATGCGGCAAGTCGTTGCGACCTCGAGCGTACAAGCGTTGCGAAGCGCTTGAGCCCGATCAGCGGTCGAATGGCACGCGCTGCACGGAATTGCGGAATGACGACGGCAAGAATTTCCAACCAGTTGTTCAAAAGGAATTTGGGAAGCGAATCAGCAATGAGAAGGCGAAGCACAACGTCGATTGCGAAGATGCCCCAGAGGATGTAGTCAATCGCAAGGATGACGGGACTCGGGTAGAGCACTGCAATCGCGTAGACGACGACGTACCCGACCCCGATGATGGCCATCGGCACGTTCATGAATTTCACGATGCGAGTCACGCCCGAGTGGAAAGCCGACAGCGCGCGCGGCACCTCGACTTCGGTCACAGCCGCGTGATGGGCGGCGGCGACTCGACGGCGGTTTCGCCGTTGAGCGTCCATGAACAGGTTGAGCAACACCGTTAGTTGCCTCGGTAGATCTCTTCGAAGCGGTCAAGGGTTGTTGAAATGTCGTGGTCAGCGACGATGGCAAGTGATTCGCGCTGGAACGCCTGGTAACGATCCTCGGTTGATTCGAGCACGGTACGCATTGCGGTTGCCAAACCGTCGATGTCGCGCGGCTCGTACAAGAATCCGTTCTCGCCGTCGTGGACGAGGTGCGGCAGCGCCATCGCGTTGGCGGCGACAACAGGAAGTGCGCTCGCCATTGCCTCCATCGTCGCGATGGATTGCAGTTCGGCGGTCGACGGCATCACGAACACGGCAGCTTCACTGAACAGCGTCACGAGTTCTTCGTCGCCGACAAGGCCGCGGAACTCGACACGGTCCGAGATGTTGAGGTCACGAGCGAGTTTTTCGAGTCGACCCCGGTCATCTCCCGCGCCTGCGATGATGACGCGAAGTTCCGACGGAGCGAACCTGGTGGTCGCGTACAGCAATTCTTCGATGTGTTTTTCTTGTTCGACGCGACCGAGGAACAGGGCGTAGGGATCCTTACGCTTCCCCATCACCGGACGATAGTTCGACACGTTGAGTCCGCACGAGATTGCGTAAACGCCCTCGCTCCCCGTCGCCTTCTCAAGGTAGTCGGCCGCCTTGCGCGTCGGGGTCGTGATCGCGTCCGTCATCCGATACGTGTTACCGGCAATTCGCCACAAGACACGAACAATCCAGTCGAGAACGAATTGAGGAAGCGGAACGAATTGGGCAGCGTTCTCGGGCATGAAATGGTTCGTCGCGACGATCCTGATGCCGCGCTTGTTTGCCTGGCGAACGAGTCCCCAACCGACGTTGATATGCGATTGAACGTGGACGACGTCGGGCTTCACCTCGTCGAGAATCGCGCCCGTATCGCGCTGTACCTCCCACGGCAACGCGAATCGCAGCCACGGGTGGTTGAACCACTTCCACGAGCGCAGTCGATAGACCTCGAGTTCGACTCCCTCGTGAACTTCGTGGCGGAGTCCGAACTCGGTATCCGGAGACGGCGAAACGACGACCACACGGTGACCGCGAGAAACGAGGCCGACCGCAAGTCGAACGGTGAACTTCGCGGCGCCATTGACATCGGGCGGGAACGTGTCCGCACCGATAAGGATGGTGAGCTTGTTCGAGGCCATAATCACGCCTAGTGGTGCGTCTGGGGGTGGTGTCGGGCAAGCAGCACGACGCCAACGACGGAAAGAGCGCCACCGACGGCGATGCCGGCGAGCGCGAAGGGCGGGAAATGGTCGGCCTCGCCCAAGACCGTGATTGCAATGGCGATGGCGACGAGCGGGTCGATGACCGTCAAACCCGCAATGACGAGGTCGGGCGAACCAACCGAGTAGGCGGTTTGTACGAAGTATCCACCAAGAACCGCGGCGATGACGAGTCCGACAAAGCACACGATCATGAGCGGGTCAATGTGGTCGGTGCGCCAGCGGTTGATGAGGACCTTGGTGATCGTGACAACAAACCCGTAGAGCGTGCCGGCAGCAACGATGTAAAACATCGCGCGAAGTTTCGCGCGGAAGACGAGGAACGCACCACCTGCGGCGACGATGACCCCGGCCAGCAACCCGAGGATGAACGTGAGCTGGCCGTCGGAGAATTCGTGCTCGACGGCATAGACGGTCGAGAACGCCACGAAGATTCCGATTCCGAGTACAGCGAGGAGAATCGAACCCCGGACGCGGCGGTCAGTGGCTATTCCGTGGACTCGCGAGTTGATGACGTTCGTCATGACCATGGCCACAACGCCGAGTGGCTGGACGACAATCAGCGGCGCGAAGCCAAGCGAGATCAGCTGAATGATGATGGCGAGCGCGAGCAACACCGTGCCGAGGACCCAGGAGGGGCGACGCACGAGGTGGCCAAGCTGGCGAAGAGACAGCCCTGACTTGGAACCGTCACCGTGCGTGCCCTCGACCTTGGACACACCACGGTGCTGAAGCTGGGCGCCAATCGAGAGGAACACCGCGCCAAGCAGAGCGATGGGAATACCGATGGCCTGATACGGCGTGAGCGACACCTGCGAAATGAGGCCTGAGAGATGTTCGTTCACCTCTCTAGGCTACCGACATTAGGCTTAACCCGTGCGAATTCGGGAGATTGTCATCACGGGTAATCCCGTTCTGCATCGACCCGCCTCCCCCGTCCACCACATCGACGACTACATTCTCGAGTTGGTTGACGACATGTTCGCGACTATGGAGCTCGCCCCCGGTGTCGGCCTCGCCGCGCCGCAGGTGGGTGAAGACCTGACCCTGTTCGTCTACGACTGGGTGGATGACAACAATCGCCAGTATCGCGGCGTCGCCATCAACCCCACTCTTGTGATGGACCCGCTTCCGATCGGCCCGCTCGACGACGAGGAAGAACTCGAGGGTTGTCTGTCGGTTCCAGGCGAACGATTCCCGCTTCGCCGCTCGGACCGTGTCATCCTCACAGCGACAAACCTGCAGGGCAACGAGTACACGATCGAGGCGACTGGCTGGCTCGCACGAATCTTCCAACACGAATACGACCACCTGCTTGGCGTTCTGTATGTCGACCGATTGACGCACCCGTATGACCGCGAAGCGCGCGACGCCGTCGACGCCTCCGAATGGGGTGTTCCCGGGCTCAGCTGGCTTCCGGGTCGCGACCACCTCGAGGGTTAGTTCATCCAACCCAACAGTCGAATCGCAGCGGCGACCGCTGCCGCAACGAGGATGACGACGATGAACGGCACCCGCTTCCACAGCAGGAAGCCGGCAACTGCGACCGCGATGAGCCGGGCGTCAATCACGATGGCCGAACCGGCACCCGCCGTCTGAATCACGACGAGCGCGGCAAGCAGTGCGACTGTGACCGCGTCACTGATGTGTTGAACCCGCGGGTTTTCGGTGAACCGGGCCGGTAGCACGAAACCAATGAATTTGGTCGCCGCGACGATG
Organism: Micrococcales bacterium; assembly: GCA_024641015.1. Taxonomy (GTDB): domain Bacteria; phylum Actinomycetota; class Actinomycetes; order Actinomycetales; family Microbacteriaceae; genus MWH-TA3. Next base: position 14,096 of record JAHEDU010000005.1, read on the forward strand.
GCGGAACCAATAAGGATCGTCGCCCAGAGCGTCATGCGCGGCCCCGATGTTGAACAAGGTACATGACAACACCGACGAGAGCTGCGACAACGACGGGGATTCCGATGGGCAAAGTCGGGATCGCGACCACAGCAATAATCGCAGCAACTGCCGCAATCGCGATTGGTTCGCGGGACTGGATTCGAGGCCACAACAGTCCGAGGAAGGCCGCGGCGGCAGCAGCGTCAAGACCGAACGATCGGACATCACCCATCGCGTCACCGAGCAGAGCGCCGACAAGCGTCATCGAATTCCAACCGACATAAATTCCAGCGCCGGTGACCCAGAAGCCAACACGCGACAGCTCGGGAGTCTTCTGTGCGAGAGCAACGGCGGTGGACTCGTCAATCGTCCACTGGCCGGCGACCAGGCGCTTCCAAAATCCGCGACCCACAATTGGCGCGGTACGCAACGAGTACAGGCCATTTCGGATACCGAGCAGTCCGGCACCGAGAATCGCAGTCGGTCCCGGTGCGCCAGCCGCAATCAACCCGATGAGGGCGAACTGCGAACCACCCGAGAACATGAAGAGCGACAGCACTTGGGTTTGCCACACGTCAAGTCCGGCAGCAACGGAGAGTGCACCGAACGAGATTCCGTAGAGCGCCACAGCCCCTGCCACTCCGAGTGACATCGAGACTGTCGCTCGGCGCTGCTCGGGCATTAGCTCGCGTCGGTTCCGGTCTTGGGGTCGGTCGCGTATCGAAGCATGGGGAATGACGCCGTCAACGTGAACCCGACTCCCGGGACGCGTTGAGTCATGACCACACCGTCAAACGATTCGGCTCGAGCCTTCATTTCGCTGAGGCCGCGTCCCATTGTCGTGGACACGAGAGCGGCCTGGTCGGTTTCGATCGTCACGCCTTCGGGCAACGGCTCGCCCGCAGCGGCGGCTCGGCGGGCGAGTGCCCGTTCGCCGTCGTCGGCGACCGAGAGGTTCAAACCGTGGTCGGACCACGTCATCGAAATAATGACTTCGGTTCCGGGGCCAGCGTGCTCAAGAGTGTTGTTCAACGACTCAGTGAGGATTCGATACACCGCAAGTTCAGCCGATGCCGAGATGGGGAAACGGGCACCTGACTCGTTGAATGCGATTACAAGCCCCTTGGACTCGACTTCGGAGAATAGTTCTGCGATGGTAGCGAGGCTCGGCCACACCTCGACCGAATCGGCTCCCTGGTGTGCCACTGTCATTGCACGACGCATGTCCTGCAGAGTCCGGCGGGCCGTCTCCACGAGAAGTTCGGTGTGACGCTTGAGGGCGGCTTTGTCACCGATGGGAACGAACTGCGTGCTTTCGGCCTTCGCCACCAGCCCAACGAGATCAGTCGCGACGACGGCCTGCTGCTCGTGGACGATACGAAGGCGATCGCCGAGTTCGGCAACCTTGAGCGTCAGTTCGGCACGGCCCTGTTCGGCCGCAATCGCCTCGGCGCGACGAGCGGGGCTCGCCTGCTTGGGACGACGAAGGATGAGGAAAATCACCGCCGCAATGGCCAGCCCGGCGATGCTTGCGAGAACCGTATCCAATGCGGTCCAGGCTCCCATGCCACTCTCCTTGGAGTTGTTGCACTTGAGTGCGGGTCAAACTTGGCTCCCCGACTTGGACTCGAACCAAGAACCTATCGGTTAACAGCCGATTGCTCTGCCAATTGAGCTATCGAGGAATACGCTTGCGCGCATCAGCCACTATACCAAAAGCTGGGGACTCAATATCCGTTGCGGGTGTCCACAACCCCGACAAGTTTGTCCCCCGCGAGGAATGCGGTGACGTTTCGGCGAATCCGCTCAGCGAGCAAATGTTTGGTCATCAGGGGTGTGTCGGCCGAGTGCGAGGTGATGACACAGTTCGGCTCGTTCCACAGCGGGTGGTCCGCTGGTAGCGGTTCGGGGTCGGTCACATCAAGCCCGATCCCCCACAGTGTTCCGTCACGCAGGGCGTCGAGTGCAGCGTCCGCGTCGAGCAAGCTACCGCGGGCGATGTTGACGATGATCGCGTGGCCAGGAAGCGCCTCGATTTCCTTGCGCCCGATGATGTGCCGAGTTTCGGCAGTCGCCGCCGCGGCAATGATGACGATGTCGGCAGTCGGAAGCGCCTCGTGGAGCTTTTCGCTGGTGAGGGTTCGGTCAGCACCGTCTACTTCGCCAGCTTGGCGACGGACGACGGTGATTGTGGGTCGGAACGGTCGAACCAGTCGAATGAATTCAGTCGTGATTCCACCAGCACCAATGATGACGATGTGATTACCGTAGAGCGACAAACCCGTTCGCTCCTTTTGCCACACAGCCTCGCGGGACTTGCGTGGAAGCTCGCGGGCAAGGGCCAACGCGAGGGTCAACGCGTGTTCGGCGACGGGTTCCGCATACGAACCCTTCGCCGACGTGAAGACGGGCGCATTCTCGTGGTCGAGCTGGGCGAAAAGGTTCGCAAAACCGTCGACGCCCGCCCAGGGAAGTTGAACCCACTCAATCGCGGGGAACTCTCGAAGTACTTCGGCGAGTTCGTCTGCTCGCTTTTCTGACAGCCAGACGAGTCCGCGGGTTTCCGGACCAAGCGGCGCGACTTCTCCCCCGGCTTCGCGAACAGCGTCGACGAACAGGTCGGTCTGCATCGGTTCAACCGCGATGGGTCCCGGCGTAGGTGCGATGCGCGCCGGAGCGGCCTCGGAGCCAGCCAAGTCCTTGTGCTGATTCGGTCGATCGGGGGTCGTCACGTCACAACCTGCAGCGAACGACGCTTGTCCTCCAGCACTGCGATTCGACGTTGAATCGCTGCGAAATCGGGGGAAGTCTCGGGAGTTCGCTGAAGCACACCGATCAGCTCGGTGCGCTGGCGTGCAATGTCACTCTCCAACAACGCAGTGGTCAAGTTGAGGACGTACTGGGCGATTCCCGCTTCGGTCTTGGCCGCGTCGTCGGCCACACGTTTCGCGGCACTTCCGGGCGATTCGTTTGCCGGTGCCGGTGTCGACACGATCTTCACCGGAATGGACACGGTCGCGAGTTCACCGACCAGCGAACGCAACGATTCGTCCACTCCGTCGATAATCGCACTGACCCAGTTCGGCGTTGAGAAAGACGCGAATGCACCGACCATCGCGGTTCGGACGGCAGACAGTGCGGGATTGTCGAAGTGGCAGGCGACGATTTCGCCCGCACGTTCGATGCCGACCCGTTCGGGGTACTGAAGTGCCACGACGAGGACGTCACGCTCAAGAATCCACTGCGGGTGCTTGTCGAGTGAGCGGAAGGTGACGGCATCCCCTGTGTCGCGCTCGACCTCCACCCGAACTGTCTGGGTTCCGCGCATCGCCGACTGAATGTCTCCCGGTTCGACACCAATCCAGCCGGACACGACTCGGATGTACCCGTCAATCAGCGATCGATCCTTGATGGTCGAGATCACGGGGGCAACCGCACGGGTCGCCTGCACACGACCTTCAACGGTGTTGAGGTCGAAGCCAACGAGGGTGCGGCGGATGATGAACTCGAACAGCGGAGTCTTCGTTTCGATGATTGATCGAAGTGATTCGTCGCCGCGTTCCATGCGCAAATCGCAGGGGTCCAACCCGTCGGGCGCTACGGCAACGAACGTGTTTGCGGCGAACTTGGAATCCTCGGCGAACGCCTTTGACGCGGCCTTTTGACCGGCCTCATCTGGGTCGAACGTGAAGATGACTTCGCCACGGCTGCGCTGGTCTCCCGCTTCAACATCGCCGAGGATGCGACGAATGAGCGAGACGTGGTCGGGGCCGAACGCGGTTCCACACGTCGCGACCGCCGTGGTGATTCCGGCGACGTGACAGGCCATGACGTCGGTGTAGCCCTCGACGACGACAACGCGACGATCCTTGGAAATGGACCGCTTCGCGAGATCGATTCCGTACAGCGCCTTCGCTTTGTGATACACCGACGTTTCGGCGGTGTTCAGATACTTCGGGCCCTGGTCGTCATCGCGCAAACGACGGGCACCGAACCCGATCGTGGCGCCAGTCACATCGCGGATGGGCCAAATCAGTCGGCCACGGAAACGGTCATAGATTCCGCGATCGCCGCGGGAAACCAAACCAGCCGCTTCCAGCTCTTCCTCGGTGAATTTCTTCGCCTTGAGGTGCTTGATCAGGGCGTCGTACGAATTCGGGCCAAAGCCGACGCGAAAGTGGTCACAGGCGGCACGGTCAAAACCGCGGCCGGTCAAGAAATCCTGTCCCAGACGGGCTTCCGGGGTCGCCAACTGCTCGACAAAGAACTGTTCCGCTGCTGCGTTGGCTTCGAGAATGCGCGCGCGCTGACTTACGTCTCGTTCAGGACCGCCATCCTCGTACGTCAGCTGGTAACCGACCTGTGCGGCAAGTTTCTCGACCGCCTCGGTAAATGACAGGTGGTCGATCTTTTCGAGGAACGTGAAAACGTCCCCCTTCTCGCCGCAGCCGAAGCAGTTAAAGTAGGACGAGTTCGGACGAACGTGGAAACTGGGCGACTTCTCGTCGTGGAACGGGCACAATCCCTTGCTGGAATCGACGCCCGCGCGCTTCAACGCGACGTACTGGCCGACGACATCGGCGATGTTGACGCGCTGTCGAACCTCGTCAATGTCCGCTCGTCGAATTCTTCCCGCCACGTGAACAGTCTATGTCGGGCATCCCCGATGGATTAGGTGCAGAGTCTCTCGTGCCACGCGAGCGCGGATTGGTCCGTCAGAGACGCGACCTGGTCAATAACCGCCCGCATCTGTGCCTCTTCGGATTGCGCAGCGGTGAAGTCATCGGCGAAGCCGCGTTCCATGACCGTCGGACCGAGTCGCACGATTGCGTTACACAAGTCGGTGAGAACTTCGCGTTGGTGGGCGTAAATCGGGCGGCGGGATTCGCTGGACATGACGTTTGCCGCGACGATTCCCTTGAGCACCGCAATTTCGGCACGGGTTTCACGAGGGACGATGACGTCGGCTCCGAATCGGGCGAGTGACACCTGCGTTGCGTTGGCACGGGTCGCGTTCGTTGCGCTGGCTGCGAATCGACCGATGAGCGTCGAGGTGAGGTTCTTGAGTCGCGCCATGTCGGCTCGACTTCCATCCCACGTTTCGATCCAGTTCGACAGCCCGTCGAGGCGGTCGAACGCAGCAATGAGTTCGTCGTGCGACAGTTCGCCGCCGATCCACTCGACCATCGAATCAACCAGGTCGTCGTGATTCACGCGCGACGAGAGGGCCGGGACGTCGATGTACCCGTTGACGATCGCGTCCTCGAAGTCGTGCACGGAGTAACCGATGTCGTCGGATAAATCCATGACCTGCGCTTCGATGCAGAGTCGACGGTCGGGTGCACCGAGTCGGACCCACTCGAAAATCGCGGCGTCCGCGGCGTACACACCGAACTTGTTACGACCGCCACCCGCTTCGAGCACACCCGCGTCGCTCGTCCACGGGTACTTGCACGACGCGTCAAGGCTTGCGCGGGTCAGGTTGAGACCGTACGAACGTCCGTTCGCGGCGAACACCTTGGGTTCGATCATTGTCAGCAGACGAAGCGTTTGCGCGTTCCCCTCGAAACCGCCCCACGGCAGCGCCCACTCGTTGAGCCCCTTCTCGCCGTTGTGACCGAACGGTGGGTGACCGAGGTCGTGAGCGAGACACGCAGTGTCAACGAGATCGGGATCAAGCCCCAGAGCGAGCCCGATCTCGCGACCGACCTGGGCAACCTCGAGCGAGTGTGTCAATCGGTTTCGCGCGAAGTCCAGCCCAGCCGTCGGCGACAGAACTTGGGTCTTGGCGGCGAGGCGACGAAGTGCGCTGGAGTGCAGAAGCCGTCCACGGTCGCGCGCGAAGTCAGACCGTTCGCCCTTCTCCCCCTCCGAGAAAGCGCGTTCGCGGTCATGCGCGGTGTACTGGTCAGCCACCACTGGGTCCCGATTCGGTGTCGACGAGGTCGGCCATGTTCTGGCCAGTGACCTCGCGCGAGTCAAGCCATCCCTCGGGCAACGTTGGGCGCTTCGGCGAGCCGGCGCGACCGCGCTGACCTTCGGCGTCCTCGCCCGGATAGGGAGCTTCGCGATCCATCTGAGCCAGCAGGTCATCCATCTCGTCGAGGCTACCGACCCGCGCAAGAGCCGACCGAAGTTCTCCCCCGACCGCGTAACCCTTGAAATACCAGGCGACGTGTTTGCGGATGTCGCGGCAACCGTGGTTCTCGTCTTCGTAGAACTCGACGAGCAGTTCGGCATGACGCTTGAAGGCGTCGGCGACGTATCCGAGGTTCGGCTCGACCGGCGTTGCGGTTCCGCCGAATGCCGCTTCCAAATCAGCGAACAGCCACGGGCGCCCGAGGCAACCACGACCGACGATCACGCCGTCGCATCCCGTTTCGTCGACCATGCGCCTTGCGTCGGCGCCACTCCAGATGTCACCGTTGCCCAGAACCGTCATGTCGGGAACGAGTTCCTTCATGGTCTTGATCGCACCCCAATAGGCATCGCCCGAATAGTGCTGCGCTGCGGTTCGACCGTGAAGACCAATTGCAGCAACACCGGCGTCCTTCGCGATCTTCGCCGCGTCGGTGTAGGTCAAGTGATCGTCGTCAATACCCATTCGCATCTTGATCGTGACGGGCACGTCGCCCGCAGCTTCAACCGTCGCATGAAGAATCTGCTCGAACAACGTCGTTTTCCACGGAAGTGCGGCACCACCACCCTTGCGCGTCACCTTGGGCACCGGGCAACCAAAGTTCAGATCGATGTGGTCGGCGTGGTCTTCCTCAACGAGGATTCGGGCGGCCGCGGCCATTGTCTTCGGCTCGACCCCATACAACTGAATCGAGCGAGTCTTTTCGGAGGGGTGGTGCTGGATCAGTCGCATCGTCGTGACGTTGCGTTCGACCAACGCGCGCGCGGTGATCATCTCGGAAACGAACAATCCCCCGCCATACTCGCGACACAGGCGACGGAACGCGGTGTTCGTGATGCCCGCCATGGGGGCGAGCACCACGGGCACGTTCGGTTCGATAGTCCCGATTCGCACGTTAGGCCCCGAGCAGGCGCTCCGCGAGGTAGCCCTCGAGTCGGTCGAGCGACACGCGCTCCTGCGCCATCGTGTCGCGTTCGCGAACCGTGACGGCCTGGTCGTCGAGAGTGTCGAAGTCGACCGTGATCGCGAACGGCGTGCCGATTTCGTCCTGACGGCGGTA
>JAHEDU010000006.1:0-14437 GCA_024641015.1 Micrococcales bacterium
GTCTGACGCATCGTTTCGATGACGGTGTCGAGCGAGATCTTGTGCGAGCCGTCACCCGCGAGGGCGAGGCGAACGGCAGCGACGGCGGTGCCCGCCGCGATGGCGTTGCGCTCGATGCACGGCATCTGCACGAATCCGCCAACGGGGTCGCAGGTGAGCCCGAGGTTGTGTTCCATCGCGATCTCGGCCGCGTTTTCAATCTGTCGCGGGGTGCCGCCAAGAACTGCCGCAAGCGCACCGGCCGCCATCGAACAGGCGGACCCGACTTCGCCCTGGCAACCCGCCTCGGCTCCCGAGATGGACGCGTTGCGCTTGTACAGGGTGCCAATTGCGCCGGCGGTTAACATATAGTCGCGTTCAATCGATTCGACGGGAACGCGCTTGAAGATCTGGGCGTAGTACCCGACGGCGGGAATGATTCCCGCGGCGCCGTTCGTGGGCGCGGTGACCACACGCATTCCGGCCGCGTTCTCTTCGTTCACCGCAATCGCGTAGGCCTGCAGCCATTCGTTCGACAATTCGGAAAGGGGGGTGCCGTTCGCTTCGTCCGACGAGAGCTTGCGAGCGATACCGGCCGCGCGACGGCTGACGTTGAGCGTGCCGGGCAACATGCCCTCGTGGACGAGACCATCCTCGACACACCCGGTCATTGTGGACCAGATGGCGTGAAGGGCCGCGTTGACGGCCGATTCGGAGCTGACCGCCACGCAGTTCGCGTAAGCGATGTCGGCGATCGACAATCCGGTCGATTCGCACAATGCAATGAGTTCATCGCCGTTGTCATAGCTGTAGGGAAGCGCAATGTCGGTGATCGGCGCCTCGACGCCGAACTCGTCCTCGGCTTCGACGAACCCGCCGCCGACAGAGAAATAGATGCGCGAGAACAGGCGGTCGCCCGAGCCGTCGAACGCCTCGAACTGCATCGCGTTCGAGTGCTGGGGAAGACGGGTGAGTGGCCGCAGTGCGACGTCGGCCTCGGTGAAGTTCAGGGTCCGTTCACCGAATCGAATCGAACCGGACTCAACCGCTCGATCAAATGCCGTCGTGACTGACTGGGGGTCGCAGTTCTCGGGGGATTCTCCGCCAAGTCCAGCAATGAGCGCGTTGGTGGTTCCGTGACCAACACCGGTCGCCCCGAGGGAACCGAAAAGGGAAATCTGAACGCGAGCGGTGGCGTCAAAGGCGCCGGCCGCTCGAACATCGGCGAGGAAACGCGAGGCGGCGCGCATGGGGCCGACCGTGTGCGAACTCGACGGGCCGATGCCGATCGTGAAAAGGTCTAGCGGTGTGAGGGTGGTCACTGTGTTTCTCCGGTGAAGCAAGGGTAACGCCGGTGGGCTGGCTGTGTGGCCAACCCACCGGCGTTGATGGTTTTACTCGTGGACGCCGTGGACCGCGTACCGCTCCTCAGGAGAGAGGATGAGGCGGTGGCGACCCCAGACCGCGAAGATGACGAGCATGATCACGTAAATGATGATGATCGCGTAGATCGCGGGGAGGAACGTCGGGTTGATGAGGAACCCGATGAACGAGAGGACCGCAATAAGCCCAGCCACGCTCGCACCGAACAGACCCCACGGCGACTTGTAGGGGCGTTCCATCTCGGGGTGCTTGACGCGCAGGATGATGAACGAAGCCATCTGCATGAGGTAGGCGAGCATGGCTCCCCACACCGCGATGTTGAGGATGATCGCACCAGCGACCGCGCCCATACCTTCGGGGTCCTGTGCCGTCACCCAGTCGAGGTAGATGAGAGCGGCGAAACCGATCGCACCACCAACGAGAAGTGCCAGCCACGGGGTCTTGTTCTTTCCCGTGACCGAGAGTCCCGACGGGTAGTACCCGGCACGTGACAGCGAGTACATGTTGCGTCCGTAGGCGAACATGATTCCCTGCAGCGATGCGAGCAGACCGAGGAGCGCGAAGATACCCAGAACAGCGGCCCAACCGTCGCCAACGATGGCGCGGAAGCCGTCGAGGAGCGGCTCACCAGCAGCGCCGGTTGCCTCGGCACCGAGGATTCCGGTGTTGAGGAACATGACGAGCAGACCCGTGAGGATCAGCGTGGTGCGTGCCCAGAAACCGGCGCGAGGGATGTCGCGAGCGGGCTCGTGTGCCTCTTCAGCAGCCAAGGGGAGCTCTTCGATTCCGAGGAACAGCCAGACACCGAAGGGGATGGCGAAGAGGATGCCGAGGACACCGTGGGGAAGGAACGTGCTCGAACCGAATGCGTTCGGGTCGGCGGGGATGTTCCACAGCGACGCCCAGTCGATCTGACCCGATGCGAGAGCCATGATGCCGAACAACAACAGGATGGCGATCGAGATGATCGAGACGATGATGGCGAAGCGGAACGACACGTTTGAACCGAGCGAGTTGAGCCCGATGAACGCGAGGTACAGAACGACGTACCAAATCCACATGTTGCCGGTCAGGTCGAATCCGAGGAGCTCTGTCGTCACGCCGTTGGCGTACGCGGCCGAGAAGAAGACGATGACCGCGGTCGTCGCAACGTACTCGATCGTTTCGGCCATACCGGTGATGAATCCACCCCACGGGCCCATCGCCTTGCGGGCGAATGAATACGCGCCACCGGAGTGAGGCATCGCGGCGGCCATTTCACCGATCGCGAACATCATTCCGTAGTACATGACGACGAGGATTCCGAAGGCGACGAGGAGTCCGCCGAAACCGCCGGCGGCGACGCCGAAGTTCCAACCGGAGAAGTCACCCGAAATGACGGCGGCGATGGCGAGACCCCAGAGGCCCCAAACTCCTGCGCTGCGCGTCAGTTGACGTTTGTCGAAATAATCCTTGTCTCGTGTGGTGTACGTGACACCCGAGACTTTCAGCTTTTCATTAGACATACGACGTTGTAGTCCTTTCCCGCTGTGCCCACCGTTGGACACGGCAATTTGAGTGGATAAGCGATTGTGCTCACACTGTGGCAAATAAGTCAATAACCAACCATTGGAAATATTTCGCGCCGATTTGTGGGCCGCGGGCGATATCGGCGATTCCGCGCCTTTTCGGGGTTGGTGTTGACAGAATCGCCGCAAGGGTGTTTTCTAATGGTTAGAAATCCAACCTCAACGAAGAGGAAGTTCCCATGGCACAGCGCACCGCACCGCTCACCGTTCCCGAGCTGCAAAAGCTCGTTGAATCTCGCGAAATCGATACGGTCATCATCTCGTTCACCGACATTCAGGGCCGACTCGTCGGCAAGCGCATGTCCGCTCGATTGTTCGTCGAGGACGCGATCGAGCACGGCGCCGAGTGCTGCAACTATCTGCTGGCAGTCGATGTCGAGAACAACACCGTCCCCGGCTACGAATTCTCGTCGTGGGAAAAGGGTTACAACGACATGGCGATGATTCCGGACATGTCGACGCTTCGCGTCGTCCCGTGGATCCCCCACAGCGCGATGGTGATGGCGGACCTGCAGACGACCGACCACGAACCCGTGCCGATGGCCCCTCGTTCGATCTTGCAGAAGCAGATCGACAACCTCGCGAAGCACGACCTCGTCCCGTTTGTCGGAACCGAGCTCGAATTCATCGTCTTTGATGACACCTTCCGCGAGGCGTGGGCAAAGGGGTACGACAACCTTCGCCCGTCGACCGACTACAACGTCGACTACGACCTGCTCGCCAGCAACCGCGTCGAGCCGCTGCTGCACGACATCCGCGTCAGCATGGACGCCGCCGGCATGTACTGCGAGGGCGTCAAGGGCGAGTGCAACCTGGGTCAGCAAGAGATCGCTTTCCGCTACGACACCGCGATGATCACCTGCGACAACCACTCCATCTATAAGAGTGGCGCGAAGATGATCGCGGACAAGCACGGTCAGTCGCTGACGTTCATGGCGAAGTTCAATGAGCGCGAAGGTAACTCGTGCCACATCCACATCTCGTTCCGCGACACCAAGGGCAACGCGGTGTTCTCGGACAAGGGAGCCGAGCGCGGAATGTCGGACATGTTCCGCCACTTCCTCGCCGGGCAGATCGCGTTAATGCGCGAGTTTACGCTTCTCTACGCGCCGAACATCAACTCGTATAAGCGCTATGCCGAGGGGTCGTTTGCCCCGACGGCAATCGCATGGGGACTCGACAACCGCACGCTCGCACTTCGCGTCGTCGGCCATGGCCACGGAATGCGCGTCGAGCACCGTGTCCCGGGTGGTGACGTCAACCAGTACCTCGCCGTCGCGGGCCTCATCGCAGCGGGCATGTACGGAATCGAGAACAAACTGGAACTCGAGGACATCACGCTGGGGAACGGGTACGAGTCGGACAAGCCGCACGTTCCCACGTCGCTGCGCGAAGCCGCCGATCTGTTCGACAAGTCGGAACACGCTCGTCGAATCTTCGGGGACGACGTCGTCAACCACCTCGTCAACGCGGCCCGCATCGAAATCCGCGCGTTCGACAGCGCCATCACCGATTGGGAGCGTGTTCGCGGTTTTGAGCGCCTCTAAAACCCCCATCATCGCCGTCACGACGTATCGCCAACCGGCAGCGTCGGGTGTGTGGAACGTCGAAGCGGCGTTCCTTCCCGCGGTGTACTTTTCGAGCGTCACCGACACCGGTGCCGTCGCCGTTCTGCTGCCTCCTCAGCCGGCGACGCCCGGTGCGGTCGATCGAGTTCTCGACGGGGTCGACGGGCTGTTGATAGCCGGCGGTCGAGACGTGAACCCGTCACGGTATGGCCAGGAACCGGGGGAACACACGGACACTCCCGACCTGCTTCGCGACGACTGGGAAACCGCGCTGATCACCGGAGCACTTGAGCGGGACCTGCCACTGCTGGCAATCTGCCGTGGAATGCAGGTCCTCAATGTCCTCAAGGGAGGGACGCTGCACCAGCACCTTCCCGACGTCGTCGGGCACAACAATTACCAACTCGGTGGCGGACAGTTCACCGAAATGGAATTCGATGTTGTTCCGGGCAGCGCGCTGTTGACAGCACTCGGCGGTGCCGCGCAGTTGACGGGGAACGTGTATCACCACCAGGCCCTCGACCGAGTCGGCGACGGGCTCACCGTATCGGCGCGCAGCGCGGAGGGTGTCGTCGAAGCCGTCGACATCGATGGCGCGAGCTTCGGTGTCGCCGTCCAGTGGCACCCGGAAGTCACGGCGACGCGGGACGCACGACTGTTCGAGGCGCTGACCGCCGCCGCAACCACCTATCGGAGAAACGCATGAGCTACACAATCATCAACCCCGCTACCGGCGAAGAGATGGAAACGATCGAGCACGCAACGGTCGAGCAAACCGATGACGCCATCGAACGCGCTCGCGTCGCCCAGAAGGAATGGGCAGGCTTCACGCCGGCGGAGCGTGCCGAAGCGCTTCGCCGATTCGCCCGCACGGTCGAGGCCGACGTGGAAACCCTCGCCGCGCTCGAGGTGCGCAACTCGGGACACCCGATTGGCCAGGCGCGCTGGGAAGCCAACCACGTCAAGAATGTGCTCGACTACTACTCCGCCGCACCCGAACGTCTGCTGGGCAAGCAGATTCCGGTCGCGGGCGGTGTCGACATCACGTTCAACGATCCGCTCGGAGTCGTCGGAATAATCACCCCGTGGAACTTCCCCATGACCATCGCGTCGTGGGGGTTCGCACCGGCGCTCGCCGCAGGAAACGCGGTCGTCCTCAAGCCCGCTGAATGGACGCCACTGACCAGCATCCGACTCGCGGAACTGGGTGAGAAGGCAGGTCTTCCCGCTGGCTTGTTCCAGGTCGTTGCGGGCAAGGGCTCGGTCGTCGGGAACAGACTCGTCACGAACGAGTCCGTCCGCAAGGTGGTCTTCACCGGCTCGACTGAGGTCGGCAAGGGGATCATGCGCGGCGCTGCGGACCAGGTGAAGCGCATCACCCTTGAACTGGGTGGCAAGAGCGCGAACATCGTGTTCGCCGATGCGGATGTCGACAAGGCGGCAGCGACTGCGCCGTACTCGGTGTTCGAGAACGCTGGCCAGGACTGCTGCGCTCGTTCCCGCATCCTCGTCCACAAGTCGGTCCTCGACCAGTTCATGGAGGGGCTCGAGAAGTCGGTCAAGGCAGTTGTTGTCGGTGACCCGACGCTCGACGCGACCGAGGTCGGGCCGCTCGTCCACGCGAACCACAAAGAGGCGGTCGAGAAGTACCTCGACAAGGCGAACGTGGTGTTCCGCGGTTCGGCGCCCGACGGCCCCGGGAACTGGTTCGCGCCGACCGTCGCGATGTCGCGCGGACTGGACGACCCGTGCATGACGGACGAAATCTTCGGCCCCATCGTCACCGTGCATGCGTTCGAGGACGAGTCCGACGCAATCGAAATTGCGAACGCGACCGAGTTCGGACTGTCCGGCTCGATCTGGACCCGAGACGTGGGACGTGCACTTCGCGTCTCACGCGCGGTGGAGAGCGGGAACCTTTCGGTCAACTCGCACTCGTCCGTTCGCTACAACACACCGTTCGGCGGTTTCAAGCAGTCCGGTCTCGGCCGTGAACTTGGACCCGACGCACCTCTTCATTTCACCGAAGAGAAGAACGTTTTCATCCCTACCGATTAGCCAGAGAAAGGACCCGACATGGCTATTGAACAAATGGATCTGACCCAACGACTGAAGGGGAAGGTTGCGGTCGTCACGGGCGGTGCCAGCGGCATCGGACTCGCGACGGTCAAGCGACTTCGCGCCGAGGGCGCAATCATCGTCATCGGTGACCTCGACCCGACGACGGGCGAGGCCGCTGCCGCGGAAGTCGACGGCACGTTCATCAAGGTGAATGTTGCCGACGAAGACCAGGTGAATCACCTGTTCGACGAGACGGTTCGACTTCACGGTCGCGTGGACATCGCGTTCAACAACGCGGGAATCTCGCCGCCCGACGACGACTCGATCGAAACGACCGAGCTGCCGGCGTGGCAGAAGGTCCAGGACGTTAACCTCAAGAGCGTCTACCTGTGCTGCCGTGCCGCGCTTCGGCACATGGTCAAGCAACAGAGCGGTTCGATCATCAACACGGCGTCGTTCGTTGCCGTGATGGGAAGCGCGACGAGCCAGATCTCGTACACCGCTTCAAAGGGTGGCGTGCTCGCGATGAGCCGTGAACTCGGTGTTCAGTTCGCGCGTCAGGGAATCCGTGTCAACGCACTGTGCCCCGGACCCGCCGACACCCCGCTGCTTCGCGAACTGTTCGCAAAGGACCCGGAGCGTGCTCAGCGTCGACTGGTTCACGTGCCGATCGGCCGTTTCGCCAAGCCCGAGGAACTCGCCGCATCGGTTGCGTTCCTCGCGAGTGACGACGCCGGCTTCATCACCGGCTCGACGTTCCTGGTCGACGGTGGAATCTCCGGCGCCTACGTCACCCCGCTCTGATTCGCATGGACGAATTCGACCTGTCTGTCCCGACGACCCTGGACGCCTCGGGCGTCGGGGCGGACCGGTCGCTTCTTCTCACCCCGATTCGCGGCGGCAACGCCTACGAAGAGGCCGTCGAGAGAATCCTGCACACGATTCGACTCGGTCTCGTTCATGCGGGTGACCAACTGCCGCCCGAGCGCGAACTCGCGACGATGCTCGAAATCTCGCGAGACACCGTTCGCGATGCAATCGCGTCCTTGACGGACGCCGGGTACCTCGTCATTCGGCGTGGCCGATACGGCGGAACGTTCGTCGCCGATTCCATCCCCGAGGGGCCGGTCGTCATCGGCCGGGACGGCGACGTCACGCCGCGAACGGCATTCACCGCGTCGGAAATCCACGACCTTCTCATCCTGCGGTCGGTGCTCGAGCCCGGCGCCGCCTTTCACGCGGCAACCACCGAGCTGACGGGGGAAGCCCGCGACAAACTGTGGACCGCGCACAACGAGACGACCGCTGCCGAACCGCGCGACTATCGCCGATATGACTCGCGACTGCACCTGTTGATCGCCGAGTTGACCGGTTCGAATGCGCTCGTCAACCAGGTGGCTCAGACCCGCGTCAAGGTCAACGAACTACTCGACGAGATTCCGCTTCTCGCACCCAACATCGCCCACTCGAACGCTCAGCACGAAGCGATCGTCATGGCGATCTTGACGGGCCGCGCCGAAGACGCCGAGGCCGCAATGCGCGACCACCTGTCTGGCTCCGCCGCGTTGCTTCGCGGCTTCCTCAGCTAGTTCCCCGAGCGGTCAAGCTGGTCGTCCTCGGTCACCGAGTCCTTGTCCTTCTGAGGCTTCTCGACACGGTTGCGGATGGAATCTGCCACGCGCTGGCGCAACCCACCGAGGAAGAGGACGCTGAGCGACAGCGAAATGGCGGTGGCGAACACCGCTCCCCAGCCCCAGCCGGTTCCGAGAAGCAGCAGGATCGCGAGGGTTGCGACGAAGATTCCCAATCGCGCGGCGGTGTACAAGACCCAAGGTTTCATGACTCTAATCGTAGGCTCACGCCGACCTTTAGACTTTGACCATGCTTGCACGCGTGATCGTCCCCATCATCGTCATCCTCATTGCCGTGGACATTTACGCATTGGCGGACATCGCGTTGACGGCGCGCGATCGAATTCGTTCCCTCAACAAGTTCCTCTGGGCACTCATCGTTATCGCAGTGACGCCGATCGGTGCGATCTTGTGGTTCCTGTTGGGCAAGGCCCACCGCTCGAAGACGGGCGAGGTGTTCCTCGCACCGGACGACGACCCGAACTTCCGCGTGCCCGACACCGAGACGGTGGACGAGCGCATCGCCCGCCTCGAAGAGGAACTGCGCAAGTTGGACGACGAGGACGAGCCGGGCAAGGGAACCGCCCGTGATTGATGCCTCGGTGGCGCCGTCAAGCGGGTGGGCATTCGCGTTTCTCGAGGGGCTTGTGTCGCGTGGAATTCGCGACATCGTCATCTCGCCCGGTTCGCGCTCGCAGGCACTCGCCCTGGTCGCGGCCGCGTTCGCTGACCGTCAGCTCATCAACCTTCACGTCGTCATCGACGAGCGCGTCGGGTCGTACCTCGCTCTCGGCCTAGCCGTCGAGACAAAGCGACCGGTCGCAATCGTCGTCACGTCGGGAACGGCCGTCGCAAACCTTCACCCCGGTGTGCTCGAGGCGCATCACGCGGGCATCCCGCTCATCGTCATCACAGCAGACCGGCCCGCGGTTCTTCGCACAACGGGAGCGAACCAGACGACTGTTCACGTAGGTGCCTTCGGTGTCGCCGCCCGTAAGACCGTCGATATCCCTCCTCCTGGTCCCGACGCGTTGCAGTCGGGTGCACTGTGGGCGGAAGAAGTTGTCACGGCCGCGGTCAACGAATCCGGCCCGATTCACGTGAACGTTCAATTCGTCGAACCACTTTCATCGCACATCGACTCGCGCTCGTATGACTCTGTTCGCCAGGGCGAGCTTCCCGTCGCCGTCCCCGGGCACAGTTCGGTCGGCGTTGTTGCCGCACCGGGAACGATCGTCGTCGCCGGATATGGTGCTGGCGCACGAGCAGAAACGTGGGCTCGCGAACTGGGCGCGCCGCTCATCGCGGAAATCTCGAGTGGCGCGCACTTCGGGCCGCACCTCGTCACCGACTATCGTCGACTTCTTGCGCGACCCGATTTCGCCGACACCATTCAGTCGGTCATCGTCGTCGGCCGGCCCACGCTGTCGCGGGCGATTGACGCAATCTGTGCTCGGGCAAACGTTGACGTCATCGTCGTTCGTGGACCGGAAGCGAACCCCTACCGCCCCAACCCGCGCGCGCTCGTCGTCGACACCATCACGGTCGAGGGCAACGGCGAAGACTATGCCCAGAAATGGGCGCTTCCGTGGGCGCGACTGTCACGCATGACGATTGACGAGGAACAATCCGAGCCCGCCGCAGATGTGCAGGGAAGCTTGGCCGAGGACCACGCGGAACGCGCGGACTTCGCTCGACACGAGATGCAGATTCAGCGCCAGCCCGTCACGCCCGAGATGCTGGTTCGTGCAGTGTGGGATGTCACGTGGCCGCACGACCGACTGGTTTTCGGTGCATCGCGGCTCATTCGGGTTGCGGATTCGATCCTCCCCGGGAAGCCGCTCAAGGTTCACTCGAACCGTGGACTATCCGGCATCGACGGGACTATCGCGACCGCGCAGGGGATCGCGACCGCGGCTCAGTCGAACCCCATCGCAACTCAGAACGGTGTGACCCGCGTTGTCCTCGGCGACCTCGCGGCGCAACACGACATCGGCGCGCTCGCGACCTTGCGCGGCAAAGTCCAGGTCATCGTCGGCAACGACGGCGGCGGACGCATCTTTGACGACCTCCCCGTCGCTGCGACCGCCAACCGCACGCACTTCGATCGTGTCATGCGAACCCCGCAGAACATCGATTTCGAGGGTGTCGCCAAAGCGTTCGGACTGGGCTTCCACCGGGTCACCACTCGGGGCGAGCTCACCGCGGCACTGTCCGAAGTCACCCGACCGACTCTGGTCGAGGTCGTACTTCCTCGAAACTAGCCCGCGAGGGCGTCACGAATCGGCCGGAACTTCAGCTCAGTCTCGGCGAATTCCGATTCCGGGTCGGACCCGTCGATGATTCCGGCACCCGCGTGCGCGACGATCTGCGAGTCACGCCATTGCGCACATCGAAGCGCGATCGCCCACTCGCCGTTACCGGCGCCGTCGACCCAACCGATCGGGCCGGCGTAGCGTCCGCGCGGAATAGCCTCGATTTCCGCGATGGTCGCCAGTGCACGGTCAGTCGGAACGCCGGCTACTGCGGCGGTCGGATGAAGTGAATCGACGAGGTCGAAAACGGTCGAGCGCGTGCCGAGAACGCCAACGATGTCGCTGGCGAGATGCCAGACGTTTGACAGGCGCAGAGTGAACGGGTTCTTCGCTCCGACGATTGTGCGGCAATGCGGCGCAAGGGCGTTGATGACGGAGGTCACCGCGTAACGGTGTTCCTCGAGATCCTTGGGGCTGTTCGACAATGCGACGGCCGCCGCTGTATCGGCAGCGGCGTCCCATCCGCGCGCGGCGGAACCCGCCAAAACGCGGGCCGAGATGCGACGCCGGTCGACCTTGACGAGCGTCTCGGGAGAAGCCCCCCACAACCCGTCCAGCGCAAAGATGTGGGTGTCGGGGTATTCACCGGTCAGCCTTTGCAGCGGGGCACGCTCGTCACCGGGACGAACCACCTCGCCCGTGATTGCGCGCGCGACGACGACCTTGCCGAACTCCGCATCCAATCGTGACAGGGCTGCACGGACGCGCTCCCGGTAGACCGAATCGATGTGGGGCCACTCAACGACGGGAGCGGCACCGACACTTCGACGCGTAGGTTCGGGGATACCGGTCTGGTCGCCAATCGTGACCACGGTGACGTCACGTCCTCGGCGAACAATCGCGGTGCGCGGTACGACGAGTTGTGCTTCGCCGTTCGGATCGAACTGCCCACTGCCGAGTGCAATCACGTGCGGTCGGAGTGAAGGGGAAATCGTATTGAGTGCGCGGGTCCAGTGTTCGTTCAATTCGGCGAAGCGATTCGGCCCACTGGCCGTCCACCGAGCGCGCTCGCCGATGCCCACAATCTCGATGTCACCGTGTCGGTAATACATCGGTCGAGTCGCCGAGGCGAATTCGATCAACGACCCGAAACGCGCGGTCGGCATCGATTCGACGACGACGGGTTCGTGTGGAGCGAAGGGCACGCATTAAGGCTACGCCCGCGCGGATAGACTTGGGAACCGTGACGAGTGCTGACCTGGGCAAGGACCCCGACGAGGTGTCGGCAATGTTCGACGATGTCGCTCCGCGATACGACCTCACCAACGCGTTGTTGTCCCTCGGGTCGGCTTCCCTCTGGCGTGTGGCCACTGTTCGCGCCCTTGGCATCAACCCCGGCGACCGCGTTCTCGACATCGCTGCCGGAACCGGAACCTCATCCGCGGCCATCGCCCGCGCGGGTGCTCGCGTCACCGCGCTCGACTTTTCCCCCGGAATGGTCGCCGTCGGGCGCCAGCGCCACCCCGAAATCGAGTTCGTTGAGGGCGATGCGCAGCAGCTTCCGTTCGACGACGCCAGCTTCGACGCAGTGACGATCTCGTTCGGTCTTCGCAACGTCAACGACCCGCACCGCGCCCTCGCCGAGATGCGCCGCGTCCTCGTTCCCGGTGGCCGAATCGTCATCTGCGAATTCACCACTCCGCCGAACGGACTTGTTCGTGGCGCGTACCAGTTCTATCTCAACAAGGTGATGCCGTCGGTCGCGGGACTTGCCAGTTCGAACCCCGCCGCGTACACCTACCTCATGCAGTCGATCGTGGACTGGCCGGTTCAGGGAGTCCTCAGCGGTTGGATGCGCGACGCCGGATTCGTCGATGTCGGATACCGCAACCTCACCGCGGGAGTCGTCGCACTTCACCGCGGTCGCGCACCGTTGGGAGCGAATCAGTGAGCCACATCACCACAATTGCCAAGAACTTCGGGCTTGGCGCCGCGATGTCGTCGACGTCAGAAGAGCGGGCTCTCGTCGGTCGCCTCGACAGGGGACTTCAGTCGATCGAGGCGGGTCTGGCTGAGAACCTTCACTTCGGCGATGAGTACACGAACACCGTTGCGCGCTATCTGCTTGAAGCGGGCGGTAAGCGCGTTCGACCGTTGCTTGCACTACTTACCGCAGAGCTCGGTGACGCTGACTGCACCGACGTACTTTTGGCCGCCCAGGTGGTCGAGCTGATTCACCTCGCGACGCTGTATCACGACGACGTCATGGACGATGCCGACCTTCGCCGCGGTGTACCCACAGCCCACACTAAGTTCGGTAACTCGATCGCGATTATCACGGGCGACCTTCTCCTTGCCCGCGCAAGCTCGCTCGCCTCGACCCTCGGTGACGAGATGGTCCGACTGCACGCGTCGACGTTCGAGCGCTTGTGCCTCGGTCAGTTGCACGAGACGACAGGCCCTGCGGACGGCGTCGACCCGATCGCCCACTACATCCAGGTGCTCGCGGACAAGACGGGTTCACTCATTGCCGCGAGTGCGATGGTCGGCGTGATGACGTCAAACGCACCGGCCGAGTTCGGCGAACCACTTCGCGAGTTCGGGGAAAAGATCGGTGTCGCCTTCCAGATCGTCGACGACGTTCTTGACCTCGACGGCGGCGAGACTGGCAAGGTTAAGGGAACCGACGTCCGCCATGGAGTCGCGACGCTTCCGGTTCTGTTCATGCGCCAGTCGGGTGACGCGGACGCCCGCGAACTCGACGAAGGACTTCAGGCCGCGGCAGCCGCGAACGACGACGCCCGATTTGAAGCGCTCGTCGACGAACTTCGTGCCAGCCGTTTCACCGCCGAAACGATTGCGACGGCCAAGCAGTGGGGGACCGAAGCGGTCGACGCTCTCAACGGAATCCCCGACGGGCTCACCAAACAAGCCCTCGTTCGGTTCGCTTCTCGTGTCGTCGAAAGGTCACACTAAATGTCAACGTTGCGTCTCGCCATCGTCGGTGCCGGCCCCGCCGGAATTTATGCGGCCGACATTCTTCGCAAGTACGAGCGTTCGTTTGACGTCAGCATCGACCTGTTCGACCGACTCCCCGCCCCCTACGGGCTCGTCCGTTATGGCGTCGCACCCGACCACCCGCGCATCAAGGGGATCATCAACGCTCTTCGAGACGTCCTTGATTCGGGCGGCATTCGCGTCTTCGGAAATGTGAACTTCGGAACCGACATCACGCTCGACGACCTCAAGAAGCACTACAACGCCGTCATCTTCTCGACGGGCGCGATCAAGGACGCCGACCTGTCAATCCCCGGAATCGACCTCGACGGTTCGTATGGCGCGGCAGACTTCGTCAGTTGGTTCGACGGTCACCCCGACGTTCCGCGCGAGTGGCCGCTCGAGGCCCGCGAGGTCGCGGTCATCGGAAACGGCAACGTGGCTCTTGACGTCGCGCGCATGTTGGCGAAGCACGCCGACGACCTGCTCTCGACCGAAATTCCGGACAATGTCTATCAAGGGCTGAAGGCAAGTCCCGTCACCGATGTCCACGTCTTCGGCCGTCGCGGACCGATGCAGGTCAAGTTCACGCCCCTCGAACTTCGCGAGCTCGGCGAAATGAATGACGTCGACATGATCGTCTATGACGAAGACTTCGACTACGACGACGCCTCGCGCGCAGCGATCGAATCAAACAAGCAGGTGTTCGTCATCGACAAGGTCCTCAACCAGTGGCGCGCACGCGAGACGGGCAAGGCCAGTCGACGTCTTCATCTGCACTTCTACGCGAAGCCCGTCGAGGTCGTCGGCGAGGATGGCAAGGTCGTCGGTTTCCGCTTCGAACGCACCGAATCAGATGGCGCCGGCGGAGTTCGCGGCACGGGCGAGATTCGTGAGATTCCGATCCAGGCGATCTATCGTGCGGTCGGATATTTCGGTTCTGAGCTTGACGGTGTCCCGTACGACTCGAAGCACGGTGTCATTCCCAACCACGA
>JAHEDU010000006.1:14537-21055 GCA_024641015.1 Micrococcales bacterium
CCGATCGCGCTCTGGGACATGGCGCGGGTAACCACCGAATACTGACCGAGACTTCCGTAGTCCGAATACATCCCGGTGCGGCCAACGCCGTCAAGCTTCACGTAATACGTGCCATTCGGTATGACCGCGTTGAGCACACCGTCGAGTCCGGTGACGGGCCACGCGCCGTTGCCGTTCGCATCCTCGGTCATCTTGCTCAGTTCGTCGGTGCTGAACATCGCCAGCCCTGAACCGTCGAGCAGTGTCAGCTTGGTGTCAAGGTTTGAATTCGTGGTGGGCGATGACGAGTACACGCCGAGTGTCCCGTTGGTGACAACAACTTTGAACCAATCAACGTCGGTTCGGGTTCCGATGACGCCGGTCGTCGCAGTTGTCGACATTGTGCGCGCGTCCGCCGTGGTGTTCCCGGTCTCGTCCGTGACCGGCGTCAGGCCACCACTTCCCGATCCGCACCCGTCGACCTGAATGCACAGCACGTCGTTCTCGGTGTTTGTTGCTTGGGCATAATCACCGTTGGACCACTGAACCAGACCGTTGTAATAGCCGCCACCCATGATGGGCGCCCAGTTTCGACCGTCAGAGTCGCCGAGGAAGTATTCGCGGTAGGGAGAACCGACCGCGTAGTCGGTGTCGCCGTCGTGAGACAACGATAGGTTGTGCCCGACCTCGTGGCTGACAACGTCCGAAATAAGCTTGCCGGGCGATGGGTAACCGAGCGCCTCGGAACCGACAAAGGCAAAGGCGGGCTGGAGTCGTTCGTGCGTGTACGGACCGCTGGGGTATTGGTTGAACACGTCGAGGAAGGCGATTCCACCACAGCCGCATGTGTCGGAGTTCCACGATGCGTTGCCGTTCGTGATCAATGCACGCGTGCCGTATGTCTGGTCGCTGACGTTGTCGCGGGTGATTGCCGAGTCGCTCGGTTGTTCAGTCGTGACGTCGACATCGAAGATGGAATAGTCCTCGGCGATGGCCTGCCATGCCGCGATGATGATGCGCTTTTCGGTGTCCGAGAAGCTGGCCGAACCGTCGGTGGTGAAGGCGGGGTAAGCGCCGGCGACGAGCGGGGAACCGGCTGCGACGGGATACGACTGGTTGGTCGCTCCCGACCCATCACCGAGTTGTTCCTTGTAGTCGCTTCCCCAGCACAGGACCGTGTGCGAGGTCGACAGTGCGCAGCTGAAGGTTCCGGACGTCTGCATTGCGGCTACACCGGTCAATGTGGTCGGGGCAGCCGTCGCGCGAACGAGGGTGGGCGAGGCGATGTCGGCGCCACTGGGATAGATCTGACGCGACGAGTTCATGCCCCAGCATTTCGCCGTCCCGTCCGAGAGGGTTGCGCAGGTGGAGTTTCCGTCGGCGGATACCGAGACGGCGGTCGAAATTCCCGACACCGTCGTGATACCCGAGATGGTGGTCTGGCTGCCCGAACCGGTCGCGTAATTCCCTGCGTCGCCCCAACACTGAACCGCTCCGCTGTCGAGGGTCGCGCAGGCGTGAACCTGGGTCGGGTTGGCGACGAACGCGCTTCCGTCACCCGAGTTCGATCCCAGTGCGACGCTGACGCTCGATGCGGTTGAAATTCCCGAGACGCTCACGGGGGTGTTACTGTCGACCGTCGATCCATTGCCCAACTGGTAGGCGACGGCAGCGCCCCAACAGTTCACGGCGCCGGTGGTGAGAACCGCGCATGTTGTGTTGCCGCCGGCGTCAACGGACTCTGCGTTCGTCACCGTTGACACGGTCACCGCGGTGGTTTGGCGAGTCGTCCAGTTTCCGTCGCCCAACTGACCCGAAGCCCCGCCGCCCCAACACTTGATCGTGCCACCGGTGATGACGGCGCAGGCGTGATTGCTTCCGACGCTCACCGAAACCGCGTTGGAGACCCCGGAAACAGCCACGGGTGAGTTTCGGTCAGTCAAGGTTCCGTCGCCGAGTTGCCCGAACGAGTTGTCGCCCCAGCACGCGACGGTTGCGTCGGCGAGGACGGCACAGGCGCTGTTGTATCCGGCACCGATGGCGGTGGCGGTGGAGATACCGTCGACGAGCGCCGGGTCGGCGAACGTCGGGGGCGCAAACAACCCGGGGTCGATTTGGCCGTTGTCGTTGTTTCCCCAGCAGCGGACGTATCCCGAAGTCGACAGCGCACAGGCAAATCGCGATCCCAGGGCAAGTTGCGCGGTGTCACCGACAGACGCGTCGTCCCACACCGAGTTGGGGCCGACCGTGTGACCGTTGAAGTCCAGGTAGATAGTCCGGTTACTGCCGGGGTTGCTGTGCAGCAGGAACGTGTTGGACAACGCAATCGATGATTCAGTCGGAACAACGGCACTGGTCGAGGGATCGGGCGGCGTGATTCGCGCATCGGCGAAGAACAGCTTTCCGCTGGGGCTCACTCGCGCGGTGGGGTCGTTCGTCAGGGCCGTGACGTCAGCCGAGCTGAGCGACGGGTTGTCCGCGCGAACTGATGACACTCCGAGTTCGTCGACGACCTCGCCGACGGTCTGGGGGTCGAACTTCGCCTGGAATGTGTTCGCCGAAAATTTCGACGCCGGCGCGGCATCGGCACTCGTCAGCTCCAGGCCACCGACTGCCAAAGCGATGATCGTCGTGGCGCCGAGAAGGCGCGTGAGCTTCATGATCTACCGGAAGTTGACGAACTGGATGTCGATGGGAAGGTCCGAGTTCTTCAGGAGGGACATCGTCGCCTGGAGGTCATCGCGGCTCTTGGACGTCACTCGAAGCTCGTCGCCCTGGATTTGCGACTTGACGGTCTTGGGGCCTTCTTCGCGGATGATCTTCGAAATCTCTTTCGCATGCTCGCTCGAGATGCCGTTCTTGATTGTCGTCTCGATTCGGTATTCCTTGCCCGACGCGAACGGCTTTCCGATTTCGAGTGACTTCAGAGAGATGCCGCGCTTGATGAGTTTCGACTCGAAGACATCGAGGACTGCCTTGACACGCTCCTCGGAACTCGCCGCCAGGTTCACCGCCGTCGCCTTCTTTTCGATGGTCGCGCCAACACCCTTGAAGTCGAATCGCGATGCGAGTTCCTTCTCGGTTTGGTTGACGGCGTTGTCGAGCTCCATGGGGTCGACTTTGCTCACAATGTCAAACGATGAATCAGCCATGCTTCGAGTTTAGGTCGCGGGGTCAGCGAGCGAAACTCCGCTCGTCAAAGATTCGTCAAAGTTAGGCGCGCGGCTTCGCGGTGGACGAGCGCTTGACCAGGCGAACGGGGAGTGCGGTGTTGATGTCAATCGTCTCGGTGCGGTGGGGAAGGATCTCGTCCAAAAGAATCGTCGCCGCGGTGCGACCCTGTTGCAACGGGTTCTGGTCGACCGTGGTCAGCCCGAAGAATTCGCCGAGGTCGTGACCGTCAATTCCGACGATCGACAGCTCGGACGGGATGGTGATTCCCAGTTCGCGCGCAGCAATGATCGCGCCGAAGGCCATTTCGTCCGAGGCGGCAAGGATCGCCGTCGGCCGATTCGCGTGGGTCAACAGCTTCTTTGCCGCGGTGTACCCGGACGGGATGGTGAAGTCACCGAACTGCATCGAACCGGGGAGTACCGGAATGCCCGCCTGGCGAAGGACCGATTCGAAGGTCTTGCGACGAGTGGACGCGACCTTGAACACGTCGACATCGTCGTCGCGACCGCCGAGGAGGGCGATGCGTGAGTGACCGAGTTCAAGTAAGTGGCGCATCGCGATTCGCACGACCTCCGTGTCGTCGATCGAAATCGTGCGGACTCCGGCGATGGCGCCACCGACCCCGATGATGGGTCGGTTGATGTCGTGAAGTCGACCGATCTCGGCGCTGTCGAGGGGAACGTCAATCGCGATGAATGCGTCGACGCGACCACGATGGATGAAGTCATCGAGCATTCGTGATCGCTGGGCGGGCACACCGCCGAGGTTGTACAACGTGACGTCGTAGCCGTGACGGGACAGTTCTTCTTGCGCCCCACGGATCACTTCGGTGAAGAACCAACGGTCGATGTAGGGGGTGAGGATTCCGATGTTGCTACTGCGACCCGAGGCCAGCGACGCCGCTGTTGCGCTGGCGACGTATCCCAGTTCGGCAGCGACTTTCTGAACCTTGAGGCGGGTTGCCTCCGAGACGGCGCCTCGGCCGCTCATCGAACGGGAAACCGTGGCGGTCGAGACCCCGGCGGCGCGGGCGACGTCGTCAATGCTTGCCATGAGCGCCTCCGTCGGTGGTGGTGGGTTTTCACACCCGTGCTCAATATTGTATTGTTGTCAATTGCGCGCTCAACCGATGATTACATTGGGTGGGAACGCACCTGGTGGATTACCCAAGCGGCCAAAGGGATCTGACTGTAAATCAGACTGCTCAGCATTCGGGGGTTCGAATCCCTCATCCACCACCAATCCCCGTCCCTCGTGGCGGGGATTTCGCTATTCGTCGTCTTCGACGATCCCGAAAAAGATCAGAGTCTGGCGAAGCCCGTCTTCACGATGCTCGTTAATCCATTCCCACGCGGGGAAGATAAACGCCCGAAAAATCGCGATGAGTTTCACCACGGCCAGCACGAGGAGCGCCACGCCAAAAACAGATCGAGCAAGGTCGAACACAAGAGTCGTCATGGGCTCGACGGTACCTGCGAGCACCTACATCGAACCTCGAGGTGGCGAACTCTGGGGTGGCTGACCTAAACTTGCGGGAAGCCGTCAACACGGGAGGCCTCGTGAGCGATCACCTGAACACGCCGCAAAACGCGTCGGGTGATTTGTCGAACCCTGAATTTGCGATTCAACCGCAAACACGTCGCGAGCGCAGACTCCTCGAAGAGGCCGCACGACTCGAGGCAGCAGAGGCGGCTCGGGCAGCACAGACCGCCCACGAAACTCAGTCGACCCAGTCGACCAGCGACGCGGAGGCAAGCCCAATCGAGGAAGCGCCGCAGCCCGTGTCGGCCGCGACGCTGTTCCGCGACCTTGAATCGAAGCCCGCCCTGATCACCGGGCCGGTTCCGTTCGTCGAGACCAAGCCGACCAACTCGTCCGGGCCGGTTCCCTTCGTCGAGAAGACGCCCAGCGGTTCGACTGTCGCAATTACCGCTCCCGACGTCGCAACACTGACTCCCATCGAATCGCCGGTGAAACCGCGTCGCGGTTCACGAGCTCGCCAGAGCCGTGACGCCGTAATTCGTAAGGTCCGACTTCGCCCCGAAGGCGACCAGCGCAAGTCACGCGGCTTCGTCCCGCGAGCGAGCCAGGCGATTCGCCGTGCCGCCCGCGAAACCTGGTCGGCGACCATCCGCGGATTCGTTGTTCTCGTCATCGGTGCGTTCATGGTGACGTTGACTCTTCCGTCGACCGGCTTCAACCTCGCGCTGCCCGGTTACGCGGCGACGGAGACCGGCGTCCACCAGGAGGTCACGACGGCGGCGAACGCCGAAGTAGCGACCGCCATCAACCTGGGCACGTTCAAGATCAGCAACTACGGCGACCTTCTCTCGCAGCGATTCGGTTCAGGCAACTGGGGTTACACGGTCAGCAACACCAGTGCGATCCGCTGGCCGTTCCCGTACGCCGCGCCGATCTCGTCGGGGTTCGGTGCTCGAGTCGCACCCTGTGCATCGTGTTCGACGTACCACAAGGGTCTCGACTTTGATCCGCCGGAAGGTTCCTCGATCTATGCGGTCGCTGACGGTGTTGTCACGGAAGTTCACAACGACCAGTGGGGCTTCGGTCGCTGGGTCGTGATCCACCACGAGGTCAAGGGCAAGACGTTCGACAGCGTCTACGCGCACATGGAACGCGATTCGGTCGAGTTGCACAAGGGCGATGTCGTCAAGGTGGGCGATTACGTGGGCCGAGTCGGTAACACGGGAACGTCGACCGGCGCGCACCTGCACCTCGAGATCCACGTCGACGGTGTCCAGGTCGACCCGTTCGCGTGGCTCAAGAAGAATGCCAAGTAAGACTTATTGGTAGCGAGGGCGGGACTCGAACCCGCGACACCACGATTATGAGCCGTGTGCTCTAACCACCTGAGCTACCCCGCCGCAACCTTATAAGGTCGAGCCCCGAGTCAGGATTGAACTGACGACCCCTTCCTTACCATGGAAGTGCTCTACCACTGAGCTATCGGGGCACGTGCACAAAGGCACCATGTGAGATTAGCACCTCGGGCGCGTTCACGCGAAATCGGGGGAGCACTTCCGACGGCTGGCAACTTTTTCCGATCGGCACGACAATCCGCGTCCTGGTGCGCGACACGCCGAAGAACACAATATGTAGTGGAACTACACTCGTGTCATTCCCGCGATATAGTGTTCTTCTACGGCGGTAACGCCACAACCTTGAACCACAGGAGGAACGTATGGACTTCGACAACGACAGTGTTGGCGGCTACGCAGTTCCCGTCGACCCGATGGACCTGCTGCAGTGCGACAGCTGCCAGTAACTATTTACTGAGCCTCAAAGCCCCGATCACAGCGAATGTGACCGGGGCTTTTGCTTTGCCCGCTATAGCCCGACGTCGATTT
>JAHEDU010000008.1 GCA_024641015.1 Micrococcales bacterium
TCCGCCGCTACCCGCACCGAGATCGAGGAGATTGCGAACAATGCAATCACCGACAACCTCGAAGTGTCGACCCGCGTGATGTCGCTCGATGACGCCAAGAAAGAGGGCGCTATGGCTCTCTTCGGCGAGAAATACGGCGACACCGTTCGCGTTGTCGACATCGGTGGCCCGTGGTCGCGCGAACTGTGCGCCGGAACCCACGTCTCACGTTCGAGCGAGATCGGGCTCATCAACCTGATCGGTGAATCGTCAATCGGCTCTGCAAACCGTCGTGTTGAGGCGCTCGTGGGCATGAACGCCTTCCGTGAGTTCGCCGCTGAGCGCGCACTTGTCGCAGAACTCACCTCGACCCTGAAAACGCCGAAGGAAACCCTGCCGCAGCGAATCTCGGAACTTCTCGACCAGCTCAAGTCTGCAGAACGCACCGTCGCCAAGTTCGCATCGGCCGCGCTGGCCGAACGCGTCCCCGCACTCGTTTCGCAGGCTTCCGCCGCCGGTTCGTACACGGCGGTCATCGCCAACGTCGGACAGGTCGATTCGATCGACGGAGTTCGCCAATTGGTGACTGATGTGCGCGATCGACTCGGCGCCACGGCGTCGGTCATCGCTTTGGGTGCAGTCGTCGACGGTAAAGCTGCCGTTGTCACCGCGACGAACGACGCTGCGCGTAGCGCCAAAGCCAGCGCGGGCGCCCTGGCAAAGACTGCCGCCGCAATTCTTGGCGGTGGTGGCGGTGGCCGCGACGACATGGCTCAGGGTGGTGGCCCCGCAATCGACAAGATTGACGCAGCACTTTCGGCAATCGCAAAGGAACTCGCGAGCTAGTCGTGCGTCGAGGCGTGCGAGTCGGAATCGATGTGGGCAAAGCCCGCGTCGGAGTAGCGCGCAGCGACGTGGACGGTTTGATGGCTGTTCCGAGCGAGACCCTTCCTCGCACCACGGCACTCGAATCTCTCGTCGCTGTTGCCTCCGAGTCCACCGTCCTCGAGTGGGTCATTGGTTTGCCGTTGTCGCTCAACGGGGGAGAGACGGATTCCACCGCAGACGCACGTGAATTCGCACAGCAACTCGTCGCATCAACCGGAATTCCGGCACGACTAATCGACGAGAGACTGTCGACTGTTGGCGCTCAGGCGGCACTCCATTCCGCTTCACACACAACCAAGTCGAGTCGCGCGGTCATTGACCAGGTCGCGGCCACCATTCTTCTCGAAACCGCCCTCGATGCCGAGAGACGCGGGACTATGCTGGGCGAAACAGTGGAGGAACAGTGAGCGAAACACGTCGAGACGCACGTCAGCGTCGACCCAAGCGCGGCGCAGGATTCATCGCGGGAATCGTCATCGGATCATTGGTTCTCGTCGGTGGCGGCGCTTACGCCGGTTGGACGATGTACGAAACACAAATCCGTAACGTGCTGGGTCTTGGTCCCGCCGACTTCACTGGAACCGGAACCGCCCCCAAGGTCCTCGTGACCATCAAAGAGGGCGATTATGGCGACGCCGTCGCCAGCAAACTCGTCAAGGCCGGAGTGACCAAGTCCTTCGACGCCGTTTACCAGATCCTGCTCGAGGACTCGTCGATCGTCTTCACTCCGGGAACTTATGAGTTGAACACGGGGATGAGCGCCAAGTCCGCTCTCGCGATCATCGCCGACGAGAAGAACCGCAAGGTGTGGAAGGTGACGATTCCCGAGGGGCTCATCATTACTGACGTCATCGCGCGTTTGTCGAAGGGCACTGGCATCCCACTGGCGGACTTCCAATCGGTCATCGAAGACACTGCCTCATTCCGTCTTCCCGATGGCGTCACAACGATTGAAGGCTATCTGTTCCCTGCCACGTACGAGTTCGAGTTCGGGTCGACCGCGCACGAGATCGTCGCGAAGATGGTGTCGACGATGGACGCAAAGTTGTTCGACCTTGGCGTGCCCGCTGCAGACAAGCACAAAATTCTGACGATGGCGTCGATTGTGCAACGCGAGGCCGGCAGCAATCTTGACGATTTCGGCAAGGTCGCGCGAGTCTTCTACAACCGCCTCGACAAGGGGTGGAGGCTCGAGTCCGATGCAACGGTGACGTATGGCACGGGAAACTTTGACTCGGTGTGGACAACCGACGCGGAACGCGCCGATGCGTCCAACCTCTACAACACCTACGTGCACGACGGCTTGCCCGTCGGCCCGATCGGTGCACCCGGTCTCGTCGCTCTCGAAGCTGCCGTCAATCCGCCCAAGGGGCCCTGGTTCTACTTCGTTCCCGTGAACCTCAAGACGGGGGAGACACAGTTCTCGGTGACTCACGCGGAACACTCAGCCGGAGTGCGAAAGCTCAAGGCTTGGTGCGCGGCGTCAAAGGAAAACGCCGCTTACTGTGGGTAGCCACTTCGCCGTTCTCGGCAGCCCCATCTCGCACTCGAAGTCACCACTGCTTCATCGGGCGGCGATTTCGGTGTTGGGCATCGACGCGGAGTACAGCGCGAGTGAGGTCGGAGAGAGCGAACTCACCGAATTTCTGTCCCGTCAAGACCATGACGCGTTGGGCTTCTCTCTCACGATGCCGCTCAAGCACGTTGTTCGCCCCCTCCTCGCCACCGAGTGCGAAACGTCAACTCTGACCGGAGCGGTCAACACGATCGTCCGCGGACCCGACGGCTGGCACGGATTCAACACGGACGTATGGGGCGCCCAAACGGCAATTTCCCAGTCACTCGGGACGCACTTCGAGTCTGCGGTTGTCCTCGGTGCTGGTGCGACGGCGTCGTCGCTTGTTGTTGCGCTGAACGGATTGGGCGTACGCCAAATCACCATCGCCGCTCGAAACGTCATCAAAGCCACGCCCGTTGTTGATCTCGCACGTCGTCTCGGTATCGACGCGCGTGTC
Organism: Micrococcales bacterium; assembly: GCA_024641015.1. Classification (GTDB taxonomy): domain Bacteria; phylum Actinomycetota; class Actinomycetes; order Actinomycetales; family Microbacteriaceae; genus MWH-TA3. Next base: position 2,883 of record JAHEDU010000008.1, read on the forward strand.
TCGGAACTCGGCCGAGAATCCATCCAAGCAGACCTCCTCGTCAATACGCTTCCCGGTTCGGTCGAACTCGACGCGTTCACGATCGACGACATCGACGCGGGTGCACTATTCGACGTCGTGTACGACAAGTGGCCAACTCCGCTCGCTCGTGAGTGGACTGCACGAGGGTTGCCGACGTCCAACGGGCTTCTCATGCTGTTGTGGCAGGCGGTTCGACAGGCGCGCGTGTTCTACGGTGACGGCGTCGAGGACGAATTGCCGAATGAGTCCGTGGTGATTACCGCCATGCGCTCAGCAGTTGGTCTCTAACCCGCATCCCGTCTGGAACAATAGAACCATGCGTTGGTTGACCGCGGGAGAATCACACGGTCCGGAGCTCATCGGAATTATCGAGGGCCTGCCGGCTGGTGTTCCCGTGTCCCTGCAGGCGATCCGAGACGAGCTTGCTCGCCGTCGACTTGGTTATGGTCGCGGAGCACGCATGAAGTTTGAGGCCGACGAGGTCCACATCTCGGGTGGCGTTCGCCATGGTCTATCGATGGGAAGCCCGATCGCTCTGCGTATTGGTAACACCGAATGGCCCAAGTGGGTGGACGTCATGAACCCCGAGCCCGTTGACGTGGACGTGACGGAAACCGGGCGTGGCGCACCGTTGACACGTCCGCGTCCAGGACACGCAGACCTTGCGGGCATGCAAAAGTACGGCTTCGACGAAGCACGTCCTGTTCTCGAACGAGCATCAGCTCGCGAGACCGCGACACGTGTTGCGCTCGGTGCTGTTGCTCGTGGTTTCCTCGCTGAACTGGGCATTGAAGCAGTCGCGCACACGGTGTCGATTGCCGAGGTCGAGGTTCCTGCTGGAACCGCGTTGCCGCGTCCGCGCGATGTTGACGCTCTTGACGCGGATCCGTTGCGTTGTTTCGACGCCGAAACGTCTGCGCGAATGGTTGCCCGTGTCGATGCCGCGCACAAGGACGGCGACACTCTCGGCGGGGTCGTTGAGGTGCTTGTCTACGGACTGCCATCAGGACTCGGCTCTTACGTGCACTGGGATCGACGTCTTGACTCGCGACTCGCGGCCGCACTGATGGGTATCCAAGCCATCAAGGGTGTAGAGGTCGGTGACGGTTTCGAAACCACTCGTCGCCCGGGAAGTCGGGCTCACGACGAGATGGTTCCCGGAGAAGAAATCGAGCGCCTCAGCGGTCGAGCCGGCGGCATCGAAGGCGGGATGTCCACTGGACAGGTTCTTCGAGTTCGTGCCGGCATGAAGCCCATTGCGACCGTGCCTCATGCGCTTCGCACCATCGATACCTCAACGGGTGGAGCCGCTGAGGCTCACCACCAGCGTTCAGACGTGTGTGCCGTTCCCGCAGCGGGTGTCGTTGCTGAGGCCATGGTTTTGCTCGTCATCGCCGAAGCTGTTCTCGAGAAGTTCGGGGGAGACTCGGTCGCCGAGACCCGTCGCAACATGCACTCGTACCTCGACGCGATTCCCTCGACACAGCGAACTCATCGGGATCTGCCGTGAAACCAGCCGCGGTCCTGATTGGCCCGCCGGCTGCCGGGAAAACTCGGCTAGGGAAACGCATCGCGAAGATTCTTGACGTGCCATTCGTCGACACCGACGCGCGCATCGCTGAAAAGCACGGCGCCATCTCGGACATTTTTGCGACGCACGGTGAGCCCGTGTTCCGCGAGTGGGAACGCGACGAGGTCGCACGGGCCTTGACCGAACACGCAGTGGTCTCTCTCGGCGGAGGAGCGATCGAGGACGCTGACACGCGCGCCGCACTCGCAGGTCACGTCGTCGCACTAATCACGGTCAGCCCCGAAGCTGTTGAAGCACGTATCGCAAACGATAAGCGACCCTTGCTTGACGGTATCGATTCCTGGAAGGCGCTTGTCGCACGGCGTCAACCGCTGTACGACGAACTCGCGACGTTCACCCTTGACACGTCGGTCGGACCGATGGACGAGCACGCCGAACGGCTCGCCGAAATGGTGAGGGCTGCCGCGTGATTACTGTCAGCATTTCCGGCGAGTCGTTCTACGACGTTCACATTGGTCCTGGCGCCTCCGACCTGGTCGGCGATTTCCTCGGTGGGGCGGCCAAGGCGCTCCTGATTCACCAGCCCGTGATGTCAGCGCGCGCTGCGGAAATTCGTGAGCAACTCAAGGGAACTGTCGATGTGCTCCTCGCCGAAGTTCCGGACGGCGAGGATTCCAAGCGAATCGAAGTAGCAGCCTTCTGCTGGGGAATTATGGGTCAAGCCGATTTCACTCGTTCCGACGCCGTCATCGGGTTGGGCGGAGGAGCCGCCACAGACCTTGCCGGATTCGTCGCCGCCACGTGGCTTCGCGGCGTACGGTTCGTCAACATTCCGACCACGATCCTTGGCGCGGTAGACGCTTCGGTCGGTGGCAAGACCGGAATTAACACCGCCGAGGGGAAGAACCTCGTCGGTTCCTTCCACGCCCCGGCGGCTGTTCTCGTGGACACGACGATTCTGGCGACGGTTCCCGACACCGAGAAGCGAGCGGGTTTCGCCGAAATCGCCAAGGCAGGATTTATCGCGGATGCGACGATTCTTGATTTGATCGAAAGCGACGTCGCAGCAGCGCTCGACCCCACGAGCGAAGTGGGAACCGACATCCTGCGTCGCGCGATCCAGGTCAAGGCCACCGTCGTCTCGCAGGACTTCACTGAACAGGGACTGCGCGAGATTCTCAACTACGGTCACACTCTCGGTCACGCGATCGAGCACGCCGAGCGGTACCGCTGGCGTCACGGTGCCGCGATTTCCATCGGCATGATGTTCGCGGCCGAACTGTCACGCATGACGCGTGGCCTGTCGGACGCCGCTGTTGACCGACACCGTCACATTCTTGGCGAGATTCTCGGTCTGCCCATCGCTTACCCGAGTGGTCGCTGGGAGACACTTCTTGCCACCATGCGACGAGACAAGAAAGCCAGGGGAGCGGCACTGCGCTTCGTTCTCCTCGATGACATCGCTCGCCCCACCGTCACCGCGGTCGCGGATGAGTCGCTTCTCTTCGCGGCATACGGCGAAATCGCTGGGTAGGCTGGAAGCATGACCCGCATTCTCGTGCTTAACGGGCCCAATCTTTCGCGTTTGGGCACACGTGAACCCGACGTGTACGGTTCCACGACATGGGCGGACCTCGTTTCGCTCCTCGAATCAGCGGCTCAGACTGGCGAAGAAGTCGTCGTTCGCCAGTCGAATGACGAAGCTGAGCTGATCGGTTGGCTCCACGAGGCTGTCGACACCAAGTCGGAGGTTGTTTTCAACCCGGCCGCCTTCACGCACTACTCATACGCGATTCGCGATGCGGTTGCCATCGTGACGTCAGCAGGACTGCCCGTCCTCGAGGTGCACATCTCGAACCCACATGCCCGCGAGGAATTCCGCCACACCTCGGTTATCTCTGGCGTGGCCACGGGAGTCATCGCCGGTTTCGGCACCGATTCGTACTTACTCGCACTCGACGCTCTTCGCCGTCGTCGCGCATAACTTTCACCTATCACCCCAACTAGTCAAGGAACAACTATGGCAACGACAAACGACATCAAGAACGGCTCCGTGCTCAACATCGACGGTCAACTCTGGAACGTCATCGAATTCCAGCACGTCAAGCCCGGCAAGGGTGGCGCTTTCGTGCGCACCAAGTTGAAGAACGTCATGACCGGCAAGGTCGTCGACCGCACGTTCAACGCAGGAACCAAGATCGACTTTGAGACCGTTGACCGTCGCGACTACCAGTACCTTTACCAGGACGGTAGCGGGTATGTCTTCATGGACCTCGCCGACTACGACCAGGTCACGGTGTCCGAGACTGTTGTAGGCGACGCCAAGAACTTCATGCTCGAAAACCAGTCGGTTCAGATTGCGATGAACAACGGCGTCCCGCTGTACATCGAGCTTCCCACCTCGGTTGTCCTCGAGATCACGTACACGGAACCGGGACTTCAGGGAGACCGTTCAACCGGCGGCACCAAGCCCGCAACCGTCGAGACCGGCCTCGAAATCCAGGTCCCGTTGTTCCTCGAACTCGGAACCAAGGTCAAGATCGACACCCGCGACGGCTCGTACCTCGGCCGCATCACCGACTAGTGTCCGCTCGACACAAGGCGCGTAAGGCCGCGTTCGACCTTTTGTATTCCGCCGAACAGCGTGAGCAATCGTTGTCAGTTGCTCTGGACGAGTTCGATGTTCGCGAAACGGCGAAACTCGAACCCATCACCGAGCTGGCCTACGTTCGCGAGATTATTCGCGGAATCGAAGAACGACAGTCCACGATTGACGAAGAAATTTCTGCGCACCTCAAAGACTGGACGCTCAACCGACTGTTCGCGGTCGATCGCGCAATCCTGAGACTTGCCGTCTGGGAACTGCTGTATTCCGAAACTCCCAACGACGCCGCGCGTGCGGAAGCGTTGGCTTTGGCAGAAGAGTACGGTTCGGAGGACGCCGCGCGATTCATCGGGGGAGTCCTCGGCGCGATTGTGCGCGATTCCTGAATCTTCCGCTAACCTAGAGACATCCAGATCCTTTAAAAGCGTCCTGTGAGGCGGAAAGGAAGGGTGTAGTGGCGCGTATCGTCCTCACCAAGCCCGATATCGACCGGGCGTTGACTCGTATTGGTCATGAAATCGTCGAATCCCAGCGCGGCAAGACTGGTCTCGTCTTCCTCGGAATTCCAACCCGCGGAGTTTTCCTTGCGCGTCGTCTCGCCGAAATCGTCGAGTCCATCCAGCCTCAAGACATCGCTGTGGGCACGCTGGACGTCACGATGTACCGCGACGATATCCAGCAAAAGTCCACTCGTGCGACGGCGCCCACTGACATTCCCGCCGCCGGAATCGACGGAACGACCGTGATCCTCGTCGACGACGTGCTGTTCTCTGGTCGCACCGTCCGAGCCGCTCTCGACGCGATCACCGCTCTCGGTCGCCCCGACACGGTGCGCTTCGCCGTCTTGGTCGACCGTGGGCACCGCGAACTTCCGATTCGCGCAGACTTCGTGGGCAAGAATTTGCCGTCGTCGGTCGACGAACGAGTCAACGTGTGCCTCTCCGAGATCGATGACACGGACGAAGTGAGCATCGCATGAAGCACTTGATTTCCACGCGCGACCTCACCCGCGAACAGGCGATTTCGTTGCTCGACACCACCGCCGACATGCTCGAGGTGCGCGGTCGCGATGTGAAGAAGCTCCCGACGCTTCGCGGGAAGACCGTTGCGAACGTCTTCTTTGAGGACTCGACCCGCACCAGGCTCTCGTTTGAGGCGGCAGCCCTCGCCCTGTCGGCCGACGTGTCAACGTTCACCGCCGCTGGCTCAAGTGTCTCCAAGGGTGAGAGCCTCAAAGACACCCTGCAGACGCTCGAAGCGATGGGGGCAGATTTCGTCGTGCTGCGTCACGCCCACTCCGGAGTCGCCGAAACTGTCGCGAATTCGGGCTGGATTGACGCTCACGTCATCAACGCGGGTGACGGCACGCACGAACACCCCACTCAGGCGTTACTCGACACGTTCACGATGCGTTCGCGACTTCGTGGTGCCGACGCCCGCGGATCGGGACTCGATGGAATCGACGTCACCATCGTCGGTGACATCCTGCATTCACGGGTTGCGCGTTCGAATGTGTGGCTCTTGAACACGCTCGGCGCACGGGTGACCCTCGTGGCGCCAAAGACCCTAATCCCAGCTGACGTTTCGGCATGGGGCGTTTCGACGGCACTCACCCTCGACGACGCTCTCGAATCGAATCCTGATGTCGTGATGACGCTTCGCATCCAGAAGGAACGAATGACCAGCGGTTTCTTCCCATCCGAGTCCGAGTATTCGCGCTTCTGGGGAATGACGACCCAGCGCCTCGCTCGCCTCAAGGATTCGACAATCGTCATGCACCCCGGCCCAATGAATCGGGGGCTGGAGATCGCAGGGGCGGTCGCCGATTCGCCGCAGTCAACCGTCACGGAACAGGTCGCCAACGGAGTTGCTGCACGAATGGCCGTTCTGTACACACTGACAGGAGCCGAATCATGACCTCGATCCTCATTCGCGGAGCACAGCGTTTCGGCACGGAGAGCGTTGACATCCTCGTCGATGATGGTGTGATTGCCGAAGTCGGCGTTGTCACCGGCACGGCTGATCGCACGATTGACGCGGCAGGACTGGTCGCTTTGCCGGGATTGGTCGACCTGCACACTCATCTTCGTGAACCTGGTGGCGAAGGTGCCGAAACCATCCTCTCGGGATCACGCGCGGCTGCCGCAGGTGGATTCACCGCTGTTCACGCGATGGCTAACACCTCACCCGTCGCAGACACCGCAACCGTGGTCGAGCGAGTATTCGATCGCGGAATCGAAGCGGGTTTCGTCGAGGTGCGCCCCATCGGTGCAGTTACCCGCAACCTCGATGGCGAACAGTTGGCTGACATCGGTGCGATGGCGGCAAGCCGCGCCCGCGTCACGGTGTTTTCCGACGACGGAAAGTGCATCGGCGACTCGTTGCTGATGCGTCGCGCTCTGGAATACGTCGCAACCTTTGGCGGAGTCATCGCACAGCACGCTCAGGACCCGCGTCTGACTCTCGGAGCCCAGATGAACGAGGGTGGCGTTTCCGCCGAACTCGGTCTTGGTGGCTGGCCGCGAGTCGCCGAGGATTCGATCATCGCCCGCGATGTTCTTCTTGCTGAATCGGTCGGCGCGCGCCTTCACGTGTGCCACCTGTCGACAGCCGGCGCTGTTGACGTCGTTCGCTGGGCAAAGAAGCGTGGAATCGCGGTCACGGCCGAAGTGACGCCCCACCACCTGTTGCTCACCGACGAATCGGTCAGGGGTTACTCACCGCTCTTCAAGGTGAACCCTCCGTTGCGCACGGCGGACGACGTGGAGGCCGTCCGCGCTGGCGTTGCCGACGGCACAATCGATATCGTCGCAACCGATCACGCACCTCACTCGGCCGCGACCAAGGATTGCACGTGGTCGGATGCAGCGTTCGGAATGGTCGGACTCGAGTCGGCGTTGTCGATTGTCCAGGCGACGCTCGTCGACACCGGTCACGTGACCTGGCAGGACGTGTCGCGACTGCTGTCGGTCACTCCAGCGGCAATTGGTCAGGTTGCTGGTTACAACGCGCCACTTACTGTTGGAACGCCGGCGAACATCACGCTCGTCGATCCGGCACACCGCGGGGTCTGGGGTACAGACCGTCTCGCCGGCGGTTCACGCAACACCCCGTTCAGCGGAATCGAACTTCCCGGTCGAGTCGTCTCGACTATCTTCCGAGGCACTGAAACAGTTATCGACGGCGTTGTCGTCGACGAGGTAAGGACATCATGAGCTACTCAACAACTCTCGTTCTCGAAGACGGGCGCCGTTTCGACGGTCACGCATATGGTGCAACGGGTGAATCGATCGGCGAGATTGTTTTCCAAACCGGCATGAGTGGATACCAAGAGACCCTTACCGACCCGTCATACGCGGGCCAGATCGTCGTCCAGACAGCTCCACACATCGGCAACACCGGAATGAACGATGAGGACGAAGAGTCTCGTCGCATCTGGGTCGAGGGCTACATTGTTCGCGATCCCGCTCGAGTGCCATCCAACTTCCGTTCACAGCGCACACTGACCGACGACCTCGTCGAACAGGGAATCGTCGGTATTTCCGGAATCGACACCAGGGCGTTGACGCGAATCATTCGCGAATCCGGATCGATGCGTGCCGGAATCTTCCCCATCGACGGTCGTTCGACCGACGACTATGTCGCCGCGGTCACCGCAGCGCCCGAAATGTCCGGTTTGAACCTGTCAGCAGACGTCTCTGTCGAATCGACGTTTGTCATTCCTGCTGTCGGTGACGAGCTTGGAGCTCTTGCTGTTCTTGACCTCGGTGTCAAGCAGGCGACGCTCAACCACCTCGCCGCCCGCGGGTTCGAGGTCCACGTGATTCCGCAGTCAGCTACCCTCGACGACATCCTCGCCATCAACCCGGTGGCGGTGTTTTATTCAAACGGGCCCGGCGACCCCAGCGCGTCCACGCGTCACGTCGAAATCCTGCGTGGCGTGCTCGAGCGAAAGATTCCGTTCTTCGGGATCTGTTTCGGGAACCAGTTGCTCGGTCGCGCGCTCGGATTCGGCACCTACAAGCTCAAGTACGGTCACCGCGGTATCAACCAGCCCGTCCTCGACAAGGAAACTGGGCGTATTGAAATCACGGCGCACAACCACGGATTCGCTGTCGATGCGCCTGTTGACGGAATCGTCGATTCTCCGGCAGGGTTCGGTCGTGTCGAAGTCAGCCACGTTGGACTCAACGATCAGTGCGTCGAAGGTCTTCGCGCGCTCGACGTTCCTGCGTTCTCGGTGCAGTATCACCCTGAAGCGGCTGCTGGTCCGCACGATTCCACCTACCTGTTTGACCGATTCCGCGACCTCGTCGCCCAGGGGAAGTAACTCATGCCTAAGCGTTCAGACATCAACTCAGTCCTCGTCATCGGTTCGGGGCCCATCGTTATCGGTCAAGCTGCAGAATTTGACTACTCGGGTACCCAAGCGTGCCGTGTCCTTCGCGAAGAAGGTATTCGCGTCATCTTGATCAACTCGAACCCCGCGACGATCATGACCGACCCGGACTTCGCCGACGCTACGTACGTCGAGCCCATCACGACCGAGGTCATCGAGGCCATCATCGCCAAGGAGAAGCCCGACGCAATTCTGCCGACTCTGGGCGGTCAGACCGCACTCAACGCTGCGATGGCGCTTCACGAAGCCGGAATTCTCGAGAAGTACAACGTCGAACTGATCGGCGCGAAGTTTGAAGCGATTCAGCGAGGTGAAGACCGTCAGATTTTCAAGGACCTCGTTCTCGCCAGTGGCGCCGATGTCGCCAAGTCCGTCGTCGTGAACTCGATTGACGGCGCACTCGCCTTCATCGAACTAACTGGTTACCCCGTCGTCATCCGTCCGTCATTCACCATGGGTGGGCTCGGGTCAGGTTTTGCTTATGACGAGCCGGAACTTCGTCGGATGGTGTCCAACGGGCTCCACGAGAGTCCGACCAGTGAGGTTCTGCTGGAGGAGTCGATCCTCGGGTGGAAGGAATACGAACTCGAGCTCATGCGTGACACGGCGGACAACACCGTCGTCGTGTGTTCCATCGAGAACGTAGACCCCGTCGGCGTCCACACGGGTGACTCGATCACCGTCGCACCCGCCCTGACTCTCACTGACCGCGAGTACCAGAATCTCCGTGACATCGGCATCAACATCATCCGACTGGTCGGCGTTGACACCGGTGGCTGCAACATCCAGTTCGCCATTGACCCGGCCGACGGTCGCGTTATCGTCATCGAAATGAACCCCCGAGTGAGCCGTTCGAGCGCGCTCGCGTCGAAGGCGACGGGATTCCCCATTGCCAAGATCGCGGCGAAGCTCGCCATCGGTTACCGACTCGACGAGATTCCCAACGACATCACAGGCGTCACACCGGCATCGTTCGAGCCAACCCTCGACTACATCGTCGTCAAGGCCCCTCGATTCGCGTTCGAAAAATTCCCTGAGGCTGACACGACTCTCACGACAACCATGAAGAGTGTCGGTGAAGCGATGGCGATTGGTCGAAACTTCACGACCGCGCTTCAGAAGTCGCTTCGATCGTTGGAGAAGCGGGGGAGTTCGTTCCACTGGGACGGCGAGCCCGGCGACGCACGCGCGCTGACCGAACGGTCGATTCGCCCCACCGATGGACGCATTGTCACCGTGCAGCAGGCGCTTCGCGCGGGTGCAACGGTTGACGAGCTGTTCGTTGCGACGGGCATCGACCCGTGGTTCCTTGACCAGATTGCGCTCATCAACGAAATCGCAACCGCAACCGCTGCTGCACCGTTCGACCTCGACGCGCTTCGCGAGGCCAAGTACCACGGCTTTAGTGACGTTCAGATCGCGTCGCTGTGGAACTCGAGCGAAGAACTCGTTCGCGGTTTCCGTCGCGAAAACGGACTCCGTCCGGTCTTCAAGACCGTTGACACCTGCGCCGGTGAATTCCCCGCACTCACCCCGTATCACTATTCGTCGTACGACTTCGAGACTGAGGTCATCCCGTCGGACCGCAAGAAGGTCGTCATCATCGGCTCCGGGCCGAACCGAATCGGCCAAGGGATCGAGTTCGATTACTCGTGCGTGCACGCCTCGTTTGCGCTCGCCGACGCTGGTTACGAAACAATCATGATCAACTGCAACCCCGAGACTGTCTCGACCGACTACGACACCTCGGATCGCCTGTACTTCGAGCCCCTCACTCTTGAGGACGTGCTCGAAGTGATCGAGGCGGAAGCCGCGAGTGGCGAGATCGTCGGTGCTGTGGTTCAACTCGGTGGACAGACCGCCCTCGGGCTCGCTCACGGACTCGAAAAGAACGGCGTTCGCATTCTTGGCACAACGCCCGACGCGATCGACATCGCCGAAGAGCGTGGACGCTTTGCCGAGATTCTCGACAAATACGAACTTGTCGCACCTCGAAACGGAACCGCGACCGATGTCGATTCTGCCGTCGCGATTGCCGAGGAAATCGGCTACCCCGTGCTCGTTCGCCCGTCCTACGTTCTCGGCGGACGCGGAATGGAAATCATCTACGACTCGGCGTCGGTTCGTGATTACTTTGTCCGCATCGCCGACCAGGCAATCATCGGTCCCAACGCACCGCTTCTCGTTGACCGTTTCCTTGAAGACGCCATCGAGATCGACGTCGATGCGCTCTATGACGGTAATCGCCTGTACATCGGCGGAATCATGGAGCACATCGAAGAGGCCGGCGTTCACTCCGGTGACTCTGCCTGCACACTGCCACCTGTCACCCTGGGTCGCACCGTTATCGAGCGCGTTACCGCCGCCACCGAATCGATCGCCAAGGGCATCGGGGTCGTCGGCTTGCTCAACGTTCAGTTCGCGGTTTCGGCCGGAGTTCTCTACGTGCTCGAGGCGAACCCGCGAGCGAGTCGTACCGTGCCATTCGTGTCCAAAGCGATGGGGACGCAGTTGGCCAAGGCCGCTTCACTGCTTATGGTCGGTGAATCGATTGAGTCGTTGATTGCTGGGGGACACCTTCCCGAGCACGACGGCACGCATGTTCCTCGATTCGCTCCCGTCGCTGTCAAGGAGGCCGTTCTTCCGTTCAAGCGTTTCCGCACGACCGAGGGACGTGTCGTCGACGCGGTTCTCGGGCCGGAGATGCGTTCGACCGGTGAGGTCATGGGCATCGACCGTAACTTCCCGATCGCCTTCCGCAAGAGCCAGCAGGCAGCTTACGGTGGCCTTCCGCAGGGCGGAACGGTGTTCGTGTCGGTTGCTGACCGCGACAAGCGGTCAATTGTCCTTCCGGTTCAGCGCCTCAGCCAGCTCGGATTCCGAGTGCTCGCGACCGAGGGGACTGCCGACATCCTCGATCGCAACGGAATCCCCGTTGAAATTGTCGCCAAGCACTCGCAGGTTGACGGTGACGTTCGCAGCATCGTCGACATGATTCGTGCGGGCGAGGTCGACTTCATCATCAACACTCCGTCGGGGCGAAGCGCACGAGCGGACGGCATGGAAATCCGACGCGAGGCAGTGGCAGCGGACAAGGCCCTCGTAACCACCATCGCGCAGGTCTCGGCAGCGGTTGCTTCGCTGGAAATCGATTCCGAAGAGCTTCGCGTGACGAGCCTGCAGGAGTACGCCACGGAACGGGCTTCCTGGTGAGCGGACTCGGTGCTCGCTTCGCCGATATTCGTGACACCGTCGGCCCGCTCTGTGTAGGTATCGACCCATCGACCGACATCCTGACGCGTTGGGGATTGCCCGACTCCGCAGCGGGTGCGCTTGAACTTGGTCGTGCGGTTGTCACAGCGGCGCAGAATCGTGTCGGCATCGTCAAACCGCAGGTCGCGTTCTTTGAACGATTCGGGGCAGCGGGCTTCATGGCATTGGAATCCGTCATCCAGGAGGCGCGAGGCGCTGGGTTAGCGGTGATTGCCGACGCAAAGCGCGGCGACATCGGATCCACGATGGCCGCTTACGCAACCGCGTGGCTGGCAAAGGGGCCGCTCGAGTCGGATGCGCTCACGGCGAGTCCGTACCAAGGGTTTGAGGCACTGGAGCCGGCATTCGATGCTGCCGATGTGTCCGGCGCCACCATCTTCGTGTTGTGCGCCACGTCGAACCCTGATGCCGCGGCGATTCAGTCGGCGTCGATTGCAGGGGAGTCTCTGCCCGCTGCCGTTGCGGCCATGGCCCGTGCACGAAACCACCGTGGAAACACCGTCGGACTCGTTGTCGGAGCCACGCGCAGCCTCGCAGATTCTGGCCTCACCGAACGTGACCTCGAGGGAACCTTGGTGCTCGCACCCGGCTTCGGCGCTCAAGGAGCACAGCTCACTGACCTCGACGTACTGTATGGATCGGCTGCAAGTTCCGTCATCCCATCGGTCAGTCGGTCGGTACTGGGCGCAGGAACGGCCGGATTGGCTGCAGCCATCGACGATCATCGCCGAGAATTGGGGCTATGAGAGATCCGCGCGAAGCGTCGGCGATTGCAGTTGCGAATCGTCGAGCTCGTGCTGCCGTCAAGGCGTCCATCGCCGACGGCTCAGTCGAACCTCTTTCCGTCGCCCGCACAGCGTGGGACGACGAAACCTCCGTCGAAGCGACTCTTCGTATGAATGAATTTCTCGAATCGATTCGGGGGATTGGCCCAACCAAGGTGGAGCGAATTCTCGATGAATTGAAGATTCATCCTCGTAAGCGCCTGGGATTCCTCGGTGTGAGGCAAATTGAAACTCTCGGTGAATGGCTGCGCCAGCGACCGAATTCGAATGGCTCGACCGAAGCAACCGGCAAGTTAATCGTCGTCGCGGGACCGACCGCAGTCGGCAAGGGAACCGTTGTCGCGCGTATCCGAGAACTTCACCCTGAGGTTCGGTTCAGCGTCAGCGCCACGACGCGCCAACCGCGTCCTGGCGAGATCGACGGTGTTCACTACTTTTTCGTCTCCAACGAGGAATTCGACAACTTGGTCGAAACGAATCAGATGCTCGAGTGGGCAGTGGTTCACGGTCAGAACCGCTACGGCACACCGCGAAAACCGATTCAGGAAGCCCTGGATGCGGGGGAGAGCATCATTCTCGAAATCGATATTCAAGGCGCTCGACAGGTGAAAGCGGCCATGCCGGAAGCCGTCCTCGTGTTCCTTCTTCCTCCAACGTGGGACGAACTCGTGCGTCGCTTGACGACACGTGGCACCGAGAGCGCTGAGGAACAGGCTCGTCGACTCGAAACCGCAAAGGTCGAATTCGAGGCGCAATACGAGTTTGACGAGACGATTGTCAACGACGATGTCGATACCGCGGCCGAAGCCGTCGTATCATTGATGAGTATCGCCTAACGCGAAAGGTCACGCATGAACACGAACAAGGGAATTATCGATCCCCCCATTGACGAACTCCTCGACAAGGTGGATTCGAAGTACCAGCTCGTCATCGTTGCCGCGAAGCGTGCACGCCAGATCAACGACTACTACCAGGAGCGCGCTGAAGGCACCGTCATCACCGCCGGTCCGCTCGTAGAGTCGACCATCGACGAGAAGCCCCTCACAATCGCCATGCGCGAGATCAATGAGGGCCTCGTGGAGCTTGACTCCACCAACTAACGTGACCGGACTTCACCCGCGCGTCGTCGTGGGACTGACCGGTGGCATTGCCGCCTACAAGGTCGTGTCGGTTATCCGCTCGCTTGTCGAACGAGGATGTGACGTTCACGTCATTCCGACCGAATCCGCTCTGAACTTTGTTGGCCGCGCGACACTCGAAGCGGTCAGTCGTAACCCTGTCCACGACTCGGTTTTCGACGGCGTATCCGAAGTACGCCATGTGGCAATGGGTCAGTCTGCCGACGCTATCCTCATCGCTCCAGCCACGGCGAACTCACTTTCGGCAATCGCCGAAGGTCGTGCCGACTCCCTGCTGTTGACCAGCGTTCTTGCCTCGACGGCACCGATTGTCGTTGCCCCTGCCATGCACACCGAAATGTGGGAGCAGGAATCAACGCAGGCGAATGTCGCCACACTTGTCTCGCGGGGAGTTCACCTGGTCGGCCCAGCATCTGGCCGACTCACCGGTAACGACTCCGGTGTGGGGCGACTCGCCGAACCCGACGACATCGTCGAAGCTGTTCTAGCGGTCCTCGCCCCCAAGGACTTTGTCGGGGTACGAGTGCTCATCACCGCGGGTGGAACACGCGAGCCGATTGATCCCGTGCGATTCATCGGAAATCGTTCGACCGGCGCAATGGGTGTCGCCCTTGCGGAGGCGGCCCGTGACCGCGGGGCTGACGTGACTCTCATCGCCGCACACCTCGAGGTGCCGACTCCTCGTGGTATGCGCGTGATTGACGTTGGAACCGCTGCTGAACTGCGCGACGCTGTTCTGCGCGAATTTGTGTCAACTGACGTGTTCATTTCGTCCGCTGCGGTGAGCGACTATCGCGTTGCTTCACCGTCACCCGTGAAATTGAAGAAGTCGTCGGGTGTTCCCACGCTTGAACTGGTGGAGAACCCGGACGTCCTCGCCGAAGCCGCCGCGGGTAAGGGTGACCGTGTGGTGGTCGGCTTCGCCGCCGAGACGGACTCGGGCAATTTCGAAGCTGAATTGGCTCGAAAGGCCGTCGCAAAGGGCGTCGATTTGCTCGTCGGGAATCTCGTCGGTGAGTCTCAGGGCTTTGGGAATGTCCCGACCGATATCGTTCTTGTAAATAGCGAGGGTGTTCGCGTCGACGAGGTCAGCGGCAGCAAGGCACACGTTGCGGGACGCATCCTCGACCGTGTCAGCCGACAGAAAGATAGCGCCCGATGACCCTTCGATTCTTCACCAGCGAATCCGTGACAAGCGGCCACCCCGACAAGCTCTGCGATCAGCTCTCGGACGCCATTCTCGACGCGATTCTGGAACAGGATTCCCACGCCAAAGTCGCTGTCGAATGCCTCGCATCCGGTGGACTCATTCATGTCGCCGGTGAAGTCCGCACCGAAGGCTATGTCGACATTGACCGCATCGTTCGCAACACCATCGTGGGAATTGGCTACGACTCGGCAGAAGTTGATTTCGACGGGAAAACCTGCGGAATCATGATGTCGATCGCGGAACAATCGTCCGAGATCAATCAGGCGGTCGACAAGGACGACGTCGACGCTCAGGGCGCTGGCGACCAGGGAATCATGTTCGGGTACGCAACGAACGAGACCGACGCATACATGCCTGCCTCGATCCATCTGGCGCATCGAATCGCCGAGAAACTCGAACGCGTCCGTCGTGAGGGTGTTGTTTCGTATTTGCGACCCGACGGCAAGACGCAGGTGACGATTGGATACGACGGCGCGACTCCCGTCACCGTCGACACCGTCGTTGTGTCAACGCAACACGCACCCACGGTGGACGGTTCCCCCCTCACTCACGACCGAATCGAAGCCGACATCCGGAAGTTTGTTATCGACCCGGTGCTCGCCGAATCCGGCCTCGATTTCTCGGCCGTTCGATACATCATCAACCCTTCCGGTTCTTTCGAGCATGGCGGTCCTGGCTCCGATGCCGGGCTGACGGGTCGCAAGATTATCGTGGACACCTACGGCGGCGCTGCTCGCCACGGTGGCGGTGCGTTCTCGGGAAAGGACCCGTCGAAGGTCGACCGCTCCGGCGCGTACGCCATGCGCTGGGTGGCAAAGAACGCAGTGGCTGCAGGGCTCGCGGATCGTCTCGAGGTACAGGTCGCCTACGCAATCGGCTTGCCCGAACCCGTTGGACTGTATGTCGAAGCGTTTGGCACCGAAAAGTACCCTCTCGACCACATCGTCACAGCGCTCACCGACGAGTTCGACCTGCGTCCCGCTGCGATCATTCGCGACCTCGAATTGCTCTCGTCGGTCACGTATCGCGATACCGCCGCGTATGGCCACTTTGGTCGTACCGGTGCATCTTTCACCTGGGAGCGACTGGACCGGGTCGACTCGCTGCGTACACGCATCGCCGACCTGTCGAGCTAATCGTGCTGGTCGCCCGAGTGCTTGTTGAGTCGCCCATCCCGCGACTCGACCGGCTCTTGGACTATTCCGTTCCCGACCGGCTTGCTTCCGAGATAGTTCCTGGTGGCCGCGTTCGTGTGCCTCTTGGGCGCGGAACACGGCTCGTCGATGGTTTCGTCATCGAACTGGGAACAGAGTCAAAACAGGGCATTGTCCTTGCCGACATTGATTCCGTTCTCGGCGCTGTTCCGGTCGTCACGCCGTCACTGTGGAAACACGTCCGCGCGGTATCTGAACGAAACGCGGGAAGCGCATCGGACGTCCTGCGAATCGCCGTTCCCAAGCGAGCGGTTCGAATAGAGAAGTCGTTCACCATCGCGCCACGCGGAGAGGTGGCACCCGCATCGGGGACCAAGAAGGTCGTCTCTCTCGACGCCGGAGTCGTGTCCACTTCGGCGGGACCGACGCTTCGAGCATTCGCTCAGATTGCCGATCTCATCCGCGACTCCACCGGCGGTTCCCTCGTCGTTGTTCCCGATTGGCGCGACCTCGAACTTCTCACGCGCGCGCTCGGTGATGTCGACCACGTCGTGTGGGATTCCTCGGGTACTCCCAGCGAACGATACGCGCGCTATCTCACGGTTCTTTCCGGACAGGCGTCGGTCGTCATCGGCACTCGAAGCGCGGTGTACGCACCGGTGGAGAATCTGCAGACACTCATCGTCGTCAATGAGTCGGACCCGCTCCTCGACGAACCGCTTGCGCCGTTCGTTCACGCTCGTGACGCAGCAATTATCCGCCACGGCATAGACGGTGGTGACCTGATTTTCGCGTCGTTGACGCCGTCAGTGGAACTTGCCCGTTTTCGTGATCTTGATTTCGTCGAGTCTGTCGGGTCGCGACCGACACGGACTTCCGTTGTACTTGCGAACGATCCGACGGACGATTCGTTTGCAGGAAAGGCGCGCATCCCCACCTCGGCGTGGCGAATTGTTCGTGATGCGTTGGAACGAGGACCCGTGCTTGTCCAAGTCGCCCGTCCTGGGTTCACTCCTGCGGTTGTGTGTGCCGCATGCCGAACGCCACATCGCTGTGCGCGGTGCCGGTCACCTTTGGGCGGAGCGCGTGACGGTTCGACTCTGTGTCGGCTGTGCGGAAATCAACCGCTGGGAATCCAGTGCGCTCACTGCGGAAGCCGAGAGCTTGCATTCGCCGGTAAGGGCTCCGTTCGAACCGCAGACGAATTGGGTCGCGCCTTTGCCGGCACCAAGGTGATTCTCTCCGATGGCGAACACCGACATCTGGAAATCCCGCGCTCGCGAGCACTCGTCGTTTCCACGCGTGGGGCGGAACCAATCGTCGACGGCGGTTACGAGGCGGTCCTCATCGTCGACGGAGACCGCGAGTTGCAACGACCCGGCCTTCGGACCAGCGAAAACTGCTTGCGATGGTGGGGGACAGCAGGAGCCTTCGCTTCGGATACGGGCGTCATCGTCCTCGCAAACGTCGACGGGGCATTTGCCGCCAGTTTCGCATCGGGCAACTGGGAGGCAATCGTCCACGATGAACTTCGTGACCGGCGCGCGCTCGGATTCCCGCCTGCGACACGTGCCATTGCTATTTCGGGTTCAATCGCCGATCTCGCCATCGTTCGAGCACTTCCCGAACTCGCCGGTCACCGAATCGTGGGTCCCGCGCCCGCCGGAAAGGCTCATCGAATCGTTGTTCTCGCCGATTACGCCGCATCGCCGACTGTCATCACCGCAATTCGCGCACACATCGTTGGATCGAAGG
>JAHEDU010000047.1 GCA_024641015.1 Micrococcales bacterium
CGACCCCGAAATCTTCAACATGGCCCACATGGGACTTCGCCTCGCACAGCGAGCAAACGGAGTCTCGCAACTTCACGGTGAAGTCTCCCGTGGAATGTTCGGCGAACTGTGGCCGGGCATGGACACCGAAGAGGTGCCGATCACGTCGGTCACCAACGGTGTTCACGCCGCCACCTGGACGGACGTACGCATGATGGCGCTCGCCGAGCGCGTCTTCGGAACAATGGACACCACCACGGTCGATTGGACGAGTGACGCGCTCAGCGATGCTGACCTGTGGACAGTTCGCAACGACATGCGCGCGAAGCTGGTACAGGACGCTCGCGACCGTGCGATTGCGTCGTACAAGGAGGAGAACCCCGGTTCGCCCGTGCCGACGTGGTTTGACTACCTGCTCAACCCCGACGCGCTGACGATCGGATTCGCACGCCGTGTCCCGACCTACAAGCGACTCACGTTGATGCTGTCGAATCCCGAGCGCCTCAAGCGCATCCTGACGAACCCCGAACGACCGGTCCAGTTCGTCATCGCCGGAAAGTCGCACCCCGCCGACGACCAGGGCAAGGCCCTGATCCAGAAGCTCGTCCAGTTCAGCCAGGACCCCGAGGTGCGCGAGCACATTGTGTTCCTGCCGAACTACGACATGGCGATGGCACGTCACCTGTACCCCGGAACCGACGTGTGGCTGAACAACCCGCTGCGCCCGCTCGAAGCGTGCGGTACCTCGGGAATGAAGGCCGCGCTCAACGGTTCGCTCAACCTGTCGATCCTCGATGGGTGGTGGAACGAGTACTACGACGGCCAGAACGGGTGGGCGATTCCGACCGCGGATTCCGCTGGTGACGACACCGAGCGCGACGCGCTCGAAGCCGAAGCCCTATACGACCTCATCGAAAACCAGGTTGCCGCGACGTTCTACGACCGCGACAAGAATGGCCTTCCGACGAACTGGTTGCAAAAGGTCCGCCACACGCTGGCGACACTGACCCCGGAACTCAGCGCAGACCGCATGGTGTCCGAGTACGTCAACCGTCTGTACCTGCCGGCGGCTCAGTCGGCGCGAACGTTCGCCGCGGGCTCGTACGCTGCCGCCAAGGAACTCGCTGCCTGGGTTTCGTCGCTGACTGCCAACTGGCCGAAGGTGCACGTCACCCACGTCGAGTCCGGCGGAGTCGAAGAGCCGCAGGTCGGCGACACTCTTTCGATTCGCGCACAGGTCGAAATCGACGGCATCGACCCGAACGACCTCGTCGTCCAGGTTGTTTCGGGTCGTTCGCCCGGTGACACGGACTTCACCGTTCAATCGGTTGCGACTCTCGCGTTCGATTCCCACGAAGACGGAAAGCCGGCACAGTACGTCGGTGAGATTCCGTTGACTCGCGCAGGTTCCTTCGGGTACACCGTGCGTGTCCTCCCGAACAACCCGCTGCTGGCGTCACCCGCCGAGCTCGGGCTTGTCGCCGGTCTCGCCGAGTAGTCTCTAGGGCTGATTACTCGGCGGGCCGCCGGCCGCTAGCGAACCGCGAAGATCACGACGTTCGCGGGACCGATCGCGACGACCTCGCCCGGCGCATACGTGCGCGGAGCGGGAGCCGATGCGTGTGACGAATCCCACAGGACTTCGTATTCGGTGACATCCGTGCGCTTGGGCAGGGTCACCTCGACCGAATTTTCCAGCCCGTGAATGAGGACGAGAACGCGGTTTCGGTCAGCTTCGACCGCGGGTGTTCCTGCGAGGTACTGCAGTGTGCGTTCGGTTGAGTCGGTCCAGTTGTCGAACGTCATCAGCGTGCCGTCCTGGGCGTACCAGTCGACCGTCCACGCGTCCTTGGGCGTCCGAGCCTGGCGGGGTCGACCAGCGGGCGAAATTTCCATCGACGGGTAGATGCCGCCTTCGGGGCGAAGCGCGCGGTTCTCGCGGCGGATGTGAATCAGGCGGGTAGTAGATTCCAGGTGTGCCCTCTGCCAGTCGCCGAGTTCCCAGTTGATCCACGTCAACGCCGAATCGTGGCAGTACGCATTGTTGTTGCCGTGCTGTGTGCGGCCCATTTCGTCACCGGCGGTGAGCATCGGGATGCCCGCCGAGGTGAACAGCGTTCCTAGTAGCGAGCGCATCGCGCGACGGCGTTCGACGATGATGTGGTCTTCGTGCGAGAACCCCTCGAAGCCGAAGTTGAACGAGATGTTGTGATCCGTCCCATCGCGGTTGTCTTCGCCGTTCGCCTTGTTGTGCTTCTGGTCGTACGAGACCAGGTCGGCGAGCGTGAATCCGTCGTGTGCGGTGACGAAGTTGACACTGGCGAGGGGGGAGCGCTCCGGGCCAAACGTGCCTACCGACCCCGACAACGCCGACGCCAGCTTGCCGACGCCCTGCGGAGTTACGGTCCACGCGCGCGCCTCGGCGATGTCGTGCAACCAGAACTCGCGCACGGTGTCGCGGTATCCGTCGTTCCATTCCTGGTATCCGGCGGGGAACTGGCCAACCTGCCATCCGCCCATCCCGGTGTCCCACGGTTCGGCGATCAACTTCGTCGTCGACAGAACCGGGTCGTTGAGAATCGCGTGCAACAGCGGGTGGTCGGGCGTGAACTCGTGGCCTTCATTACGGCCGAGGCTCGCCATGAGGTCGAATCGGAACCCGTCGACCTGGCACTCTTCCGCCCAGAACCGAAGCGAATCGACGACAAGCTGAGCGACTGCGGGCACCGACGTGTTGAGAGTGTTCGAGCACCCCGTCGTGTCGATGTACTCGCCCAGTTCCGTCTGGCGGTAGTAGTTCGCGTTGTCCAAACCGCGGAACGACAACGACGGTCCGCCGAAGCCACCCTCGGCGGTGTGGTTGTAGACGACGTCGAGGATGACCTCGATGCCTGCTTCGTGCAGCAGGCGAACCATGCCTTTGAACTCGGTCAACACCGCGCTGCGGCCCGCGGCAATCGACTCGCGTGTGGCATAGGCGGGGTGCGGGGCGAAGTAACTCAGCGAGTTGTAACCCCAATAGTTGTGAAGCCCCTGCTTGCGAAGTCGTTCCTCGGAAATGAACTGGTGGACCGGCAGCAGCTCGATTGCGGTCACGCCCAACTTCGTGAGGTGCTCAATCGTCGCGGGGTGTGCGATGCCCGCATACGTTCCGCGAAGGTGCTCGGGAATGTCGGGGTGCTGTGCCGTCAGTCCCTTGGCGTGCGCCTCGTAAATCACGGTTTCCGACAGGGGAGTGTTCGGCTTGGCCACACCGCCCCAATCGAACGTGTCGTCGACGATGACGCTTCGGTAATCGCCCGAGTCCGTGCGGACAATTCCACGGGCGTACGGATCGATGAGAGCGTTCTCAGGATCGAACACGTGACGAGGGCCTTCGGGGCCGCTCGCGTGAATCGAATACATCGCGTCGGGAACAAGAAGTTCTGATTCGGCGGTCCAGACGTCGTCGTCGCCCACCGTCATCGGAATATTTTCTTCCGGCCATTCGGGGTCTTTGTCTGACCACACGGTCAGCGTCATCGCGGTCGCGTTCGCACTCCAGACCCGAATCGTGCCTCCGGTCTCGGTGCGCCGATACCCGATGTCATAAAACGACTCAGTCGAAGGCACGTGTTCTAGGGTACTGACAAAGGAGTTTCTGTGGCGTATTTCGACTTTGCGGCCACCTCGCCCATGCCGACGGTGGTGATCGACGCGTGGACGAGCGCGGTGCATCAGCGCGGAAACGCCTCCGCCACTCACCGCGACGGCCAGAAGTCGAGGCTGCTGTGGGAGGAAGGCCGCGACAAGCTCGCCGCCGCGATCGGTGCGACCCCGTTCGACGTCACGCTCACCGGTAGCGGAACCGAAGCCATCAACCTCGCCATCAAGGGATTGTTCTGGGGGCGTAACGGCACCCCCGCCACGCGCGAACCGGGTGCACCGCTGCCACGGCCTCGAATCCTGTCGACCGAAGCCGAACACCACGCCGCCCTCGACGCGCTGCACTGGTTGGCCGAAGCGGAAGGCGCCATCATCGAATTCGT
>JAHEDU010000049.1 GCA_024641015.1 Micrococcales bacterium
CCGGAGAGGTACAAATCGACACCGGTCAAGCCGTTGTCGGCCCGGTCCTTGATGTCGTTGTAGCGCTCGGTGCGCTCGTCAACAACGTTCGTCGCCGTCAACGGGACGATGGCCGACGCAGTCGTGCCGTCAGCCGAAATCTCGGCGGTCGGGGCGAATGGAATCTCGGTGTGCTCGGCGTAGATGTCGGCGATGTTCTCGTTGATCGTCTCAATCTGCGAATCCGTGAGATCGCTCGTCGACGTGTAGACGAGGAAGATTGCCGTGCCCGAAGCGGCTGGGAAGGCCTCGGTCATGCGAGCGACCTGCGCAGCCTCCGACTTGCTCGGCGCACCGGTTTCGGGTGCGGTCTCGACGCTCTTCAGCTGCGACAGCGCGAACGCGCCGCCCGCGAGTGCGAACGAAATGACGAGCGCGATGATGGACGACCACAGTCGGTAGGCCTTGTTGAGGAACATTGAACAACTCCGTTTTGTTTGATTGTCAAACTATTTGATTGCTACACTATAAGGGTGACGACGGAAACGCAAACAGCCAACAATGAAATCGGTGTGGTCAAACCGCCGACTGAGTTGTTGCGCGAGTTCACACAGTTGTCCCGCCGCTTCGAGCGGAAAATTGAAGCACTCACTGCCGTCAACCCGACCGACCGAGTTGTTATGGAAACTCTGATGCAGCGAGGACAGCTGTCACCAGGAGAATTGGCTAACGCCGCACGAATCACACCGGCGGCGATGACGGCGTCAATCGATCGACTCTTGGAAATGGGCCACGTCAATCGCGCCAACCACCCGACCGACCGGCGAAGGATTGTGGTGACTGCGAGTGACAAGTCGGCGGCGCTCATCATGGGTGAATTGCGTTCGATGGTGCTGGATATCGACGACGTTCTCCATAAGTTCACCGACGATCAGCTTGCGACAATCACCGAATTTCTAGCGTCCGTCAACACGGCATATTCGCGCCATGTAAATGGAATTGACTAACGCTCGCCGGCCGAGGTTGCGCTTTCCGCTTGATTGAAGTCGGATTTCTTATTCGAGACCATCTCGATGATCTGCTCTTCCGTCATCGTATCCGCGAGCGCCCGAAGGGCGGACGGGTAAGCGGTGAGCTGAGGGAACTCGTCGATCGGGATGACCGAATGAACGACGGTGTCGTCGTACACGTGGACGAGTTGGATCGACTGCCCACCGTCAACCGCGGCCATCAGAAAGTCCTTCGACATTCCCATATCAACGGTGTAGCAGGTCGCGCTGGCGACGGCGACGGGGATTCCCGCGAACGTGCCGAACGTCGAATAGTGAAGGTGCCCGCCGAGAATCGTTCGCACATCGCCTCCGCGCAGCACCTTCTCCAGCTTGTCCTGGTGGAACAGCTCGATCATGCGGACGAGAGGGTTGTGACTGCGAATTGGCGGGTGGTGCAAGGCGAGAATCGTCCCGTGCTTGGCAGGGGTGGATAGTTCGGCGGCGAGCCACTCGACCTGGGAATCGTCGAGATCGCCGTGGTGGTAACCGGGGACGGTCGAGTCCAGCGAAATAACACGCAGTCCGTTGATGTCGTAGACGCGATCGTGGGGCGCACCGTTGGACTCTTCGTCGAACAGTTCGCGAGCGTAGTGCTCGCGCTCGTCGTGGTTTCCCATCACCCAGATGACCTGGGCGCCGAGTTCAGACGCCACAGGTTCGACCTGTTGGCGAATCCAGCGATACGCCTCTGGTTCGGCGACATCGGCGAGGTCTCCTGTGAAGACGAGTGCGTCGAACGTCATCCCCGTCGCCCGAAGCCTTTCGAGCAGGTCGGTGAGGTTCTTCTTCACGTCCACCTTCGAGAACAGCTTGCGGTTCCCGCCCAGCAGGTGCGTGTCAGAGATGTGCGCGATGACGTGGGAGGCCGTCGGCTCTTCGAAGAACATGTCTGCAGACTATCGCGCAGTGGGGTTCAGGTTCGAGACCAGCGCTCCCCTGTTTGATCCGCCCTTCCCTCTGACTCGAGGGCAGTGAGAACCACGAGTGCTTGGGCTTCAGAAAGTCCTGACCGCGCAGCGACCGCCGCTAGTTCGCGTGGCGTGCTGGACAGTGCGTCGAGAACACGGATGGTTTCGGGCGAATCGCGCGACGCGAATTCTTCAGCGGACACGCTTCCTGACATGAGGTCGACCATGTCGGCAACACTCGTGACGAGTTCGGCGGCGGGATTGGTGCGCAGCAGGCGGTGACACCCCGCCGATTGCCCGCTCGTTATGGGACCTGGCACAACGCCGAGTGGACGATCAAGGTCGCGGGCGTGAGTGGCGGTGTTGAGCGAACCACTTCGATAGCCCGCTTCAATGACGACGGTGCCGCCCGCCATCGCCGCGATCAGCCTGTTGCGCTGCAGGAATCGCCAACGAGTTGGCGCCCCGCCCGGAGGCACTTCGGACACCACCGCACCGGTGTTCATGATTCGCTTGAGCAATTCCTCGTGACCTGACGGATAGAGGTTGTCGAGACCGCCCGCCATGACGGCGATTGTCGTGCCACCGCAGGCCAGCGCCGCGCGATGAGCCATTCCGTCGATTCCGTATGCACCGCCCGACACAACCGCGTACCCGCGCGAGACGAACCCCGCCGCGAAATCCATTGCAACGTGTTCGCCGTAACCTGTCGACGCTCTCGCACCAACGATGGCGACACTCGACGAGGTTTGAGGCAACGATTCGACCTGCCCCCTGACCCACAGAACTCGCGGACCGTTGTCGCCGAGGTCGATCAGCCCGTCGGGCCAGAATTCGTCGCTGTCGCGCACCAGTCGAATCCCCAGCGTTGCGGCACTGGTGAGCGATCGAAAGAGCGCCGGAGTTTCAAGGCGTGGTTCCCACCGTGCAAGAGCTTCGGCGACGTCGGCGGCTGAAAGTTCGTCGTCGGCAAGGCTCGACGCGGCAGGTCGTGCGACGACTCGCGAGAGCGCTTCTCCCGCCCCAAATCGGCGGACCAACGCACCGGCCACACGGTCCCCCGGTTCGACGAGGAAACTCCAGGCGGCGACGGCAAAAGATTCGAGTCTGTCGTCGGAATCGGCGTCCGGTCGCAGCGGGGCAATCGCGGCATCAATATCCTTCACGGGGACGTTCCACATCATGGTCACGGGGTGAGTCCTTTCCTCAGTGTGTACGCACGGTCGACCTGATCGCGCGTTGGTGCTGGTGAACCGGCCAGGTCGGCGAGAGTCCACGCAATTCGCAGGGCGCGGTCGTACCCGCGCATTGAGAGGGCGCCCCGGTCAAGCGCCAAGTCGAGAGCCGTGGACACGGTTGGCGACAGCCTGAATCGCCCGGTGCGAAGTTCATTCGCGGAAACGCGGTGAGCACCCCAACGCGCGTTCGCCGCCGCGCGTGCCGCCGTAACCCGAACTCGTGCCTCGGCGGTTGTGACGCGCGCCGATGAATCGTCCAGCAGTTGCGCACGTGGCACGCGTCGCACGGGCAAGTGAATGTCGATGCGGTCGAGAACTGGCCCAGACAGGCGCGAGCGGTACCGTCGACGTCGGTCGGGCGTGCACACGCAGTCAGAGTCCGAAAGCCCGGCTTGCCCGCAGGGACAGGGGTTCGCCGCGAGGACGAGGTGAACGTGGGCGGGGAACCGCGCAACCTGGTGCGCGCGATGAATCACGATGTCGCCAGACTCGAGAGGTTGGCGCAGCGAGTCGATCACCGCCGGCGAGAATTCTGGGGCTTCGTCGAGGAACAACACTCCACGGCTAGCCCGAGAGACCGCGCCTGGTCGAATCACGCCCGATCCCCCGCCGACGATTGACACTGGCGTCGCAGTGTGATGCGGCGCCTCGAACGGCGGCCGAGTGATGAGTGCGCGCGTCTGCGCCACGCGGGAAAGCGAAGCGATGGAGGTGACCTCGAGCGACTCTTCGGCAGTGAGGTCGGGCAGGATGTCGACGAGCCGTTCGGCCAACATCGTCTTTCCCGCTCCGGGCGAACCCAGCATGTACAGGTGATGTGAACCCGCCGC
>JAHEDU010000051.1 GCA_024641015.1 Micrococcales bacterium
CGATTCCACCGGCCGTGACGACACCGTCCGCAACGGACCAGTCGCCCGCCTTCGTAGCGGAAATCACTTGTTGGACCTGACCGCCAATTCGCGGGCCAAGTGTGCGCGCATTGACCGAAAGTCGACGCGTGATTCCGTAATCTCCCACCGATTCTTCGCGTAACTCGACAACCGAAACGGACTTGACATTGAGTTCGTCTCGCAGGATGTCGATCAGCTCAGGAATCGACGGTGCTTCGGGAACAACTACTGTCAGGTTGGCGAGAGGCAGGCGAACGCGAAGCCCCTGCGACTTGCGCAAAGCCAGTCCAGCAGAGGCGACCTCGCGGACTCGGTCCATCGCCATGACCAAGGCGTGATCGGCGGGGAACTCGTTCACATCCGGCCAATCGGTCAGGTGAACGCTCTCGCCGCCCGTCAAGCCACGCCACACTTCTTCGGTGACGAGCGGGGCAAGCGGCGCGGCGACTCGGCACACCGTCTCAAGGACCGTGTACAGCGTGTCGACGGCGTCCTTGTCGGTGCCGTCCCAGAAGCGTTCGCGCGAGCGACGGACGTACCAGTTCGTGAGCACGTCGGCGAAGTCGCGGATCTTGGCGGCCGCCATCGGGCTGTCGAGAGCATCGAGATCCTCGGTGACGCCCTCGATCAGGTCGCGTGTCTTTGCGAGCAAGTAACGATCGAGAACGTTGGTCGAGTCGGTTCGACGAGTCGGTTCGATGTCCCCCGCGTACAGGGTGAAGAAGTAGTACGTCGACCACAACGGCAGGAGGAACTGGCGAACCGCTTCGCGGATTCCCTCCTCGGTGACAACGAGGTTTCCACCGCGGATGACCGACGACGACATGAGGAACCAACGCATCGCGTCGGCACCGTCGCGCTCGAACACCTCGGACACGTCCGGGTAGTTGCGGAGCGACTTGGACATCTTCTGTCCGTCGTTGCCCAACACGATTCCGTGCGAGATGACGTTGGTGAACGCCGGACGGTCGAACAGTGCGGTGGACAAAACGTGCAGCGTGTAGAACCAACCGCGCGTCTGGCCGATGTATTCCACGATGAAGTCGGCGGGGTTGTGGGTGTCGAACCATTCGCGGTTCTCGAACGGATAGTGCACCTGGGCGAACGGCATCGAACCCGAATCGAACCACACATCGAGAACGTCGGTGATGCGACGCATCGTCGACTGACCGGTCGGGTCGTCGGGGTTCGGACGCGTCAATTCGTCGATCATCGGGCGGTGCAGGTCCGTCGGGCGAACACCGAAGTCCGCTTCAAGCTCGTCGAGCGACCCGTACACGTCGATGCGCGGGTAGTCAGGGTTGTCGCTCTTCCACACGGGAATCGGCGAACCCCAGTAACGGTTGCGGGAAATCGACCAGTCGCGTGCGCCGGCGACCCACTTGCCGAACTGGCCGTCCTTGACGTTGTCGGGAACCCAGTTGATGTCCTGGTTCAGTTCGCCCATTCGGTCACGGAAGTCGGGAACGCGCACAAACCACGACGACACCGCCTTGTAGATGAGCGGGTTGCGGCAACGCCAGCAGTGCGGATACGAGTGATCGTACGACTTCTGCTGAAGCAGTCGGCCCTCGGCCTTGAGCCACTGAGTGATCGGCTTGTTCGCGTCGAACACGTGCTGTCCCGCGAAGTCGGTCACGTCCGACAGGAACTTGCCCGAGTCATCGATAGAGATGATGACGCCGATGCCGTTCTGGCCGGTGATGATCTGGTCGTCTTCACCGTAGGCGGGTGCCTGGTGGACGATTCCGGTTCCTTCGCCCGTGGCAACGTATTCGGCGACGAGGATCGTGAATCCCTTCGCGTATTCCTCGCGGTCGGCGTAGTAGTCGAAGATGCGCGTGTACTCGATGCCCTCAAGTTCGGCGCCGGTCAGCGTGCGCGCGATGGCGGACTTCGCCGTCTCGGCGTCCTCGTATCCCAGTTCTTTCGCGTACGCACCAACGGTGTCGGCCGCGAGCAGGAAGTTCTCACCATCAGCAGCGGCACCGTTCGGGCCAGCCGGCAGAACTGCGTACGAGATTTCCGGCCCAACCGCGAGCGCCGCGTTGGTGGGCAGTGTCCAGGGCGTGGTGGTCCATGCGAGAGCGGAGACTCCGACGAGTCCGAGCGCGTGTGCCTTGTCACCTGTTAGCGGGAACGTGACGGTGACGGACTGATCTTGGCGCGCCTTGTACACGTCGTCGTCCATGCGCAGTTCGTGGTTGGACAGTGGGGTCTGGTCGCGCCAGCAGTACGGCAGAACGCGGTACCCCTCGTAAGCCAGTCCCTTGTCGTACAGCTGTTTGAACGCCCAGATGACGCTCTCCATGAACGTGATGTCGAGGGTCTTGTAGTCATTTTCGAAGTCCACCCAGCGTGCTTGGCGGGTGACGTACTCTTCCCACTCCTTGGTGTACATAAGCACGGATTCCTTGGCGGCCGCGTTGAACGCCGCGATGCCCATCTCCTCGATTTGAGATTTGTCGGTGATTCCCAGTTGTCGTTCCGCTTCGAGTTCGGCGGGGAGTCCGTGCGTGTCCCACCCGAATCGGCGGTGTACCAACTTGCCGCGCATGGTTTGGTAGCGCGGGAACAGGTCTTTGGCGTACCCGGTCAACAGGTGACCGTAGTGCGGAAGTCCGTTGGCGAACGGAGGGCCGTCATAGAACACCCACTCGTCGCAGCCTTCGCGGTTCGCGATGGACTTGCGGAACGTGTCGTGGTTCGCCCAGTACGTCAACACCTCGTGTTCGATCGCGGGGAACGAAGGGGACGGCGCAACGCCGGTCGTGTCACGGTGGCGGGGGTACGTCATGGGGGCTCCTTGGTGTTTCTCACTACCCAGGGACGAAACGTGAGTTCCGCGGTACCACCCCGATTGCCCTCTCGGGCCACTCGTTGACTGCTGTGACGGGCTTACCCGCGCGGTTCTACTTGGCCGAAGCCGTTCTTCCGCGGACTCACCGGTGATGGCCGGTTCAACGTCTGTGTTCCCATTCTAGGCGATTGAGGATGCCCCGCGTAGTGTGAGGGCAAGACCCAAGGAGATTCCATGAGCACGTCAACTCGTCCCCGTCAGGGGCTCGCACTCGCCATTTCACTGATTGTTCCGTTCGTCATCGGCGGATTGGGTGCGATGTCGACCGCGGGAAACGTCGAAGGGTGGTACGCCGAGGCCGTCAAGGCGCCGTGGACCCCGCCGAACTGGGTGTTTGGTCCCGTGTGGACGGTTCTCTACGTATTCCTTGGACTGTCGTTCTGGCGTGCGTGGCGCGCGGTTGACAGTAAGGCGCGAACGACGGGTATCCGCCTGTTTCTCGCCCAGATGGCGCTCAATGCGATCTGGACCCCCATCTTCTTCGCCGGTTACCCCAGCTGGGGCGAGTCAGCGTTCTGGCAGGGCGCGGTCATCATCGTTGCGATGGACGTCATCACGTGGTTGACGATCGTGCAGTTCAAGCGCGTCGACATCACCGCCGCTCGCCTGTTGATTCCCTACGAGGCGTGGCTGTGGATTGCGACGTCGTTGAACATCTACCTCTGGCTCAACAACTAGCGAACTCATTCTCGGGACGGTCGGACTGATAGATTAGGACGACCAATGTGAGGCAGCCATACCCGCTGCCGCCGATAGTGAAGAGAGTCGCTCATGACCCGCGAAATCCCCGAAAAGCCCGCACTCGAAGGCCTCGAAGCGAAGTGGGGTGAGGTCTGGGAGAACGAGGGAACGTACTCGTTCAACCGCGCTCGCGCTCTCGACACCGGCAAAAACAACGTGTTTTCGGTAGACACTCCCCCGCCGACCGCCTCCGGATCGCTTCACATCGGGCACGTGTTTTCGTACACGCACATGGACCTCGCAGCCCGCTACCAGCGCGCAAACGGCAAAGAAATCTTCTACCCGATGGGCTGGGACGACAACGGACTCCCCACGGAACGCCGCGTCCAGAACTACTACGGCGTTCGCTGCGATCCGACCCTCC
>JAHEDU010000056.1 GCA_024641015.1 Micrococcales bacterium
CGGTCGTCGAAATCGATCACCGTGACGGCTCGGTCGCAATCTTCGCAAAGGACGAACTCGTCGCGGCAGACTGGGCGCGCGAATTGGCCGCTCGTCATGACGCACAATTTCCCGCGGCCGAATGGCCGACCGCGCCACCCCGCGCTGCGAATTGGCGCGATTCGGTCGACGAATACGGCCGGGCGATAACCGAGTGCCTGCGCCACATCACCGACGGGGACGCTTACCAACTGTGCATGACGACATCGATCGAGGTGCCCGGGGAAGTCGACCCGATCGGCACGTACATGGCGCTTCGGCGCACGTCGCCCACTCGTCACGGCGGATACATCCGTTCGGGGGAGGTCACGCTGCTGAGTTCCTCACCCGAGTCATTCCTCACCGTCCGCAACCGTGTCGCGTCGACCAAGCCGATCAAGGGGACTCGCCCACGCAGCATGGATCCGGCCGAGGACATGCTGTTGAAGCGTGAACTTCTCGAATCGGACAAGGAACGAGCCGAGAACCTCATGATCGTGGATCTGTGTCGAAACGACTTGTCCCGAGTGTGCGAAGTCGGAAGCGTTCATGTGCCGGCCCTGCACGTCGTCGAGACGTACTCGACCGTCCATCAGCTCGTCAGCACGGTGTCGGGGACACTGAGCGACGGGGTGTCGGCGGCCGATGCGGCTCGCGCGTTGTTCCCCGCTGGATCCATGACCGGTGCCCCGAAGAAGAGTGCGGTCGAAATCCTTGGTGGGCTCGAATCGGACGAGCGCGGGATCTATTCGGGCGTTTTCGGTTTCGCGGGTTGCGGGGAATTGTCGTTGGCGATGACCATTCGCAGCATCGTGATTGACGACCAAGGCGCAACAATCGGCGTTGGCGGCGGGATCACCGCTGGCTCTGTTGTCATCGACGAAATCCACGAAGTTGGCGTCAAGGCCGACGCCCTGCTTCGAGTCCTCGGCGCCTCGCCCAACCTCTTCCTCTCCGCGGAATAAACTAGGGAGTGCGCGTGTCGCACAGGAAAGGTTGTCGTGGACGAGATCGAGTATGACTTCCGTCGTTTGGAAGAGAAGTGGGCTCCCGTGTGGGAAGCCGAGCGTCCTTTCGACGTCGACGATTCCGTTGATGACCGCCCCCACAAGTACATCCTCGACATGTTCCCGTATCCGTCGGGTGACCTGCACATGGGTCACGCCGAGGTGTACGCACTCGGTGACGTCCTCGCCCGTTACTGGCGACTTCGCGGGTGCCGTGTACTTCACCCCATCGGGTGGGACTCGTTCGGCCTTCCCGCCGAAAACGCGGCCATCAAACGCGGTGTGAACCCGCGCGACTGGACCTACGACAACATCGCTCAACAGCGTTCGTCGATGAAGCGTTACGCGGCATCGTTTGACTGGAGCCGCGTGTTGCACACGTCGGACCCCGAGTATTACAAGTGGAACCAGTGGCTGTTCCTCGAGATGTTCAAGAAGGGTCTTGCGTACCGGAAGGACTCGTGGGTCAACTGGGACCCAGTGGACCAGACCGTTCTCGCGAACGAGCAGGTCCTGCCCGACGGAACCAGCGAGCGAAGTGGCGCGATGGTCGTCAAGAAGAAGCTCACCCAGTGGTACTTCCGAATCACCGATTACGCGGACCGACTTCTGAACGACTTGGATCGCCTCGAGGCGACCTGGCCGGCGAAGGTGTTGACCATGCAGCGCAACTGGATCGGTCGTTCGCGCGGTGCCGAGGTCGTCTTCACGGTCGAGGGCTCGACGCGTGAGATTCCTGTCTTCACGACTCGCCCCGACACTCTGTTTGGGGCGACGTTCATGGTGGTCGCTCCCGACTCCGATCTCGCCAGTGAGCTCGCAGCCAGCGCCGAGCCGGCCGTTCGCGCCGCCTTCGCCGAATACCTCACCGATGTCCAGAAGAAGACTGAGATTGAACGTCAGGACGCGACGCGGCCCAAGACGGGCGTCTTCCTCGGGGTCAACGCCATCAACCCGCTGAACGGCGAGTCCGTTCCCGTGTGGACGGCCGATTACGTCCTCGCCGATTATGGCTCGGGGGCGATCATGGCCGTTCCCGCTCACGACCAGCGTGACCTGGACTTTGCCCGCAAGTACGACCTTCCCGTTCGTATCGTCGTCGATGTTGCATCGGACGAACCGAACGACCCGGCCGCTTCCAGAGTACCGTTGACCGGCGATGGCCCGCACATCAACTCGGGTCCGCTGGACGGACTGAACAAGGCCGACGCCATCGCTAAGGCGATTGAGATCTTGGAAGAGGCTGGAACGGGCAAGGGTGCGACGACGTACCGACTGCGCGACTGGCTGATCTCGCGACAGCGCTACTGGGGAACGCCGATTCCGATCATCCACGGAGAGGACGGAGAGTTGATCCCGGTTCCGGCCGATCAACTTCCCGTCGTTCTGCCGCCGACCGAGGGCCTCGACCTTCGCCCCAAGGGGTCCAGCCCGCTCGGTGCGGCCGAGGACTGGGTCAACGTTCCCGACCCGCGTGACGGCTCGCCCGCACGCCGCGACCCCGACACGATGGACACCTTCGTTGACTCGTCCTGGTATTTCCTTCGATTCCTGTCCCCGAACGACGACACCCAGGCGTTCGACCCCGAGCGCGTGAAGGCGTGGGCGCCAGTCGACCAGTACGTGGGTGGTGTCGAGCACGCGATTCTTCACCTGTTGTACGCGCGTTTCATTACCAAGGTCCTGTTCGACCTCGGGCACATCGATTTCGACGAGCCCTTCGAAGCGCTCCTCAACCAGGGGATGGTCATCCTCGACGGTTCGAAGATGTCCAAGTCCAAGGGGAACATCGTTTTCTTCGGTGAGGAACTGGACAAGTTCGGTGTCGACGCGGTTCGGTTGACGATGGCGTTCGCCGGTCCGCCCGAGGACGACATCGACTGGGCCGACGTGTCGGTGACGGGTTCGCACAAGTTCCTCGCGCGCGCGTGGCGCATCGCGGATGATGTCACGAGCGCCGTTGGCGCGGATCCGTCGACCGGTTCCGCAGCACTTCGCCGCGTCACCCACAAGTTGCTCGCTGACATCGGGGGACTGGTCGAGTCATACAAGTTCAACGTTGTGGTCGCGCGCGCGATGGACCTCGTGAACCACGTTCGCAAGGAAATCGACTCGGGCGCCGGTGCGGCCGATGCGGCCGTTCGCGAAGCCGCAGAGGTTCTGGCGCTTGTTCTGTCGATGTTCGCCCCGCACACCGCGGAAGACATGTGGGAACTTCTCGGCCACGAGAAGTTCGTCGGACTGCAGACGCTTCCCGTCGCCGACGAATCTCTTCTCGTCGAGGACTCGATCACCGCGATTGTGCAGATCAACGGCAAGGTCAAAGAACGACTCGAGGTCGCAACGGACATCACAGAAGCCGAACTGCTCGAACGCGCGACTGCTCTGGTGGCGAGCGCACTGGAGGGCAAGACGATTCGTACGACAATCGTCCGTGCGCCGAAGCTCGTCAACATCGTTCTCGCGGACTAGTTCTCCACAGTTCACGGTCGATTTTGTTCGCACCCACTTCGGTGTGAATAGCGTCATGGAGTGACCGATTGGTATGTGAAAGCAATCCCGGAGGACCCCGGTAAGCGGCGCAGGTTGTTCATTGCGGCCGGTGTCGGCGTGGGAATCGTTGTAATCGCCGGTGCATTTCTGTCCGCTGGAACACCCGACTCGCACGTCACGGAATTGACACCGCCGCCCCTGGACTCAAGTGCAACGGCGGTGACGTCAGGGACCGTCTTCGTGCACGTCGCCGGTCTGGTCAACACTCCCGGCGTCTACGAACTTCCCACTGATTCACGGGTTTTCGACGCGATTGCTGCGGCCGGCGGCATGACCGATTCGGCTGACGGTGCATCTATCAATCTTGCGCG
>JAHEDU010000020.1 GCA_024641015.1 Micrococcales bacterium
GGTCACCGAATCGTGGGTCCCGCGCCCGCCGGAAAGGCTCATCGAATCGTTGTTCTCGCCGATTACGCCGCATCGCCGACTGTCATCACCGCAATTCGCGCACACATCGTTGGATCGAAGGCTTCGACGATTCGAGTGCACTGCGACGATCTCGATGTGTTCGATGAAGTCGACGGGGACTGAAACACTAGAGCCATGGCGAAAATCATTTTTGCGGGAAGTCCCGACGTTGCGGTTCCGTACCTCCGCGCTCTTGCGGTGGTACACGACGTCGTCCTCGTCATCACCCGCGATGATTCGCCGGTCGGTCGCAAGCGCGTCATCACTCCGACCGCCGTGGCGGTTGCGGCAGAAGAACTGGACTTGCCAGTACTTAAAGCGAACAGCCTCCGCGGTCTCGATATTCCCGATTCCGATCTCGGTGTCGTCGTCGCCTACGGCGGGCTGGTGCCCGACGCTTTGCTCGACGAGCCCGCTCACGGTTGGATCAACGCGCACTTTTCTCTGTTGCCCGCGCTTCGCGGTGCTGCCCCGGTGCAACGAGGTCTCTGGAACGGCGACTCGTCCACCGGCATCTCGATTTTTCAACTCGTCAGCGAACTCGACGCTGGTCCTCTTTTCCACCAGCGCGAAATCTTCTTCGAGCCGACAGAAACGGCATCTCAGGCGCTTGCTCGAATCTCATCCATCACCGTTGACGACCTCGTTGACACAGTCGACGGGATTCTCACGGGAGAGCTTGAATCCCACGAGCAGGTTGGACTGACGACTTTCGCGCCCAAGTTCACCCGAGACGAAGGTCACATTAACTGGTTGATGCCCGCCGTCACCGTCGATTACCGAATTCGTGCATTGACAACTGAACCCGGGGCATTCACGTTTCACGGAGAACAGCGAATTGGAATCGTTTCGGCTCGGCTGTCCTACGCGGAATCGGGTCATGCGGGAACGATCTCCGTCGCGAACGGTCACGTCTACGTTGGAACCGGTGACGGGACGATTGAACTCATTACGGTCAAGCCCGCCGGAAAGACGGACATGACCGCGATTGACTGGGCTCGCGGCCTTCGCGGAGAGACGGTGCTGGAGTGACGCGCAACGCTCGCGATGTTGCCGTTTCGGTCATCGGCGATGTCCGCGCCAACGGAGCGTATGCCAACATCGCACTGCCCAAGGCAATCGCGGAGGCGAAACTATCACCACGAGATGCTGCTGATGCCACCACACTGACCTACGGAACGGCTCGTTGGCAGGGCTTTATTGACGCGGTTCTTCGTGAATGCGTTGACCGACCCCTAACGGAACTCGACGGAGACGTGCTTGATGTGCTGCGCGTCGGGACTTTCGAAATCACAGTGGGAGACGAACCCGCACACATCGTCAACGAGTGGGTCGAGGCCGCCAAGCGGCGAGTTCGCCGTGCTTCGGGACTGGTCAATGCCACTCTGCGCAAGGTGTCGCGACAGACACCAGACGAATGGCGGGAACACTTCGCCTCGACGCTGACAGGTGATTCACTCATTGAAGCGACCACAAGCCACCCAGCGTGGATCGTGCGGTCGTTCGAATCGGTATTGCCGCCGGCTGAAGTCGACGCGCTCATCCACGCCGACAATGAACCCGTGCACCCGACGCTTATCGCTCTTCCCGGTTTGGCAAATGTTCCCGACGGTGCCGAGGTTGGGCAACTCTCGCCCTATTCGTTTGCGGCCCCTCCTGGACCGATCGGCGACATTCCGGGAATCCACGATGGTTCGATCCGAGTTCAGGACGAAGGCTCGCAAATTGCGGCACTGCTGCTTGGTGCTGTGGCGCCGATCGTTATCGGCGAAGAGTGGCTCGACTTGTGTGCCGGGCCCGGCGGAAAGACGGCGCTTCTCGCCGCCCTGCAACGTCCCCACAACGGTTTCCTCGTCGCGAACGAACCGCATGATCACCGCGCGGAACTGGTCCGCCAAGCGATTCGCCCGTTCCGAGACCACGTTCGTGTCATCTCAAAAGACGGTCGAATCGTCGGTCGCGACAATCCAGGTCGGTTCGACCGCGTTCTCGTGGATGCACCCTGTTCGGGACTCGGCGCACTTCGTCGCCGACCGGAATCACGGTGGCGAAAGCACGAGGAGGACCTCGATGTCCTCACGATGCTGCAGATTGAACTGCTCACCGCCGCTGTTCGCGCGACCAAACCCGGGGGACACATCGCGTACGTCACGTGTTCGCCCGACCCGCGCGAGACGGTCGAGGTCGTCCAGACCGTGCTCGACGAACAGCCCAGCGTCAACGTCATCAAGACGGTCGACGTCCTCGCCACCATCACTTCGAATGCGCACGCCGTTGGGCGCGGAACAGCCGTTCAACTGTGGCCACACCGCCACGGAACTGACGCGATGTTCATCCAGTTGCTCCAGCGAACGCGATAGCCTGACACCGTGACGGTACGAATCAACCCCAGCATTCTCAGCGCTGACTTCGTCAATATGGAGCGTGATCTGGGGCACATCACGAATGCGGACTTCGTTCACGTCGACGTGATGGACAACAACTTCGTTCCCAATCTGACCTTTGGGCCTCAGATGGTTTCGCGAATCAAAGATGTTTCGCGTGTACCCCTCGATGTTCACCTGATGATCGAGGACAACGACCGCTGGGCAACCGGCTACGCCGAACTCGGTGCCGAATCTGTGACCTTCCACGTCGAATCAACCGCCGACCCCGTCGCCGTGGCCAAGCGACTTCGTGAAATCGGCGCACGAGCGGGGCTTGCCCTGAAGCCGGGAACACCGTTTGATAGCGTCCGCGACATCGCCCACGAATTCGACCAGATCCTCGTCATGACCGTCGAGCCAGGGTTCGGTGGTCAACCGTTCATGAACGACCAACTTGAGAAGGTCCGCCAGGTGGCCCAATTCCGTAAGGACACGGGAACCAGTTTCTGGATTCAGGTCGACGGGGGAGTCGACGAGAACACGATTGAGTTTGCCGCAGAGGCCGGTGCTGACACGTTCGTTGCCGGCTCGGCCGTTTACGGTCGGGATAACCCCGCCCTCGCGGTGGAAAACCTCCGTAAACTTGCTCAGACGCACCACCACCACTAGGAGAGACATGTCGAAACCCGAAATCGAGCCTCAGCTCGGCCCCGAACCCACCGAACTCGTCATCGAAGACCTCGTCGTCGGCGATGGCGCAGAAGCGCTCCCCGGCTCAAACGTCGAGGTTCACTACGTCGGTGTGACCTTCGAGGGTGAAGAGTTTGATTCGTCCTGGGGGCGCGGTCAGTCGATCGAATTCCCGCTCAACGGGCTCGTTCGCGGTTGGCAAGAAGGAATCCCCGGCATGAAGGTCGGCGGACGTCGCCAACTCATCTGCCCTCCCGCGTGGGCATACGGCCCGGCGGGCTCAGGTCATTTCCTCTCGGGTAAGACGCTCATCTTCGTCATCGACCTTCTCGCTACTCGCTAGACGGTTAAGATTGTCGAGTGAAGACATTCGACGAGCTGTTTGCTGAACTGACCGAGAAGGCCCGTACGCGTCCCGAGGGAAGCGGCACGGTTGCCGAACTCGACGCGGGCGTTCACGCTATCGGCAAGAAGATCGTTGAAGAGGCCGCCGAGGTGTGGATGGCCGCCGAGTATCAAAGCGATCGCGAAACCGCTGAGGAAATCGCGCAGTTGATTTACCATCTGCAAGTTCTCATGGTCGCCAAGGGATTGACCCCCGCCGACGTGTACGACGCCCTCTAAACCAAAGGTCCTTCATGCTCAAAGTTGCCGTCCCGAACAAGGGAACGTTGTCTGATACCGCTATCGAGATGCTCATCGAGGCGGGGTACACGGGTCGTCGCGACCCTCGACAGCTGCACGTCATCGATGACCGTAACGGCGTCGAATTTTTCTACCTTCGCCCACGCGACATTGCGACGTACGTCGGTTCCGGTGCGCTCGATGTCGGAATCACCGGACGCGACCTACTTCTCGATTCCGAGACGGACGCGAAAGAACTCGACGAACTCGGCTTCGGTGCGTCAACATTCCGGTTTGCTGCTCGACCCGGAGCGTTTTCGGCCGTCAAGGACCTCGAAGGAATCCGAGTAGCCACGTCGTACCCAAAGCTCGTGGGTGACTTTCTCGCACGTGAAGGAGTGAAAGCCATCCTCGTGAAGCTCGACGGCGCGGTTGAATCGGCCGTTCGACTCGGTGTTGCCGACGCCGTCGCGGACGTGGTCTCGACCGGTTCGACGCTCAAAGCGCAAGGTCTCGAAGTCTTCGGACCCGTCATCCTCGAATCCTCATCTGTTCTCATCTCGGCAAAGCCCAACGCGTCCGGAATTGACGTCCTCCGCCGTCGCCTTGCCGGAGTCAAGGTCGCTCGAGAATTCGTGCTCATGGATTACGACCTTCCCGTTGCGCTCCTCGAACAGGCATCAGCTGTCACCCCGGGCCTCGAGTCGCCCACCGTATCGCCACTTCGCGACCCCGAGTGGGTGGCCGTGCGCGCAATGGTTCCCAAGGCAGACATGAACCACGTTATGGACGATCTGTACGCTCTCGGGGCACGCGCAATTCTCGTCAGTCCGATCCACGCCGCCCGAATCTGATGACGCTGGCCGTTCGCGTCATTCCCTGTCTCGACGTCAAAGACGGTCGAGTGGTCAAGGGCGTGAACTTCGAAAACCTGCTCGATTCGGGTGACCCGGTCGATCGCGCGACGGTCTATTACGAGGCTGGCGCCGACGAACTAACTTTTCTTGACGTCACAGCAACGGTCGATGACCGTTCGACTATGTACGACATCGTGGAACGAACAGCCGAGCAACTGTTTATCCCGTTGACCGTCGGAGGGGGAGTCCGTTCGGCCGAGGACGTTGCTCGGTTGCTGGGACACGGCGCTGACAAGGTGAGCGTGAATTCGGCGGCGGTTGCGCGGCCTGACTTGCTGTCAGAGATTTCAGACAGGTTCGGAAATCAGGTCCTCGTCCTCTCGCTCGACATCGCCTCGAACCCCGCGAGCGCGAGTGGCTGGGTAGTCACGACACATGGCGGTCGAACCCACACTGACATTGACGCGCTCGACTGGGCGCGCGAAGCCGTCGAGCGCGGAGCGGGCGAACTCCTCGTCAATTCGATCGACGCCGACGGCACCAAGAACGGTTTCGACCTTCCCCTGATCAGCGCCGTGCGGCAGGTCGTGACGGTTCCGCTCATCGCTTCGGGCGGAGCAGGCTCCGTCGAGCACTTCGCTCCCGCGGTACGAGCCGGCGCCGATGCAGTCCTCGCCGCTTCCGTTTTTCACTCTGACCAGTTGACAATCGCCGATGTGAAGGAATCACTTCGAGCGGAAGGGATTGAAGTTCGATGAGCACGATTGCCGACATCACTTTCAACTCGGACGGTCTCGTCCCCGCGGTCATTCAACAACACGATTCGGGCGAAGTGCTCATGCTGGGGTACATGAACGCCGAGGCGGTGCGCCGCACTCTTGACGAGCGACGCGTGACGTTCTGGAGCCGCTCGCGACAGGAATTCTGGCGCAAGGGCGACACTTCGGGGAACGTTCAGCACCTCGTTTCCATGAGCGTTGACTGTGACGGCGACACGTTGCTGGTTCGAGTCGACCAGACTGGAGTGGCGTGCCACACCGGTTCGCGTACCTGTTTTGACGAGAGGGAAGTGACGCAATGACGACGACTCGCGCCGAATTCGATGCCGCACGGGCCAACGGTCCTGTCGTCACGGTGTTGCGCAGCGTGTTCGTCGACTCTGTTTCGCCAGTTGCTTTATACGAGCACCTCACGGGTGCGAAGCCCGGAACGTTTTTGCTTGAATCGGCCGAACAGGGAGGAATCTGGTCGCGGTATTCCTTCATCGGAGTCTCGTCGTGGGGCTGCCTGACGGAAACAACTGGCGAGACGCGCTGGATTGATTACGGACTTTCGGCGGCCGATGCGTTCGGCGGCGAACTGCCCGCCAAGCGCTTAGACGCTCTCGACGCGCTCTACGCAAAGTGGGCGTCACCCGTCAACACCGAACTTCCGCCATTGACCAGCGGCCTGGTCGGGTTCCTCGGCTGGGACACGATCCGCGAACTTGAACACCTTCCGAGTAACCAACCCAACGAATCCGGAGTGCCCGCTCAGGCGATGGTGTTCGTTCGAGATCTGCTCGTCCTCGATCACCGCACGTCGGTCATTCACGTCTGCACCGCCGTGCTCAACAGTGGTGACGCCGATTCCGAATGGGCTGCGGCACAGGAGCGCCTATCGACGCTCGTCGCCAGTCTCGACACAGCGATCCCGCTGGCGCCACTTGAACCGCCAGTTGACGCAACCCCCGAATATCGTGCACGGACGGCGAAGCCAGACTTCCTCGCTGCGGTCGAGCAATCGAAGCACTACATCCGTGAGGGTGACGTCTTTCAGGTTGTCGTCTCGCAACGATTCGATGCGGAAGTCTCGGCACGAGCGGTCGACGTGTATCGAATGCTCCGGGCGCTGAACCCTTCGCCCTACATGTACTTGCTTGCTCTGGAAACTGCCGATGGAACTGCGTTCGAGGTCGTCGGATCGAGCCCGGAGGCTCTGGTCAAGGTCGAAGACGGTCGAGTGTTCAGTCACCCCATCGCCGGTTCGCGCCCGCGCGGTGCAACTCCGGAACTGGACGGTGAGCTGGCCGATGGACTGCTCGCCGATGACAAGGAGCGCGCAGAACACTTGATGCTCGTCGACTTGGCGCGCAACGACCTTTCACGCGTGTGCGAACCCGGGTCCGTCGAGGTCACCGAATTCATGACCATCGAACGCTTCTCGCACATCATGCACCTCGTCTCGAGCGTAGAAGGGAACATCGCCGCCGGCGCCAGCCCAATCGACGTGTTCCGCGCGACTTTTCCTGCCGGCACCTTGTCGGGTGCGCCGAAGCCTCGCGCTCTCGAAATCATCGACGAATTGGAACCCGCCTCGCGAGGCGTGTATGGGGGAGTTGTTGGTTACATCGGGTTCGGTGGCGACGCGGACCTCGCCATCGCGATTCGCACCGCCGTTATCGTGGGCGACACCGCCACCGTTCAGGCCGGAGCGGGACTCGTTGCCGACTCGGTCCCCGAATCCGAGTTTGACGAGACGGTTCACAAGGCGGCGGCTCCGTTGCGCGCAATCGCCTCCGCGAACGCTCTTCGTCGAGCGATAGACTGAGGCCACGAAAGGATTCACCATGAACTCTGCACACGATCCCGGACACGGCTCTTCCCCTGCGGCATGGACCGCCATCGTCATCATGTTGGTCGCAATCTCGGCCGGAACACTTTTCTTCTGGCTTGAGCAGCCCACCCTTGTTTGGGCAAGCACCGGCCTTCTCGCCCTTGGCCCCGTTGTTGGCTGGGCAGTCGCAAAGGCTGGGTACGGAGTAAAGGGTCCAAAGTACAAGGCCAAGCACTAACCGTGCTCGACCAGCTCACGGCAGGCGCCCTTGAGGACGCCGCCGAACGTCGCGAACGTGTCTCGCTAGCCGAGATTGAGCGACGTGCCGTGAGCGCACCTGAACCGCGTGACGCACTCAAGGCGCTCGCCCCGACCGACCACATCCGTCTCATCGCTGAAATCAAGCGGTCAAGCCCGTCGAAGGGCGCTCTCGCGTCGATTCCTGACGCTCCCGAACTCGCGGCGACGTATGCCGAGGCGGGCGCTGACGCGATTTCGGTCTTGACCGAGGGACGCAAATTTGGCGGTTCACTCGATGATCTCGTCGCAATTCGTGGAACGGTTTCGGTGCCACTGTTGCGTAAGGATTTCATCGCCGAGGAATATCAGATCCTCGAAGCACGGGCGTTCGGGGCGGACATCGTCCTGTTGATCGTTGCAGCACTTGAGCAAACGGCGCTTTCGCGGCTTCACACGTTCGCCCAGCAGCTAGGGCTCACGGTGCTCGTCGAAACACACTCGGCTGACGAGGTCCGCCGCGCGTCAGACATCGGCGCTCGACTTGTTGGTGTCAACGCACGTGATTTGTCCACATTTGAGCTCGACCGGAACCTGTTCGGGGAAGTTCGACACCTCATCGACCAGTCAGCGATCGCCGTGGCGGAATCCGCCGTCGCAACCGTCGACGATGTCGTTGCCTATCGACGAGCCGGCGCCGATGTCGTCCTCGTCGGTGAAGCACTTGTTACATCGGGTAGTCCATTCGATCGAGTACGTGAATTCCGAGGAGTCAACTGATGTCCCTGCGTGAAGAAACCGGCCCGTATTTCGGCGAATTCGGCGGACGATTCGTCCCCGAGTCACTTATCAAGGCCCTCGACGAACTCGACGCCGCCTATCGTGCGGCGAAGGATGACCCGACATTCCAGGCCGAGCTCACCGAACTGCACCGCTCGTACACCGGTCGTCCGTC
Source organism: Micrococcales bacterium (assembly GCA_024641015.1). Classification (GTDB taxonomy): domain Bacteria; phylum Actinomycetota; class Actinomycetes; order Actinomycetales; family Microbacteriaceae; genus MWH-TA3. The sequence continues at coordinate 8,385 of JAHEDU010000020.1, forward strand.
GATTCTGACCGAGGTTCCGCGTTTCGCCGCACTTGCCGGCGGTGCGCGCATCATCCTCAAGCGCGAAGACCTCAACCACACCGGATCTCACAAGATCAACAACGTTCTCGGTCAGGCACTTTTGGCTAAGCGACTGGGGAAGACCCGACTCATCGCAGAGACTGGCGCAGGTCAACACGGCGTTGCGACTGCCACCGCGGCAGCTCTCTTCGGTATGGAGTGCGTCGTCTATATGGGCGAGGTCGACACCGAACGTCAGGCCCTCAACGTTGCACGAATGAATCTTCTTGGCGCGACGGTTGTTCCCGTCACTCACGGATCGCGCACACTGAAGGACGCAATCAACGAAGCGATGCGCGACTGGGTGACGAACGTGGACTCGACCCATTACCTGCTCGGTACCGTTGCCGGCCCACATCCGTTCCCCGTCATGGTGCGTGATTTCCACTCGGTCATCGGCAACGAAGCACGCGAACAGCTCCTGAAGTCCGAGGGTCGTCTTCCCACCGCCGTCGTCGCGTGCGTTGGTGGCGGCTCGAACGCCATTGGAATCTTCCACGCCTTCCTCGACGACGATGTTCGAATCGTCGGTTTCGAGGCCGCGGGCGACGGCATCGACACGCCGCGTCACGCTGCGACTCTCGAGCGCGGTCGTCCTGGCGTCCTGCACGGGGCAAAGACATACGTGCTTCAGGACGAAGACGGCCAAACGATTGAATCGCATTCGATCTCGGCCGGTTTGGACTACCCGGGAGTTGGACCCGAGCACGCGTGGCTTCGCGATTCCGGGCGAGCCGAGTACCTGGGCATCACCGACGACGAGGCGATGCAGGCCCTTCTCAGCCTCTCGCGGACGGAAGGAATCATTCCCGCAATCGAAACGGCACACGCTCTGGCGGGCGCCCTCCAATTGGCCGCCTCGATGTCACCTGACGACATCATCCTCATCAACTTGTCCGGTCGCGGCGACAAGGACATGGAAACCGCTGGACGCTACTTCGGTTTCCTCAAGGACGGTCGCTGATGTCTCGCGTGACGGAAACCATCCGTGCCGCCGAAGCCAACGGGCGCGGTGTCCTCGTCGGTTACCTTCCCGCTGGATTTCCGTCGGTTGACGAAACCGTCGAGGCACTCGTCGCACTCGCCGAAGGTGGCGCCGACATCATCGAACTGGGGATTCCGTATTCCGATCCCGTGATGGATGGACTCGTCATCCAGCAGGCGACCAATCGCGCACTGGAGAACGGATTTCGCGTCCGCAACGTCTTCGACATCATCCGAGCCGTCACCGCTCGTGTCGACGCGCCCATCCTTGTGATGACCTACTGGAATCCCGTCGTTCAGTACGGAATCGAGCGATTCGCGGCCGACCTAGCAGCCGCTGGGGGAGCAGGACTGATTACTCCCGATCTCATTCCCGACGAAGCAACAGAATGGATCGCCGCCTCTGACGCTCATGGTCTCGACCGAGTGTTCCTTGCAGCGCCGTCATCCACCGATGAACGACTCCAGGCAACCGTCCGACTCTCACGCGGTTTCGTTTACGCCGTGTCCACAATGGGGATCACCGGAGCACGCGAGGACCTCGATGCGGCAGCGCGAACGCTCGTCGATCGCCTTCGTGCCGTCGGCGCCGAGACCGTCTGCGTTGGCGTTGGCATTTCAACAGCCGAACAGGTTCGTGATGTCTGCGGTTACGCCGATGGTGCGATTGTTGGCTCGTTGCTCGTCAAGACCCTGGACTCGGACGGCGTCGACGGCGTTCGTTCCGTGACACAGTCGCTGGTGACCGGCACCCAACACCTCAAGCCATAGGCTTAGAACTCGTCGAAAGGACCCCCGTGATTCTCGCAAGTTTCCCCACTCCGCCCGCTGAATGGCAGTCATTCAACATCGGTGAAATTCTCCGCGGCTGGGGAGCGAGCTGGGCGACCTTCGACCTGACGATTCACGCGTATGCGCTCTGCATCCTCGTCGGGATCATCGTGGCACTCTTCATGACGAACCGGCGTCTGGTCGCGCGAGGCGCTGAGCCCTGGGTCGTCCTCGACGTCATGCTTCTCGCGATTCCGATGGGCATCATCGGTGGGCGCCTGTACCACGTGCTCACTCACCCCAAGGATTACTTCGCCGGTCAAGACCCGATGGCGATCTTGTACGTCTGGCAGGGCGGAATGGCCATCTTCGGCGCGCTTATCGTTGGCGCAGCCGGAGCGTACATCGGCACACGCATCGTCGGTCTTCGGTTCGTGTCGCTTCTCGACGCCGTCGTTCCCGGCTTGCTCGTCGCACAGGCATTCGGTCGGTTCGGAAACTGGTTCAACAACGAACTTTTCGGCACCCCGACGGACCTTCCCTGGGGACTCCCGATCGAATCGTCGAACCCGGCGTACCCCATCGGTCTCGGCGCGGGAACGCTGTTCCACCCCGTGTTCCTCTACGAGGCAATCTGGAACGTCATCGGTGCGTTCGTCATCGGTGCAATCGGACGTCGCGCGCACCTCCAGTGGGGTCGCCAGTTTGGTTTGTACCTCGTCTGGTACGGAATCGGTCGTGTCGCTATTGAAAGCATCCGCCTCGACCCCAGCGAAACCGTCTTCGGAATTCGCGTGAACGTGTGGGCGTCCGTTGTTGCCATCCTCCTTGGTGTCGCCATCTGGTACGTGCAGGGTCGTCGCCACACCGGAGCCGAACCGAGCGTTTACCTCGACGGTCGTGGCTGGACGGACCCGAAAACGGTAGACTCAAAGAACACCTACACCAAGGCCGAACTTGTCGACGGAGACGGATCGAGCCCCAAGCGCCGCGCCGCCACAAGCACAACGCGAAAGCGCTAGTTAGCACTTTTCCCTATTCGCGGGCCGACGTCGTCCCATTGCCAGGAAGGACGTTGCCCGATGGTGAGCCCTTTTAGTCGCTTTGGGTCAATCCCTGCGAAGGCTGGGTTGTACAACCCCGCCGAAGAGAAAGACTCGTGCGGCTTCGCGATGGTCGCGACGACCCGTGGATACGCCGGTCACGACATCATTGAAACTGCGTTGTCCAGCCTTCGCAACCTTGAACACCGCGGTGCAGTCGGTTCCGATGCGGGTACCGGCGACGGAGCCGGAATCCTCATCCAGATGCCCGACGCGTTCTTCCGTGCGGTACTTCCGTTCGAGATTCCCGCTGTCGGCTCATACGCCGTTGGAATCGCCTTCCTCCCGCTTGACGCTAAGGAACGCGCAACCGAAAAGGCGTCGGTGGAACGCATCGCGGAGCAGGAGGGACTGACCGTCCTTGGCTGGCGCGAACTCCCCGTTGACCCCGAACACCTTGGCACTCTCGCACGCGAGGTCATGCCGGCGTTTGAACAGCTCGTCGTGGTTGACGCCAGCGGTGCAGCTTCGGGAATCGAACTCGATCGGCTGACGTTCCGACTGCGCAAGCGTGCCGAGCGCGAATTGGGGACATACTTCCCGTCGCTGTCGAGCCGCACAATCGTCTACAAGGGAATGGTGACGACGCTCCAGCTCGAGCCGTTCTTCCCCGACTTGTCGGATGTTCGCGTCGAATCGACCCTCGCGCTCGTACACTCGCGCTTCTCGACCAACACTTTCCCGTCATGGCCGCTCGCACACCCGTTCCGATTCATCGCCCACAACGGTGAAATCAACACGGTCCGTGCGAACCGCAACTGGATGCGTGCTCGTCAATCGCAGTTGGCATCGCCGCTCTTGGGCGACTTGAAGCCGCTTTTCCCGATTGTCACCGACGACGGCAGCGACTCAGCTTCATTCGACGAGGTTGTCGAGCTTCTTGAACTTTCCGGTCGTTCGCTTCCGCACGCCATCATGATGATGATCCCCGAGGCGTGGGAAAACGACCGTGCGATGGACGTCAAGCGTCGCGAGTTTTACCAGTACCACTCGATGCTGATGGAACCGTGGGACGGCCCCGCCGCCCTCGCGTTCTCGGACGGATCGATTGCCGGCGCGACGCTCGACCGAAACGGACTCCGACCCGGTCGCTTCCTCGTCACCGACGACGGGCTCGTCGTCATGGCCTCGGAAATCGGCGTCTACGACGTCGACCCCGCGAAGGTCGTCCGCAAGGGTCGCCTGCAGCCGGGTCGTATGTTCATCGTCGACACGGTCAACAAGCGCATCATCGAAGATGACGAGATCAAGAACGAGATTGCCTCGCTTGAGCCCTGGGGTGAGTGGGTTCGCGAGAACGAAATCCACCTGCAGGAACTGCCCGAGCGCGAACACATCGTCCACACGCCGGCATCGATCCAGCGCCGTCAGCGCACCTTCGGGTACACCGAAGAAGAGGTGCGTGTCCTCATCACGCCCATGGCGCAGACCGGTGCTGAACCGCTCGGAGCGATGGGGTCGGACACTCCTGTCGCCGTCTTGTCTGACCGAGCACGCCTGCTGTTCGACTACTTCTCACAGCAGTTCGCTCAGGTGACGAACCCGCCACTCGACTCGATACGCGAAGAGGTCGTCACGTCGATGCAGGTTGGCCTCGGACCCGAACGCAACCTTCTCGCCGCAACTCCGGAACACGCGCGCCAGGTCGCCCTCGATTTCCCGGTCATCAACAACGACGAGTTGTCGAAGATCATCCACCTCGACAACGATGGTCGCCCCGCGACTCGTGTCGTCTCTGGTCTGTACCGAATCGATGACGGCGCACAGGCGATGGAACGTCGACTCGAAGCAATGTGCGCCGAGGTCGACAACGCTCTGGACGATGGCATCACGTTCATCGTGCTCAGTGACCGTGACTCGGACCAGGACCTCGCACCGATTCCGTCGCTGCTGATGCTCTCGGCGATTCACCACCACCTCATCCGCACGGGTCGTCGAATGCAGTCGTCGCTCGTCGTCGAAGCCGGCGACGTCCGCGAAGTCCACCACGTCGCCACCCTCGTGGGTTTCGGCGCTTCAGCCATCAACCCCTACCTCGCGATGGAAACGGCTGAGCTTCTCGTCCGCGAAGGTCGAATCACGAACGTAACGCCCGAAAAGGCCGTCGCAAACGTCATCTACGCGCTCGGCAAGGGAGTCCTCAAGACGATGTCGAAGATGGGCATCTCGACCGTTGCGTCGTACGCTGGCGCTCAAACGTTCGAGGCACTTGGACTCAGTCAAGAGATCATCGACAAGTACTTCGCCGGAACAACGAGCCTGCTCGGGGGAGTCACGCTTGACATCCTCGCCCAGGAAAACCGCATGCGTCATCTGCGTGCGTACGGTACCCAGGCAAACCCGCACGCCGAACTGGAAACGGGTGGCGAATACCAGTGGCGCCGCGAAGGCCCGCCCCACCTGTTCAACCCCGAGACGGTGTTCAAGCTTCAGCACGCAACACGCTCGAAGCGTTACGACATCTTCCGCGACTACACCCGTGCAGTTGACGAGCAGGCTGAACGGTTGATGACACTTCGTGGACTCTTCAAGTTCAACTCCGACCGTGCGCCGATTTCGATCGACGAGGTCGAATCCGCGTCTGACATCATTAAGCGTTTCTCGACCGGTGCGATGTCGTATGGAGCAATCTCGGAAGAGATGCACGAGACTCTCGCCATCGCGATGAACCGACTCGGCGCTCGATCGAATACTGGTGAAGGTGGCGAGTCCGTCGATCGACTTCTCGACCCCGAACGTCGTTCGGCCATCAAGCAGGTCGCCTCGGGCCGTTTTGGCGTCACGAGCATGTACCTGACCCACGCCGACGACATCCAAATCAAGATGGCACAGGGCGCAAAGCCCGGCGAGGGCGGCCAGCTGCCCAGCAACAAGGTCTACCCGTGGATTGCTCGCACCCGCATGGGAACCCCAGGTGTTGGCTTGATTTCACCCCCGCCGCACCACGACATCTACTCGATTGAGGACCTCAAGCAGCTCATCTTCGACCTCAAGCGCTCGAACCCCGCAGCGCGCATCCACGTGAAGCTCGTCTCGGAATCGGGCGTGGGAACCGTCGCCGCTGGTGTGGCAAAGTCCAAGGCCGATGTCATCCTCATTTCGGGACACGACGGTGGAACAGGCGCGAGCCCGCTCTCGTCGCTGAAGCACGCAGGAACCCCGTGGGAGCTTGGTCTCGCTGAGGCCCAGCAGACGCTCATGCTCAACGACATGCGCGGTCGTATCGTCCTTCAGGTTGACGGTCAGATGAAGACGGGTCGCGACGTCGTCATCGCCGCTCTGCTCGGAGCCGAGGAATACGGCTTCGCAACCGCTCCGATGGTCGTGTCTGGCTGCATCCTCATGCGCGTGTGCCACCTCGACACCTGTCCCGTCGGTGTCGCAACACAGAACCCGCTGTTGCGCGAACGCTTCACTGGCAAGCCCGAGTTCGTCGAGACGTTCTTCGAGTACATCGCCGAAGAGGTCCGCGAGATTCTCGCGTCGCTCGGTTTCCGAACTCTTGCTGAGGCGATCGGGCACCGTTCCGTCCTCAACGTCGACCAGGCGGTGTCGCATTGGAAGTCTGATGGGCTTGACCTGACCCCGATTCTGAGCGGTCCCGACTTCGCCGAGGACGCTCCGCGTTTCAACGTGTCACACCAGGACCACGAACTGGAAGAACACATCGACCACGCGCTGATTCGCGGTGCGACTCCCGCACTGATCAAGGGTGAGGCCGTCACACTGTCGACTCCGATTCGCAACACGGACCGTGCCATCGGAACGATGCTCGGTCACGAACTCACTAAGGCGTACGGCGAGTCCGGTCTTGAGCCGAACACAATCGACATTTCGCTCGCTGGTGCCGCCGGTCAGTCACTCGGCGCATTTGTTCCTCGTGGCATTACGCTGCGCCTTACTGGTGACGCAAACGACTACGTCGGCAAGGGCCTCTCGGGCGGTCGCGTGATCGTCCGCCAGCACGCCGATGCGGGGTACCCGTCGAACGAAAACATCATCGCCGGAAACGTCGTCGGATACGGCGCGACAAGCGGCGAGCTCTACATCGCCGGAGTGGTCGGTGAGCGTTTCTGCGTGCGCAACTCGGGCGCGACCGCAGTCGTTGAAGGCGTCGGAGACCACGCTCTCGAGTACATGACCGGGGGAGTAGCAGTCATCCTCGGCCAGATCGGTCGCAACTTCGGTGCCGGTATGAGCGGTGGATACGCCTACGTTCTTGACCTCAACACCGCGAACGTCAATCAGGCAGCTCTCGCAAAGGGTGAGTTGATTCTGTCGCCTCTGTCTGACGAGGACGCCGTCGCGCTCAAGGCGATCGTGCAGACTCACGCCGACGAAACCGGCTCGGTTTATGCGGCGCGACTCCTCGCCGATTGGGCGAACACCCAGAAGCGTTTCACGACCGTCGTTCCCCGTGACTTCCAGCAGGTCACGATCATCCGTAACACCGCGGCCAGCGCCGGCATCGACCCCGATGGCGACGAAGTCTGGGCCCAGATCATGGAGGTGACCGGTGGCTGACCCCAAGGGATTCCTCGCGACGACGCAGCGTGAGACGCCCGCTCGTCGACCCGTCCCGTTGCGCCTTCGTGACTGGAAAGAGGTTTACGAAGAGCGCGAATCGGGCCAGATCGAACGCCAGGCTGGTCGCTGCATGGACTGCGGCGTACCGTTTTGTCACCAGGGTTGCCCGCTGGGAAACCTCATTCCGGAATGGAACGACCTCGTCTATCGCGATGACTGGAAGGGCGCTATCGAACGCCTACACGCGACGAACAACTTCCCCGAGTTCACCGGGCGCCTGTGCCCCGCTCCGTGCGAGTCGTCGTGCGTTCTCGGAATCAACCAGCCTGCCGTCACCATCAAGCAATCCGAGTTGTCGATCATCGACACGGCATGGGAACGCGGCTACATCCAGCCGATCGTTCCCGACCGCTTGACGGGCAAGACGGTCGCAGTGGTCGGTTCGGGACCGGCCGGTCTTGCCGCCGCTCAGCAGTTGACCCGAGCGGGCCACACCGTTGCCGTCTTCGAACGTGACGACAAGATCGGTGGACTGATGCGTTACGGCATCCCCGATTTCAAGATGGAGAAGTCACACCTCGACCGTCGACTCGCGCAGATGGAGGCCGAAGGAACGCGATTCCGTCCCGGCGTAACTATCGGTGTCGACATCTCGTGGGATGACCTGCGCGCGCGTTACGACGCAGTCATTGTGACCACCGGAGCGCCCGTCGGCCGCGACATCGACATTCCTGGTCGTTCGCTCTCCGGAATTCACCTCGCGATGGATTACCTCGTTCCCGCAAACCGTGCCGTAGCGGGGGACAACCCCGTTGACCTGATCGACGCCAAGGGAAAGCACGTCATCATCCTCGGTGGTGGCGACACCGGCGCTGACTGCCTCGGCACGGCTCTTCGCCAGGGCGCCGCATCCGTCACGACTCTTGCGATTGGCAAGCAGCCACCAATGGAGCGTCCCGCGAACCAGCCGTGGCCGATGGACCCGACCGTCTTCGAAGTGCAGAGCGCACACGAAGAGGGCGGCGAGCGCACGTATCTCGCATCAACGGTCGAATTTGTCGGCGACTCTGCCGGAAACTTGACCGGTCTCGTCGTTGCTGAAACCGAATACTTCGATGGTGGACGACGCCCGAAGGCGGGAACAGAAAAGACAATTCCCGCGGACCTCGTTTTCCTCGCACTTGGCTTCACCGGCGCAGAAGGTGACAGCATGGCCGACCAGCTCGGAGTCGACATCGCAGAACGCGGAAACGTCGCGCGTTCGAAGAACTTCGAAACGAATGTTCCCGGAGTCTTCGTAGCCGGCGATGCGGGACGTGGCGCTTCGCTGATTGTCTGGGCAATCGCCGAAGGTCGTTCGGCAGCCGCTCGCGCCGATGCCTTCCTCGGCGGGCGCACCAGCCTTCCCTCACCCGTCACCGCTCACGACGCCCCGATACACTTCTAGTCGTACCTTCCACCACCACAAAGGACACCATGAGACGCGCCAAAATCGTTGCCACGCTCGGCCCCGCGACGAACACATACGAAAACATCAAGGCAATCATCGAGGCGGGTGTTGACGTCGCTCGAATGAACCTCAGCCACGGCTCGCACGAGGTTCACGAAGCCGTCTACGCGAACGTTCGCAAGGCTGCGGCCGATCTCGGCAAGCCCGTGGCAGTCCTCGTTGACCTTCAGGGTCCCAAAATTCGCACCGCGAAGTTTGCGAACGGCCCGCACCAGCTCGAAGTCGGTGACATCTTCACCATCACGACCGAGGATGTCGAAGGCACGAAGGACATCGTCGGCACCACATTCAAGGGTCTGCCTCAGGACGTTTCTCCCGGCGACACGCTGCTCATCGACGACGGCAAGATTAACCTCAAGGTTCTCGACACCGATGGCGTTCGCGTTCGCACCGAGGTCGTTGTCGGCGGTGCCATCTCGAACAACAAGGGAATCAACCTTCCCGGTGTTGCCGTGAATGTTCCCGCCCTGTCGGAAAAGGACGAGGACGACCTTCGCTGGGGACTGCGCATTGGCGCGGATTACATCGCCCTGTCGTTCGTCCGCAACGCCAGCGACATCACTCGCGTTCACGAAATCATGGCCGAAGAAGGCATCCGCCTTCCCGTCATCGCCAAGATTGAAAAGCCCCAGGCCGTCGCCGCGATTGATGAAATCGTTGACGCGTTCGACGCCATCATGGTTGCCCGCGGTGACCTCGGGGTCGAACTGCCGCTCGAGCAGGTTCCGCTGGTCCAGAAGCGTGCTGTCGAAGCCGCTCGTCGCATGGCGAAGCCCGTTATCGTCGCCACCCAGATGCTGGAGTCCATGATTTCCTCGCCGGTTCCGACCCGCGCGGAAACGTCTGACGTCGCGAACGCGATCCTCGATGGTGCAGATGCCGTCATGTTGTCGGGCGAGACCTCGGTCGGCGAATTCCCCGTTGTCACGGTCGCCACCATGGCCCGAATCGTCGAGAACACCGAAGAGCACGGACTCGAGCGCATTCCGCCGCTCGGCACCAAGCCCCGCACGCAGGGCGGAGCGATTACGCTCGCCGCTGCCGAGGTTGCCGACTTCGTCGAAGCCAAGTACGTCTGCGTGTTCACCGAGTCGGGTGACTCGGCACGACGTATGTCGCGTCTTCGCTTCCGCATCCCAATGAAGGCTTTCGCAACGAACGAAGCGATCCGTCGTCGCATGGCCTTGTACTGGGGAATCACCTCGTACCTCGTTGCGCCTGTCACTCACACCGACGAGATGTTCGCCGAGGTCGACGAGTCACTCCTCGCCGAAGGTCTGGCCCAGAAGGGTGACAAGGTTGTCGTCATCTCGGGTTCGCCTCCCGGAGTCGCTGGTTCGACGAACGACTTGCGCGTTCACATCGTCGGCACCGAACAGCCGAAGCGCTAGCCACAAACGCAGAATGGGCGGGGAGAAATCCCCGCCCATTCGTGTGTGCCGAATGTGGGACTTGAACCCACACGCCCTTCCGGACAAAGCATTTTGAGTGCTCCGCGTCTGCCATTCCGCCAATTCGGCCAGCGCTTTAGAGGATACCGTAGGCTGACACCGTGAGTGAAACCAGCGCAGCACGTCGGGTTGTCGTCGCAGAGGACGAAGCCCTTATTCGTATGGATATCGTCGAGGTTCTCCGTGAAGCGGGTTTCGACGTCGTCGGTGAAGCATCAGATGGTGAAGCCGCGATCGAGCTCACCCGTCAACACAAGCCAGACCTGGTTGTCATGGACATCACCATGCCGAAGATGGACGGACTCAGCGCCGCTGAGGTCATCGGCAAGGAACGACTCGCACCCGTTGTCATGTTGACCGCTTTCGCACAGCCAGAATTCGTCGCCCGCGCCAACGAAGCCGGCGCGATTGCCTACGTCGTGAAGCCCTTCACGCCCGAACGTCTTCTGCCCCAGGTAGAAATCGCCCTATCGCGATACCAGGAACAGACTCAGTTGGAAGCCGAGTATGCCGACGCTCTTGACCGCCTCGAGACGCGCAAACTTCTTGACCGAGCGAAGGGACTTCTTCAGTCGAAGATGAAGCTGTCCGAGCCCGAATCCTTCCGTTGGATCCAGAAGGCGTCGATGGATCGCCGCTTGACGATGGGCGAAGTTGCCCAGGCTGTCATCGAACAGCTCGGCTAAGACCGCGTATTACCCGCGATGTGGGGAATGTTCCCGTCGCCGTATGACGCAATGACTTCGGTCACGACGACCTGGTACCCCTCGTACCAGCGAGAAACTTTACCCTTGGCGTCGCGGTGCTCGGTGAAGCGACCGAGTTTCGTCAGGTCCGCCATCGACTCGAAGTAGTAGATCGAGTTCGTGCGCGTCCCGTCCTTGGAATACCACTTGTCAGTGCCGAGGAATCCGGGCAGTTCCGCCGCCGCGTCCTCGATTGCCTTGTCGAGAGCGTAGAACTCGTCGTCGTACGTTCCGGGTTGAAAAATGAACTGCGCGGCAATCATGGTCACTGGTCTCGAAGCAGGTTGGTGATGCGGACGGTCGACAAACGGTCACCGGCGTCATTGGTGATCGCGATTTCGTGAACACAAATGGAACGACCGAGCGAGATTGCGGTGCAGGTGGCCGTCACCCA
>JAHEDU010000026.1 GCA_024641015.1 Micrococcales bacterium
GTCATGTGGGACAGTCGCTCGGTCACCTGTCGTTCGGTTTCCCGCAGAGTGTGTCCACCGGCCATGACTCGCCCCCTTCGAAATCGTTCGTGTCCTATTGATTCTCTCGTATCGCTGCCGAATTCCCGTTCTCTGGGTCGCAATTGGTTCGAGAACAATTTCCGTGACGACTCTGGATTTTTTCGGCGAAGGCGGTATGGTGAGATTGTTAGCCCCCGAACGAACTCAATGAGGAGTCACCGATGGTCACAGCCACCGACATCAACCTGAGCAACCTCGACCTGTTTGCAAACGGCGCCCCCTGGGAGGCATTCGCCGAACTGCGTGCGAATTCGCCGGTCCACTGGAACCCCGAAGAAGGCGAGAACAGCGGATTCTGGGCGGTCACGCGTTACCACGACATCGTTCGCGTCCTTCGTGACGCCGAAACGTTCACGAGCGAGCGCTTCACCAACCTCGAAGAGGTTGACGCCGAACAGGAAGAGGCACGCCGATCGCTTCTCGAAACGGACGGACACCGCCACCGTGCTTTGCGCCGACTGCTGCAGGGCGAATTCACCCCCGCTTCGGTCGCGCGCTACGAAGGCTTCCTTCGCGGACTGACCGCACAGACTCTCGACAACGCCTTCAGTCAGGGCGAGTTCGACTTCGTCTCGCAGGTGTCGGAGGACTTCCCGATCCAGGTCCTCGCCAAGCTTCTCGACGTGCCCGAGCAGGACACTGGCAAGCTCATCAACTGGGGAAACCGCATGGTCGGATTCGACGACCCGGAGCACGCCGACGTCCTCATCTCGGACCCGGAGAGCGAGAAGTACCGTCTCGTCCCGTTCCGTTCGCCCGCCGCACTCGAGGTGTTCGCCTACGGTGACGCCCTCGCCAAGGAACGTCGAGGCAAGGACGGCACCGACCTCGTGTCCGTCATGGTCAACAAAGAGATGTCGGACGGCGTCCCGCTCAGTGAGCGCGACTTCCACACCAACTTCCTGTTGCTCGTCGTGGCCGGGAACGAGACCACGCGCCACACCATCACGCACACGATGAACAACCTCATGAACAACCCCGACCAGCTGACGTTCCTGCAGGAGAACCCGGGCGCGATTCCATGGGCCGTCGAAGAGTTCCTGCGCTACGCCAGCCCCGTGTACCACTTCCGTCGCACCGCGACGAAGGACACCGAGATCAACGGACAGAAGATTAAGGCCGGCGAGAAGGTTGTCACGTGGTTCGCGTCGGGAAACCGCGACGAGAACATCTTCGATCGTCCAAACATCATGGACGTCACCCGTAACCCGAACGAGCACATGACGTTCGGTCGCGGCGGCCCGCACATGTGCCTCGGAAACGCGCTCGCCCGAATCGAACTTCGTGTGATGTTCGAAGACCTCATCAACCGCGTCGACCACGTCGAGCGCACCGGGTCGATCGACTTCCTTCGCTCAAACTTCGTTCACGGCATCAAGCGCATGCCTGTCAAGGTCACTCTGCGCTAGTTCCAACGACGAAGGCCGCACTCCAGTCGGGGTGCGGCCTTCGTCGCTAACCCTGCTTAGGCGTTGACGACCTTCTCGATGAAGTTGTCGATGAGTTCGTAGGTGCGCTGGGTCGCAGCTGCGTCTTCGGCGGCGGTTTGCGCCAAGAGAATCGCAGGGTCCTGGCCAACGGCTTCGACCGACTTGTCGCCGCCCCACACCAGCCAACCATCGAGAGCCTCTGACGTCAGTTCGGGGTGGAATTGAAGCGCCAACGTGCGGTTGATGATGAACGCCTGGGAGGCGATCGGCGAGCGCGCGATTTCGACGGCTCCGGGCGGTACAACCCAGCGGTCGTAGTGGAACTGGAACCACGGACCGTTGCCGACGATGTCGGGGCGGTCGCTCCATATATATGTCCACCCGATTTCGTGGGTCGGCCCTGGTGCGACCGATCCGCCCATCGCACGGGCGACGAGCTGACCGCCGAAGCAAATTCCCAGGACGGGCTTTCCGCTCGAGACGGCCTCGCGAATCCATTCGACCTCGGGAAGCAGCCAGTTGCCGATGCAGGCGTCGTCCCACGCACCCCACGGTGAACCCAGTGGCACGAGAAGGTCGTAGTCGTCGAGCGACGGAAACTCGAACGTGACGTTCGGTTCGCGGAAGCTCGACTCGGGAACGACGAGCGTCTCGATCGTCTCGTACCCGTGGTGCTGCAGTCGTTCGGCGACCGGTCCCGGTGGCGAGACGTGGTCGTGCTGGATAAACAGTGCCTTCATTTCTGCCCCTTTGCTTCCATTCTGGCGTGACACCATATTAGTATTTCGTTTGAGCCCTAACGATGTTGTTGGGACAACTCACCCACACGAGGAGTTGCAATGAAGCACAACCTTTCCGCCATCAAGGCTGACCTCCAGTCCCGTGGCATCGATGTCCTGCGTTTTGTCTACTCCGATGTCATCGGTGTCTCACGCTCGAAGGACGTCCTTGTCAGCCAGCTAGAGAAGTCGGCACACAACGGTCCGGCGTTCTGCGAAGGCGTGTGGGTCACCACCACTCGCGGCGAGGTCGTCGACGCCGGCAACATCGCCGCCGACGGACTTCAAGACATGGTCGGCCAGCTCGACCCCGACACGATCACCCCGCTTCCGTGGGAACCGGGCGTCGCCTACGTCGTCATCGACTCGCTCAAGCCGAACGGTGACGCGAACATGTTTTCGCCGCGCGAAGTTCTCCGCAAGGTTATCGAGGGGTATCACGCACTCGGGCTTCAGCCCGTCGTTGGCCCCGAGCTCGAGTTCTACATCGCGAACCGCCTTGCTGACGGCGGCTTCGAACGCAGCTTGAAGCAGACCGGTCGCGTGTACACGACCGGCTCACTCGTCGACCCTCACGGAACGTTCTTGCACCTCATGCGAATGCTTGACCAGATGGACATCGGCGTCTTCGCCGGAAACCACGAGTTCAGCCCGGGGCAGTACGAGATCAACTTGTGGCACTCCGAAGCACTTGACGCGGCTGACCGCACCTTCCTGTTCAAGACCGCTATCAAGGACGTCGTCAACCGCACTGGCCAGCACGCCACCTTCATGGGCAAGCCGTGGAGCGACGAGGGCGGAAGTGGCTTCCACCTGCACTTCTCGGTGACCGACCTCAAGGGCGAGAACAAGATGCACGACGGAAACGGCAACCTGTCCGAGACCGCCCGCTTGATGATCGCGGGAGTCACCGCGAACGCCGCCGCCCTGACCGCCCTGACCAACCCGACCGTGAACGCGTTTAAGCGACTTGGTCCCGACACGCTCGCGCCGTACCGAGCGAACTGGGGTTACGACAACCGTTCGTGCATGGTCCGCGTCCCACCGGAGCGCGGTGGTGGAACCCGTCTCGAGGTTCGTGTCGGTGATGGTGCGGCGAACCCGTACCTCGTCATCGCCGGAATTCTCGCGGCCGCTCTGGACGGTATCACGCGCAAGCTTGAGTGCCCGCCGGACGCAGTCGGTATGGCGTACGACAACGAAGATGCCCCGATTCTGCCCGGCACCTTCACCGAGGCGCTCGACGCTCTCGAGGCGAACGCGCACCTGCACGACCGTCTCGCCCCCGAGCTCGTCGGCGTTTTCCTCGCGATGAAGCGCGACGAAGTTGCGCGCTACCAGGAGGCGCACGGCCCGTCGGACGACCGCATCGTTACAAAGTGGGAACTCGACGAATACATCGAGGACTTCTAAGCCGACCCCAACTACTGCGGCCCCCGACGAATCGGGGGCCGCAGTCGGTTAAAGGAGGCGCTAAATCGAGGGGTCTGACTTGTCCGTGATGAGCGACCCGCCGTTGAACGTCACGCCGACCTCGCGGTAGTAGCCCGCGATGATCTCCTTGACGGGCAGGATCGAGTCGAGCTCGTCCCACTGCGAGTCCGACAGGTGCAGTTCGGCATCACCCTTCCACGCCTGACCGAGGTCTGCGTCGACTCCGCCCATCGCGATGAGTTGGTCGAGCGAGTTGCCCAGTCCCGGGGTGATCGACGGCATGAATCGCGAGTGCAGCATCTTGTGTCCGTTGACGAAGCCGTTGGACTCGGCGGGTTCGCGCAGTGTGACGACAGCCGACGCGAGACGGTGGTCATACGCCGAGACGCTGGCGCCCAACTTCGCACCGTTCTCGAGTCGAGGCGTTGCCTTGCCGTGGTTGAAGATGCGCGTAACAGCGATGTTCCCGAGCTTCTTGGGGTACCCCTGAAACCACCCGCGGGCGATGGCGAAGTCCTTGGTCACCCAGATGGCGACGCAACGGCTGTAGGTGACACCCTCGTACTTGCAGCGAACGACGACGAACGCCTCGAGGTACTGCGAGCGAACGGGGTCGAGCAGTTCCGCTCCGCCCTCGCTGCAGGACTGCCAGTCGGCCCAGATGAATGCAACCGCGCCCGGGTCCTCGTCCGCAAGCTCGAGTTCGGGCGGAAGGATCGCGCGAACATTGGCCGGATCGGTGCGGTACTCAACGGTGAGCAGCGTGCCCGAGTAGTACCAGGGCATCTTCGGCATGAGGGTGCTCTTGCCGGTGGGGGTCAAGGGCGGGAAGAATCCGTGCAATTCGGTCATGGGGATACCGTACCAATCATTCGTATCCGAATAAAGTGCCCGCACCAAACTTTTTCTGCCGAAACCGGCCGCGCGGAATTCACCGAAACGCTTGACCTCGACGGGAAAATTCGACACTCTAGGGGTAGGTCGTTCGGGTATGAACGATTATTTTGTCGAACTCAATGAGGAGATCAACGCATGGCAACTGAATCCAAGTCCGATACCACTCTGCGCAAGGGGCGCCTCGGGGTATTCGGAATCGTCTTCTTCGTGGTCGCCGCTTCGGCGCCACTCGTGGGTATGACCGGCGCTGTTCCGGTCGCAATGCTCGCCGGAAACGGCTCGGGAGTGCCGGGAACCTACCTCGCGGTTGGTCTCACGCTCCTCCTCTTCAGCGTCGGCTACGCCGCGATGAGCCAGAAGGTCACCAACACGGGTGCGTTCTTCGCATACGTTGGGCGCGGCCTCGGAACGAACATGGGTGTTGCGAGCGCGTTCGCGTCGATCCTCACCTACGTCACGATCCAGCTCGCTATCTACGGCTTCTTTGGTGGACTCGTCTCGGGAACGATGGCCGGACTCGGCGTCGACCTCCCGTGGTTCGTCTGGTCGGCCATCGCATGGGTGCTCGTCTCGGGCCTCTCGCTCCTGTCGGTTGACATCGGAGCCTGGGTTCTCGGTGCGTTCCTCATCCTCGAGATGACCTCGCTCCTGACCGTCGCCGTCGCAATCTTCATCAACGGCGGACCCGACGGTGGCGTCAACCTTGGCGCATCGTTCGACCCCAATGCGATCCTCGCGGGTGGACTCACCGGTGCCGCCGGTATCGCCATCGCCTTCGCCTTCGCCTCGTTCATCGGGTTCGAAGCCACCGCAATTTACGGTGAAGAATCCACAGACCCGAAGCGCACCGTTCCGCTCGCCACGTACTGGGCAATCGGAATCATCACTGGTCTCTTCGCAATCGTGTCGCTCGCAATGGTGACCGGTTACGGCAACGGCATGGTCGATGACGGTGCTGGTGGGGAAATGCCCGCGCTGGTTGCCGGAATCCTCAACACCACGTCGGTCGACGGCGTTGCTCTGGCAAACCCTGCCGGAATGCTGTTCGACCTCGCCAACACCTACGTTGGACCGTGGATGGTCAGCGCGATGGAGCTCCTCGTCATCTCGAGCCTCTTCGCCGGACTCCTCGCGTTCCAGAACGCAGCGTCCCGCTACTTCTTCGCGCTCGGGCGCGGCGGAGTCCTCAGCAAGGCGTTCGGCAAGGTCAACGGTCGTGGCGCACCGCAGAACGGTGTCTTCGCGACGTCCGTCCTCGCGATCGTCGTCATGGGCATCTTCTTCGCCGCCGGTCTCGATCCGATCCTGCACCTCTTCTTCTGGATGTCGGCCATCACCGCGGTGTCCGTCATGCTCGTCGAGGTCCTGGTTTCTCTCGCGATCTTCCGCTTCTTCCAGAAGGAAGGCGGCGGTTCGCTGTGGAAGACCACCATCGCTCCGCTCGGTTCGGCTGTTCTTCTCACCGGCGGACTGTACCTGGTCATGAGCCGCTTCAACCTGCTCGCGGGCACCGTGCCCACCGACGCAGACGGTGCACCTCTGGTTGACCCGTCGCTGCCGGAGAGCGCGTGGCAGCTCAGCGCACTCGGTTGGTTCCTCGTTCTCTCGCCGTTTATCGCGGCCGTGATCGGGTACATCGTCGCTGTGTCGATCAAGACCGAAAACAAGGAACTCGTTCGCGACATGGTGTCGTAACGAATTACTACAACGCGGAGGCGCTCGGGAAACCGGGCGCCTCCGTCTTTTCATAGGCTGGACGTATGACGACTGACGAACCGGTGCTGCTGATCGACGGTGGACTATCGACGGCTCTCGAGAATCGTGGCGTCCAGGTCGGCGGCGTGCTGTGGACGGGCGAGCTGCTTCTGACGAACCCGGACATCGTCGCAGACGCACACCGTGACTTTGTCGAGGCGGGGGCCGACGTCCTGATCACGGGTTCATACCAACTCTCATTCGAGGGCGGCGAACGCGCTGGCTGGAGCGACGACGACACAATCCGCGCTTTGCAGAACTCGACGACGGCCGCCCGTCTCGCCGCCGCCGAAGGAACCCTGGTCGCCGCCAGTGTTGGCCCTTATGGCGCCGCACAGTCGGACGGATCGGAATTCCGTGGAGGGTACGGGGTCACGTCAGCCACTCTGCGCGACTTCCACGCTCGCCGACTCGACGTCCTTCTCGCCACCGAGCCCGACTTGCTCGCGATCGAAACGCAGCCCGAACTTCAGGAAATTGACGTCATCCTCACGCTCCTGGCCGAACGTGCACCCGAGATGCCGTTCTGGGTTTCCTCCACCGTAGACACCGTCGGTCGCATCGCGGGCGGCGCTCCGTGGTCCGATGTTGTCGCGCGGGTTGCCGAATCTGACGCTTCGCTCGCAGTGGGAATCAACTGTTCCTCCGTCGAGTTCATCACCGACACTCTGCGCTCGGTTGAATCACCGATTCCCTACGTCGTGTATCCCAACCACGGGATGGACTGGGATGCCTCCACCGAATCGTGGCTGGGGGACGGACACGACATCACCGACGAACACCTTTCCGCGTGGATTGACAGCGGCGCGCGACTTATCGGCGGGTGTTGCGGATTTGGCGCTCGAGACATTTCTGACCTTCGCCAGCGGGTCTAGGATTGCCTATCGTGAACGAAAAACTTTCGGGTAAGCGCATTATTCTGGGCAAGAAGCTGTCGACGCGAAAGTTGGAGGGCGAGCTTCTCCGAAAGCGCATCGCACTGCCCATCTTCGCCAGTGACCCGTTGTCCTCCGTGGCCTACGGTCCGCAGGAGCTTCTCATGATTTTGACCCTCGGCGCGGTCGGGGGAGTCTCGACTCTCGTGTTCGCACCGTGGATCGCCGCAGTCGTTGTCGCACTCCTCACCATCGTCGTTCTCAGCTACCGCAAGGTCATCAAGGCGTACCCGTCGGGCGGTGGTGACTACGAGGTCGCCAAGACCAACCTCGGGCAGCGGGCCTCTCTCATCGTCGCCTGTGCGCTACTCATCGACTACGTCATGACCGTCGCCGTATCGATCGCATCCGGCACCGACAACCTCATCTCGGCGTTCCCCGCGCTCGACCCATTCCGAATCGAAATCGCGGTCGGCTTCATCCTCTTCCTCCTCGCCGTAAACCTTCGTGGAGTCCGCGAATCCGGTGTCGCCTTCGCACTCCCGACCTATATCTTCATCACGTCGGTCTTCATCATGTTGGGCACAGGCTTCTTCCGCATGTTCGTCCTCGGCGAGGACCTCACCGCGCCATCAGCGGGCTACGACGTTCTCGTCGAACAGCAGCTCGCCACCGCGCCTCTCTTGCTCGTCTTCCTCTTGCTGCGCTCGTTCGCATCGGGTTCGGCCGCGCTGACCGGTGTTGAAGCAATCGCGAACGGTGTCCCAGCCTTCCGCGAACCCAAGATCAAGAACGCCCAGATCACCATGACGTGGATGGGAATCACCGCCATCTCGATGTTCGCGGGGATCGTCTTCTTCGGAATCACGACGGGTGTCCAGTACATCGAAAACGGTGCCGAACAGTTGCACGGCGCCGACCTCGCGGCCTTCTCCGCGGGTCCGCAGCTGTCGGTCATCGCACAGCTCGGTATCTCCATCTTTGGCGATGGCGCCATCATGTTCTTCGTCCTCCAGGCCGCCACCGCGACCGTTCTGTTGCTCGCGGCCAACACCGCGTTCAACGGCTTCCCGTTGCTCGCGTCAGTTCTCGCCAAGGACTCGTACGCCCCCAAGTCGCTCCTCACGCGTGGCGACCGACTGGTCTATTCGAACGGCATGCTCTCGCTCGCGGCAGCAGCGCTCGTCATGATCCTCATCTTCCAGGCCGATGTGACGCGACTGATTCAGCTCTACGTCCTCGGCGTATTCACATCGTTCACCGTCGGACAGATCGGAATGCTTCGCCACTGGAAGCGCGGTCTCGCGGACGGCACGATCGACCCTCGCGAAGCGCGCAGTGGCCGCATCATCAACGGAATCGGCGCGACGATGACCGGAATCGTCCTTGTTATCGTTACTGTCACGAAGTTCACCGAAGGTGCGTGGATGGTGTTCGCGATTGCGGTGCCGCTGTACTGGGTCATGTGGAACACCGCTCGGTACTACAAGACGATCGAGAACGAGATCGCACTCGACGAGTCGACCGAGTACGGATCGAGCGGTGACTACGCCGTGGTCCTCATGGACAAGTTGAACAAGCCGCAGCTCAAGGCGCTTGACTACGCGCTGTCGAGCAAACACTCGCGACTGGACGCGGTTCACGTGGCGGTCGACCCGATTCGCGCCGAAGCGTTCAAGAAGGAGTGGAAGAAGCACGGGATCAAGGTGCCGCTCAAGATCATTGAGTCGCCGTTCCGTGAATTCTCGGCCCCGCTCATCGAGTACCTCGAGGACCACCGCCGCAAGCACGGCCGCGAACGCATCTCGGTGTACATGCCGAAGTACATCGTGGGCCACTGGTGGGAGCACATCTTCCACAACCACCGCGCCAACCGCATGAGCAAGCGACTGTTGTATGTGCGCGGCGTGATGGTGACTTTCGTTCCGTGGCGTTTGGAGTCGGCGGAGAACTTCAACCCATTCGACCGCAAGCCGTTGCCCGGTGATGATCGTCGCGGAGACATCGTTCGCCCCCGACTTCGCGCGCACCACGACCGTCGAATCGCGCGCAACGCGACATACGTCATCACCGTCGAAGACGACGACTAGCGGTTGAACCGGGCCAATCCGTCAAAGATTCGACCAAGGGACGTCACAATCGGGCCCTCCTCCCGCGTTCGCCAAACCCCCGCGGTTACAATGAGAACGCGGAAAGGGGCGTGTTTCGTGCCGTCAAAACTTGCGAGATTCTTCAGTGTGCCCGCACTGTTGGCTCTTCTCGCGAGCCTGTTTGTCGCCACCCCCGCCAACGCGTACACCCTGAACTCGGCCGACTTTAACCCCGGCGCGATCATCTCGGACGCGCAGTTCTTCGACGAGAACGCGCTCACGGAAGCACAGATTCAGGCGTTCCTGCAGTCCAAGATCGGTACCTGCACGAACTCGCGATGCCTCAACGTGTACCGAATGGACACGTTTACCCGCGAAGCGACCAAGGTCAATAACATTTCGCCCCTGTGCAGTCGTTACGAAGGCGCCGCATCAGAAACGGCCGCGCGAATCATTTACAAGGTCCAGAAGGCGTGCCACATCAGCGCCAAGGTGCTGCTCGTGACGTTGCAGAAGGAACAGGGGCTCGTCACGTCGAATGGCCCCAGCGCTGCCAAGCTCAAGATCGCGATGGGGTACGGATGTCCGGACACCGCGCCGTGTGATTCCCTATATTTCGGCTTCTATAACCAGGTGTACAGCGCAGCCTCACAGTTCAAGCGCTACACCGATCCGAACTCGACCTATTGGAACTCGAAGAAGGTCGGCACGACCGTCAACATCGGGTACCACCCGAAGTCGTTCGATACGCCACCCACCTGCGGCAAGAAGGCCGTGTACATCAGCAATAAGGCGACGCACGCCCTGTACATCTACACGCCGTACACACCGAACGCGGCGGCGTTGGCGAACCTGTGGAGCACGGGTGACGGTTGTTCGTCGTACGGTAACCGCAACTTCTGGCGAAACTACAACGCGTGGTTCAACCTCAAGGCCGAGTTGTATTCGCAAGTAGCCGCGCTGCCCTCCGCGACGCGGACTGCGCTGGGAACGGTGACCTCGGAGGCGAACTGCTCGGACATCACCAATAACTGCATCATCAACTACCAAACCGGAGTCGTCTCGCTCGCGTTTATGGGGACACTGCAGGTGTCGTTCGGCCCGATCGGAACGGCCTATAAGAATTCGGGCGGCCCCTCCGGCCCGCTCGGCGCGATGGTCGGCGCTCAGGAAACGATTTCGGCTGGGGGAACGGGATACCGCCAGCGTTTCACCAACGGCTTCATCTACCAGGCACCGAACAACGCGACCTTCATCCTCACCACCGCGATGAACGACTTTTACTTGACTCAAGGCGGTCCCGCCGGGTCACTGGGCTGGCCCGCATCCGCCGCGCGTTGCGCCACAACCAAGTGCGACCAAATGTTCGACAACGGGCTGGTGATCACGAACTCGGCTGGCGCATTGTCGGTCGTGACCGGTTCTATTGCCGACGTCCTTTACGCAGCGGGTGGCGTGAACGCGACGTGGGGCGCTCCGACCGCAGCTCGCCAAGCGGTGACCACGACGTCGTTCGGAAACGGCGCCAAGCAAACCTTCGTCAATGGCGTCGCATTTGAAAAGGCAGGGTCAACCGCAGTCTTCGTTGCATCGTCTGTGATTCCGGCGTTGACCGCTGTCGGTCAGAACGCTGCCGGTTGGCCCACGGGGACGAGCCAAAGTTCGGGCATCAACCGGTACCAGGCCTTCACGGCCGGGATCGTGTTCGGTTCGACGGCAAACACCTCGGGAATTCTGCTTCCGACCGCGATGGCAACGGTGTGGACGGCAGCCGGCGGAGCAACGTCGTATCTTGGCTTCCCCACCGCAGCAGCGCAGTCCGTCACCAACGCCCAGAGCGTTGCAGGGTCTGTCGTGACGTTCACCGGTGGCGCCATCATCTCGAGCCCCGCCGGGGTCTTCGGGCAGCCGACAGTTCTGCGGACCAAGTACACCGCGGCGGGTGGACCGGCTGGAACACTGGGCTATCCGATCGCCGCCCCGACGCTTTCCGCTGGCGTGTGGACGCAGCGCTACGCAGGGGGAACGCTGACTTCGGCCGCGCCCGTCACTCGACCGACAATTCAGGTCGGTTCGCGCGGTACGCACGTTCGATATCTGCAATCCAAGCTCGGCCTCACGGTTGACGGAATCTTTGGTGCACGCACCAAAACCGCCGTGATTGCTTTCCAAAGGTCTAAAGGATTGACTGCGGACGGAGTCGTCGGACCGCGCACCTGGGCCGCACTGGGCTAAACCGTGAGCGCCTCAAGGCGGACTGTGCGAGTACGCTCGGGAACATGAAGCCAATCGTAAGGATCGCGTTCGTCGCGGCAATCATCGGCCCGATACAGTCTGTCGCCGGTTGGCTCATCGCGGGCTCTCTGTGGCCCGGCTACGACCCGATCCGCCAAACCATTAGCGACCTTGCGGCCCCCGAATCGCCCGTCAACGCGATCATGTCCGGCTTCTTTATCCTCGGCGGAACACTGACGATTATCGCGGGAATCTTTGCTCGCACGTTCGCACTCCCAGGTCGCATCGCGCTGGTTCTCGCGGGGCTGTGCACGTACGGGCTGACCATCTTCCCGACGCCACTTATCGGGTACTCGGTCCCTCACCGCATCTTCGCGATCTCGTCGTTCGTCCTGTCGGCGGGGTGGCCTCTTCTCACGATGCGAATCCGCCGCGACGCACCGTGGCTCATCCGGCCGCCGATGGCGATCGCCATGACCGCGCTTCAGACGGTTCTTGCCGTCTGGTTCCTCATGACGTGGACTCTTCCCGACGCAACCAACGTCGGTTTCTGGGAACGCGTGGTCGCCACCGAGCAGTCGTTGCTCCTGTCGCTGACCGTCATTGCGCTGTATGTGCGGCAGGGCCGCCAGCGCAAGCTCAGCGCCTAGTTGCCAAAGAGCGCAATCGTCAGGGCAACAAAGATCCCGACAAAGATCGTGGGGGTCACGTACTTGGCAACGTGAAGCCACGGTGCGGTGCGCAGGATTCGACTAGCGAGCGCGCTCGGAGATTTCAGCGAGCGAAGGTCTTCGGCGACCGCCTGGCCCTCGTGTGCTGCGGAAAACTCGACGAGAGCACCGAGGATCCCCGAGGCCAGCAGGATTCCCCACGCAGCCACAGCGACGACAAGCCCCGCTTCACGAATCGCCGGTACGAGTCCGACGGTGGTGATGAGAAGGAACGTGGGTGCGAACTGCGCGACGATCAACTGCATGCGGGCGCGATTCCAGAGGTCAATCAGCTCTTTTTCGGTCACGCGTCAATTGTGCCACGGTGTTCCGCCCGCGTTGGCGGGAATGCTGGTGAATTGCTCTAGCGGGTGCGAGCGAGGCGACGACGGCCAACGAACAACGCGCCGGCAGAAACTCCGAGGATTGCCGCCCACAGAGCGGGTGCAACATCGCCAAGACCCGTCGACGCGAGTCCGCCTGAGCCGCTTCCGCCGCCGGTTGCAGTGACTTCATCCGGGGTTCCCCAGTATGCAATGGGGTTCGGGTCGATAGCGCTGACTCCCAAGCCCCCGACGGCAGCATTCGTCAAGACGTTGTAAGCCTCGGAACCCGTGATGTCGTCATTGTCCTTGGTCAGTGTTCGGAAGTTTCCGTTGTTGTCGATATCGCCGTCGTAGACGTCGACAACGTTGCCGTCCAAGGTGTAGAGGTCAGTGATCGTTCCAGTGCCGAGGTCAACAGATCGAAGGACGTAATCAAAACTGAGACCGTAGCCTCCGTCAATTACGTAAAGCTTGTCGTCAAAGTAAGCCAACGAACGCGGCACGTTGTAGGGGTCAATGTCCGCCAGGTAGTCGATCTCGCCTGTGACGTTGTTGATGGTGCCAGCCGCATAGAGACTGTTCGAAGGGTTGGTGTATGTGACGTACATCACGTCGCCATTTATCGCGATGGTGTCGATGGCGTCGTCACCATCGGTTCCAAGGTCATCAAAGACGATTTCCATCGTGTTGTTATCGAGATCAATCTTGTACAGGTTCTCCGAGGAGGCGCCAACTGCATAGACAAAGTTGCCACTTCCGGAATACACAACGTCGAAGGCGGCAAAGCCTTCTTCTTCAAACGAGTCGCCGCTGAACGAAAACGGGGATTCCAAATCAGGGGTGCCACCCAAGGACGAAACGGTCCATTCTTGATAAGCGGAAGTATCACCCGTCAGCCAAACAGGGGGCGTGCCAAGAGCCGAGGCTGGTCCTGCGGCGGCAATGGTTGCTGCGGCAACGAGGGCAATGGTGGCGATGGGCTTGATCACGTGAACTCCTTGAGAAAATTGCAACAACACAAGTTTATGGGCAATTCCCTGTAAAACTGTAGGCCCCGTCGGGCTCGAACCGACGACCCACGGATTAAAAGTCCGTTGCTCTACCAACTGAGCTAGAGGCCCCTGCGGTCAAGTCTATCGGGGCTCGATTGCCACGGATAATGGAATCATGGGTGCGAAACGATGGGGTGCGTGGATTGTCGCGGCGACCATCGCGCTCGGCGCAGTCCTTGGCGAGTCGCCCGCAAAGGCGACTCCAGCCGACGACCTTTCCGCACAGATCTCTACATACCTCGCGACGCAAGATGGCGACTACACGGTCAGCGTCCATGAAATGGGTGCCGGCGGAACGTCGGTGGGGCTTTCTGAGCACGCTCGAATCGAGCCAGCTTCTGTCATCAAATTGTTTTACGCGTGGGCTGCACTTCGACGAGTCGATCTCGGTTCGTTGCGACTGAACCAGGTGATGGCGAACGGCCTGACCTGGGACCGGTGCCTTCGGTTGATGATCTCGCTGTCGGATAACAACTGCTCCGCCGACATTCGGATTGCGTTAGGAAATCGAACCCTCAACTCGCTGTTCGCCGCGTCGGGCTATCCCGACACTTACATACGGTTGACCTCGGGTGGCGCGTATAACGGCAAGCGTTCGAGTGCCGCGGATACGGCGTTGTTGTTGACTCGCCTGGAGGAGGGGACGTTGCTGTCTCCTGCGTCGACGACGTATTTCCACCAGCTCCTCAAGGATCAGGTGTGGCGAACTCGCATCAATGTGGGAGTGCCCACCGGTGTTCGCGTCGAGAACAAAACGGGCGAGCTGTGGGTGACCAGTGGGATGACCGAGTCGGACGCGGCAATCGTTCGGGGACCGCACTCGACCTACGTGCTGACGGTCTACGGACGCGATGACGCGACCAAGGCGGCCATCGCAGGGGTCTCACGGATTGTTTACGAATTCCTTCAGGGCGAACTCGTCACCACCCCAGCGGCTTTCCCGTCTTACCAATTCCGAGCCAACGTGTCGATGCCGGTCCGCGCCACCAAAGGCGGACGCATCTTGTACCGAGTCCCCGTCGGGTCACTCGTCAAGGCCTACTATTCCGAGCGCAACTGGGTGCTTGTCAAACAGCGCGGCAAGGCTAAGGGGTGGGTCAAGTACCAGCACCTCACGCTGCGCAGCGAATATCGCTGGCAATAATCAGTCGCTGAAAACGAGGAAGGCGCCCGACGGAATCCGTCGGGCGCCTTCACTTCCCCGTGATTACGGGTTAACGACCAGTCCCTCGTCGGTTTCCAGCGTGACGCTTGAGTATCCGGAAGCGGACGCCGTTACCTTGCAGGTGATGTAGTAACCCGTGTCACGGTAGCGAAGCGCAAGGTTGCTCTTCGTCGCACCAGGGATCGCAACGCCGTTGCGGTACCACTGGTACGTCAACTTGACGGGACTGACCCAACCCGACGTCACCACTGCGAGGTAGTTACCATGTGACAAGGTTCCCACGGCGCTCACATTCACGTCAGAGACGTTGATGGTACCCAGGGCAATTGCCGTTGTCGCTGCACTGACCTTGGTCAGCGCGTCGAATCCGACCTTGGTTCCCTTGACCTGAACGCGGATTGTTGCGCCGAGGTCTGATGCGGTGAGGACGTAGGTCGAACCAATCGCATTGCGAATGGGGGCGCCATCACGGAACCACTGGAATGCAGTCGTCGTTCCCGACGTCCACGTTCCCGCGGTTGCGGTGAGGGTCTGTCCGACCTGCTTAGTTCCGGAGATCGTCGGGGTTGCACCCGACAACTTGGACGCAAGAGCCGTGATGCCCGTGATCGCGGGGCTGGTTCGGTCTACTGAAGTAAAGCCAGGCTTGCTTCCCGTGACCGTGACCGTGATTGAAGCATTGACGTCCTCGGAGGTCAGCACGTACGTCGGGCTCGTCGCACCAGCAATTGCCGTTCCGCCACGCTTCCACTGGAAGTTGAGGCCGACCGGAGCCGGTCCCCACGTTCCGGGGACCGCGGTGAGGGTGTCGCCGGGCTTCTTCGTGTTCGCAACGGCCGCGGTGACGGTCGGTGCCACGATGGTCGCAGGCGCAGTCAGGGTGTTTGCGACAGTCGCGAGCAACTGCGTTTCCTTGACCGCTCCGAAGTACCCTGCCTTTGTACCCGTCACGCGAACCGTGAGGCGCGCGCCGAGGTCCTCCACGGTCGGGGTGTACGTTGCAGCCGTGGCACCCGCGATGGGCGTCGTTCCACGAAGCCACTGGTACGACAGGGCGACCGGTGCGGGGGTCCACGTTCCGGGAGCCGCCGTCAAGAGGACGCCCACCTTCGGCGCACCCGCCGGAGTGACCGTCGGAACCGGCGATGCGGTCAGGGCGATGCCCTGGATGCGACCGAGGTCGATGTGCAGGAGGTCAGAAGCAACGCCCGCCTTCGAGACGATGATCTCGAGTCGCAGGAACTTGCCCTGGTCTTCCGGCTTGATGACGTAGGTCGTCGCCGTGCTGACCGGCGCACCGTCGAACTCGGTGTACCAGCGGTACTGGACTGCCGTCGGCGTGGGGGTCCACGTTCCGGCGGCGGCGGTCATCGTCTGACCGACCTTCAGGATTCCCGTCGTCGTCACGGCACCGGGCACAAACCCGGAGGTGGCAACCGTTGCATTGAGGTTGATGTTGTCAACCACCCCACCGGTTCCAACCGTGAAGTACGTCGCGGCCGCGAGGCTGTCCTTGTTTCCGTACCAAACGAATTCGCGGTTGTACGACGCGAATCGAACGGTGTAGAGGCCAGCCGCGACATTGCTGAACGCGTACTTGCCGTTGGTGGTGTTCTGTTCTGCGACCTCACGACCAAGCGAGTCAATTAGTGTGACTGTTCCGCTGTCGCCGAGACCACCGACGGTGGCTTCACCGCTGACGGAACCGAGGTTCGCGATAACAAGTTCGCGTGCAACGCTCGAACCGGCTTCGCTGGTGTACGTAACACCGGCCGACCCAAGTGATGATCCACCGCCAACCCAGTACGACTGGCCCCCGAGCACAAGCTTGATGCGAATCGGTCCATCGGGAAGTCCCGTGATCGAGTAGGCACCGGTCTCGGGGTTCGTGAAGTTGGCAAATCCGACGGGGAGTCCACGCGAATCGAACGCCTGAATGTATCCGGTCAACGGGCGGTTGTTCGAGGCGCGGATGATTCCGGTGATCGTTGCCCCAGCGGCAGCCGTCAGGTTGATGTTCGAGAGCGTCTGAGCTGCAGTCACCGTGACGGGGATGCGAGCAGCCGTTCCGTTTGACCACCACGCGGGCGCGCTAGTAAAGGTCTCGCCTGACACGACGTAGTACGAGCCGGCAGCCAGACCGAGAACTTCGTAGGTGCCGTCGTCCTGGATGTCTGCGAAGGCAACGAATTCGTCGTTGAGGCCGTAGACCGCAACCTGATTGCCACTGGTGGCGAGGCTGCCGTCAGAGTTTCGCACGGTTCCACGAATCTTCGCACCAGCAGTCAGCGCAAACGCAGTCGCCGCCGTAGGGGCAAGAGCCTGGTTGGCCGTGACCGTGATTTGCTTCGTGAGCTCGAGCCAGTTGGCGGTCGCGTTTGGCATTCCGCCTCCCATCGGCTCACAGGCCGAACTGTAGACCGTCGAAGCCGTAACCGCGTACGTACCAGCCGGAAGTCCGGTCAGCGTGTAGGCCCCGGTCTCGTCCGCTTCCGTCACGGCAACTGCACAGTCGTCGGTGTTCCTGCGGGCAATCACATAGATCGGGACGTCGGTGATCGCGACGCCACCAGCCGTGACGCGGCCACTGATTGACGCACCCGCGATCGCCATGGTTCCGTTGAGGGTGAACGAACCGCTGGACGACGTGACGTTGACAGTCGGTCGCGAGCGCACGGCTCGGTTCCATGTCGAGGTCAGTCCGTCACGTTCCATCGTGAGGGTGTACAAGCCGGGAGCGAGTCCCTCAACACGGTACGCACCGCCCGTCGTGGTGACGGCGGTGGCCGAACCGTTGACGCTCGTCAGCGTGACAGTAACGCCGACCTGCGCGACCGGGGTCGCAGCGTTGTTCTTGACGGTTCCGGTGATAACTGCAGCACGAGCGGGACGCGTGAAGTTGCGTTCATAAGAAGTCACCCCGTCCACGTCGAACCATGTTGCGCGCTGGAGGCGGTATGCGCCACCCCAGTAGTCGGCGCCGGTTGCCACAAGGTTTCCGTTGTCGTCGTAGGTTTCGGCGTCACCGAACTGAAGCGTGTAACGACCGGGAGCGACGTCGAATGAGTAGGCGCCCGATTCGTCCGTGGTCGTCACTGCGACGACCGTCGACTCTTCCCAGGGCTCTACAGGCTCGCCGAGAAGTGTGACCGTCAGCGGCACTCCGTCAAGGCCGGAAACGATGCCGTACAGGGGCGACGCGCAGCACGACGTGCTGAAAACGTACGAGATTCCCGAGACTTCTTGTCCATCCAGGATCGTGATAATCCCGGCGCCTTCCCTTGTTCCGTCGCCGCCCCAGTAGACGGTTTTTCCGTCGTGAGTGAAACTGACGCGGTAACGACCGTCGGGCAATCCGTAGAAGACCGTGTTGCTGGCGTCAACCGAGCGCGACTCGGGGAGGGTTCCGTCCAGCGCATCAAGGGTGATGGTCGATTCCATGCACTCTGTTCCATAAGTGTCGCAGTACGTGGCAGCTTGGATCGTTGCGCCCACTTCGAGCGAAAAGTCGATGTGCTCGGTGATGGAGCCGGACTCGACGGACACTGCGGTCGCGAAGGTCACGTTCGTAGCGTTGGGGTACCACTCCGGCTGGCGCTCAAACCACGATGGGCTGGTTGACGGGTCAGCGACGACGCGGTAGTAACCAGAGGCGAGCGTGTCGAATTGGTAATGACCTGCCCCGTCAGTGAGGACCGTGGCAACTGCTTCCCAACCCCACCCGGTGAATTGGTATGCGCTAACCGAAGTACCGTCGATACCGATAGACGATTCCCATTCCGGCCACACGATGCCGGAGATTCCACCCGCCTGCTCAATGGTCACGTCAATGTCGGTAGTTGCTGCGCCACCCATGACGTCGAAGGTGTTGGCGAGGTAGTAGTTCGCGGCACCGCCGTAGCAAACATCGACGTATCCGGATCCCGAGAAACAAACGGTGTACGTGTCGTCTGGAACCGCATTAAAGGTGTAATTACCCGAGGAGTCAGTCGTGGTGGTGTCAACGTCGGTACCGTCAGTCGTCATCAGGGTGACATTAATCGCCGAAACGGGGGCGTCGTCAACGTCGAGGACGGTTCCGCTCACGCTTCCCGTGGGAGTCGGGAGGGCCGAGACCGGGGAAATATAAGTGATGTAGGCGCCCTGTGTGTCCGAGACGGTGACAATAGTGGCTTCGGGGTATGAGGCTGCGCCATCATAGAAGCCCAAGTGCACGGCGTCGGCTGAATAGGCCTGCAACTTGTAGTCGCCCGCGGTCATCGGTTCGAACAGGAAGTATCCCGAATCGTCGGTGACCGCCGCCGTGATGGGGGTGTACGAGTCAGACTGCAGCGTCTGAACGGTGGCACCAACGAATGGATTTCCGTCTGAGTCCTGCAGGACGCCATGGATCACATTGGGTCGGTCATAGTCCGGGGTCGCCGCAGGTTGTGACACGCCAGCCTTCGCAGTGGCAGGAACTGACGCGGTTGCCGGAGTGGCAACGAGTCCGCTGAACAGGGTTGCGATGACGGTGATGATCCCGAGAATTCCGGATCCGAGTCGACGACGCGAAGG
>JAHEDU010000070.1 GCA_024641015.1 Micrococcales bacterium
GTCGGAGGGCTGTCGACGCTGATGCTCTTCGGTCGCGAACGGCGTCAGGGACCGCGAATCGGTGCAGTCACCGAGGGTTACCGAGAATCCACGATGAAGGTCCTTCGGCTCTCGTTCTTGTCATCGTTTGCACTGGAGGTCGGGGCAAGCCTGTCCGTCGCCGTCGTCGCCGTGTCGATCGGGCTCCGTTTAGTGAACGGCGACCTATCTCTCGGGACCGGACTTTGGGTTCTGTTGTTGGTCCCCGAGGCCTTCACAGCAATTCGCCTCGTCGGTGCGCGTTTTCACGCCTCTGCAGACGGCCTGACGGTCGCAGCGGAGGTGTTCGCACTCATTGAGCAGACGCAACCCGCTGTAACCAGTGCTGGCGGTCGAGAGGAACTGCGGTTCGAAAATGTCGGTGCGCCCGGCCGTCTCGCAACCGTGACGGGTGTCGCACGCCACAGGCAGGTAACGGTGTTGTCCGGACCGAGTGGCGCGGGAAAGTCCACGCTTCTCGACATCATTCGAGGTGAGATTGACTCCGCGGGTGTCGTGACGCTGGACGGTTCAGCGGTGTCGACCGCTGATTGTTCCGTCGCTGCGCAGGATCCAGTTCTGATTGGGCGACAGGTCGAGGACGCCATCGTGTTGGGCCCGACTGAGAAGATAGACGAGTCGTCACTGGCGGACGCCATTCGGTTTGCGCACGTTGACGTTCCGCGCAATCGTCCGACGACCGAACTATCGGGCGGTCAAGTTCAGCGCGTGGTGGTTGCGCGGGCGATATATCGCGCGCTGTCGTTGAACACACCCGTTGTCCTCCTCGACGAGCCGACTTCCGCGCTCGATGCGGACGCCGAACGCGAGGTAATCGCCGGTCTACGCGAACTCACCCACCGCGGTCACATCGTGATTGTCGCGTCACATCGCCCCGCTGTGCTCGCCTCCGCCGACGTCGTGGTGGAGGTTGGGCGATGACGGTATCCAGCCCTATGCCGTCTGGCAGGGGAATCGCGCTGCTCGCACTCAGCGGACTTAATGCCGTCGCATTGCTCGGTGTCTCGCTGTGGTTGATTACGCGAGCGTCGGCCCAGCCGCCCATCATGTATCTGCAAATGGCCATCGTCGGAGTGCGTGCGTTCGCGCTGGGCAGGGCGTTCTTCCGTTACGTCGGCAGGCTCGTTTCGCACGACTCCGCCTTCCGCGCTCTCGCCCGGATACGGTCAACCGTGTTTGACCGGTTGATCACCGTTGGACCGCTTCGACTGACCTCACGCCAGCACGGTTCGATTGTGTCGACATTCGTGCGTGACGTTGACTCGTTGCAGGACGATGCCTTGCGCTTCAGAGAGCCGTTGTGGGTGAATGCGATCGTCGTCATCGTGACGCTCGCAACGATCGCTGTATTCAGTCCCGTCGCGGGTCTGATACTCGCGGTCGGCTGTGCTGCAGCAGTCGTCGCGATAGTCGTTATTGACCGATTCACTGCTCAACGCTCGGCGCGGGAGGTGGCCCCCGTTCGCGCAGAGCTCTATTCGGCGGTCACCGAGCGAATCAGGCACGACGCGGTACTTCGTGCATTCGAAGCAGAAACCCGCGCGGAGGGTGCCATCGCTGCAATTGACGCCCGGTTGGCGCGACTGCTCGTCGCACCCGCCGGGGTCACTGCCGTGTCCACTGCCGTGTCCACCGTCGCCATGGGACTCGTTGCCGTAACGGTCATCGCAGTGCACCCGGTCACCGACCCACAGGCGCTCGTCAACACGGCCCCGCAATTCACGTTTGTTGCCCTGATATCGTTGGCGCTCGGCGAATTTCTGCTTGCGATTCCGGGCATCCTCGAAGCGCGTCGAACGGTTGCGGCGGCGCAGGCACGGATCGCCGACATCGTCGACGGTGGCACTGTCGACGGCGAGGAGTCGGTCGTTTCGGGCCTCGCCACCGTCGATTCGATCGTGTTGACCGAGGTTTCGGCTCGGTACACGTCAGGCGAATCCGTGGCATTGGCTCCGGTGTCATTCGCCGCTCGACGTGGTGACGTCGTTGTCGTCACCGGACCGTCGGGATCGGGGAAGTCGACTCTCGCGAATGTGCTGGTCGGATTCTTGCCCATCACTACGGGCTCGTTCACGGTTGACGGAATCGAGTCGCGGGACATGGTGCCTGCAAGCCTGCGCGCGCGAATCGGTCTGTGCGAACAGCGTCCTCACATTTTCGCTGAGACACTTCGTCACAACCTTGACTTCGCCAATGACAGCGCCACGGATGAGCAGTTGTGGGCTGTTCTGAAACGTGTTGGGCTGGCGAACTGGGCCAGTGACCGCGACGGGTTGGACACTCACCTCGGTGAATCGGGCACATTGGTGTCCGGCGGTCAGGCGCAACGAATAGCCCTCGCCCGCGTGCTGTTGGCCGACCGAGCCGTCATCGTGCTCGACGAACCGACCGCAAACCTGCAACAGACACTTGCCGAGGACCTGTTGCGCGACGTGCTTGCGGCGACCGCTGACACGATTCTCATCGTCCTCAGTCACACCCCCGTGCCGCGCGTGCGAAACACGATCGAGGTTGCGCTGTGCTAAATCTCGGCGCGACGGTTGGTGTATTGCTGACGCCAGTATTCAACGCGACCTGGTTCGACGTGAAGAGTTGGTCCGCCGATCCATACGGTCGCAACGCGAATCCCGTGAAGCGCTGACAGCACCCACACCTCGGAGCCTTCCATTTCCTCTGGAGTGACCCGCGAGTCCGCAATCGGCGCACCGATGTACCGTGCGTGATCGACAAGCACCTCTTCGGTGACGCTGGAAAGTCGGGGGATTGCCGGGTCGACTCGGTGCAGGCGGTCGTTCGTCCACCACACAATGCTTGACCACGCGCCCTCCGTCACGATTCCGTCGGTGAGGATGATGGCTTCGTCGGCGCCACTGTCACGGCGTAGATTTCCGAGGGCAGCAAGGTCGGGACCCTTCACCGTCGGCAGCGTTCGCGGGTCGACGCTTGCGGTCGCTAGGGTCGCCGTGTCGAGCGCATCGGGTGCCGGCCGGACGAGAAGTCGCAACAGTGCACCGTCACCGTAATCGATCGCCTCGAGCCGCGGGAACCAGCGTCCGTCGCGCGGAAGGTGCGCGACAACGGAGGTGGCAAATGCATCTGCGTCGACGGCAATTCCTTGGGCGTGCAGACCTTCTGCGAAACGTGCGACGTGACGATCGAACGCGACCACGGCACCATCGACGAGAAGGAACGAGTCGGCGACACGCACCGCACCGGGGTTGGTGTCGCACCACTCCTCGACGGCCAGCGAACCGTTCGCCCATCGGTAAATCGTCGTGTCGACCATAGTGTTAAGGGTATGACAGACCGCTACATCCGGCTCGACGTCGATGTTCCGGTCGATACTGAGGCAGCGTTCCTCGCCCTTGTCGCCACACGGCCTCACGGTTTCTGGCTCGACGATTCGCTGGGCGAGACCGTCTCGTACCTTGGCGTGGGAACTCCCGTGGCCGTCACCGACGGATTCACCGAATTCGAGTCGGCGGGAGATTCACCCGTCACTCGCGTCGGTTGGGTCTCGTACGGCGAACGTGCCTCGACGCTGGGTGTTTCGGTGGGAATCGAACGCCACCCGCGCTCTGTCGTTCTTGACGTCGATACGGTCGTCGAAATCGATCACCGTGACGGCTCGGTCGCAATCTTCGCAAAGGACGAACTCGTCGCGGCAGACTGGGCGCGCGAATTGGCCGCTCGTCATGACGCACAATTTCCCGCGGCCGA
>JAHEDU010000080.1 GCA_024641015.1 Micrococcales bacterium
GGGAATTGATGTTCGCAATGGACGTCGGCTGGTTCGCGCGCTCGAAGTCATTGAAATCACGGGCAAGCCGTTTGGTGCTGGGCTCGGGGCCGAGAACCGCCCGTGGCGCGACCACGTCATGTTGGGGTTGCGTGTGCCGCGCGAGGAACTCACCGAACGACTCGACGCACGAGCACGTGCAATGTTCGACAACGGACTCGTCGAGGAAGTCCGTGGGCTCATCCCGCTGGGCATCAACGATGGCGTCACCGCGCGCCGCTCGATCGGGTACGAACAGGCTCTCGGGGTGATCGATGGCGCCATCGACGTCGAGAAAGCGATCGACGACACCGCGTCTCTGACCCGTCGGTATGCGCGTCGCCAGGTCAGCTGGTTCGGTCGCAATCCCAACATTCTGTGGTTCGACGCACCCGCCGACCCCGCGGCCGTCCTCGCCGCAATCGACGCACGGGAATAATGTCGGCGCTTCGGCGCATAATAGTTAGTGCATTCAGATGCAGAGCCGATCGAAGGTCGGCCGAGCAGGCAACCGAGCTCACCGCCACGGTGCCCCAATAGATGCGCCGCACGTAAACGCGCTGCGGAAAACGGGTGACATCACCCCTGTACAAGGGAGCAAACATGGCTAATTCGCGGCCGAAATACAACGACGACTATGACGACATTCTTGCCATGGTCAACCGGGACCGGGTGAACCTCGGGCTCGAACCGCTCACAACCGCCGAGAACGTCTCAGCCGAGCCGGTCGTTGTCTCGTCATATGCGGCGTGGAAGCGTGCAACACACACGCCCAACGCGGCACTCATCGCGCGCTGTCAACAGTTTTTCGTGCATGACATCGCCGAACGCACGATCGAATCATCGGGAGCGAATGTCGCCACCTGCACCTGTGGACTCGAGGTCACGATTCCGCCCGTCGACAACTCGGACGACATTGACCACGAAGCGTATTTCCCCAAGTACTTCGCCGAGAATCGTCGCAAGTCGATCGAGTGGGAACGCGAGTTCTTCGCGGCGCCCGGTCACCGCGACCCCTTCAGCAACACCGTGCTGGGTGGATACCTCATTCGAGTTCGCGGGCTCGACGCCGATGCGGAACCGCGACTCGAACTGCAGTGCCAGCACTGTGGGTGGTTGGGTGAGACGACCCTCAGTGCCGAATGGGACAAGTTTGCGCCGTTCGGTCACCGCATCTGGATCGACGGCCACAACTCCTCCTGCACGGGTCGTGGTGTGACGGTGCTGGACGAGGACATCTTCCTTTGGGGACACGGGGCAGGCGCGTGGTTGCGGAAGAAGCACGATCCCCAGGCGACGACGACCGAACAGTCGATGGATGACGACGAGGTTTAGGCTGGTTGCATGACGAGGGCGCTGAAATTCACAAAGGGCCACGGAACCGGCAACGATTTCGTGCTCATCAGCGACCCCGACGGTCAACTCGACCTGACTCCGCGTGATTACGCTTTCCTCGCCGATCGCCACGTCGGTGTCGGCGGGGACGGCGTGATCCGCGCAGTGAAAACCGCGAACTTCCCCGAATGGTCGCACCTTCTCGACGCCGATCCCGACGCCGAATGGTTCATGGACTACCGCAACAACGACGGTTCGGACGCGGAAATGTGCGGAAACGGCATCCGCGTGTACCTCGCGTACCTGCTGGCCGAGGGGCTTGTGTCGCTCAAGCAGGGCGACCGCATTGCCATCGGAACACGCGCCGGGGTCAAAGACGTTCAGGTCGGGGCCAACGGCACCTTCCGCGTCGACCTTGGCCGTTGGTCGATGGGTGATGACGAGTTGGCTCCCGCCGACGCTGTCATCGGCGCCCACGGACTTGATGTCGCCCGTCCCGCTCTGGGAATCTCCGTCGGAAACCCCCACGCGGTGGTCGCCCTCGCGAACGACGCCGAACTCAAAGCCTTGGACCTGACCCTTCCGCCCGTGGTCGAGCCCGTTTTCGGCCCCGGCGTCAATGTGGAATTCGTCGTTCCCGCCGAACCCCTTGTCGATGACGGAATCGGCCGAATCTCGATGCGCGTCCACGAACGCGGTGTGGGAGAAACCCTGTCCTGTGGAACTGGCGCCGCCGCGGCCGCGCTGGCAACCCGCCACTGGGCCGGCGCGAGCGCACCGCACAACTGGCGCGTTGAGGTCCCCGGCGGAACTCTCGGAGTCCAGATGTTCCCCACCGAAGAGGGTGAGCACGTGTCGCTGAGCGGCCCCGCCGAACTGGTCTACAGCGGAATCATCGCCGTTTAGTTACGGCGCGACGAATTCGAGAACCCAGAAACCCTTCGAAGTTTCGGCTTTCGTGACGGTCGCCGCCGGCCAGGTTTCGCGCAACCACTTCATCAGCGACTCGGCACCCAGATGCTTCGCAATCACCAACCAGGCGGTGCCACCCGAACGAAGGCGGGGAATCCACGCCTCGAGAATCGCATGCAGTTCGGCCTTGCCGACGCGAATCGGGGGATTGGACCAGATCGCGTCGAATTCGAGGTCGGCCGGAACATTCTCCGGCGTTGACACGTGCACGTTCGTCAGCCCGTGACGCTCGGCGTTACGCCGGGTCAGTTCGAGCGAACGATGGTTGACGTCGATCGCCCAGACTTCGGCGTTGGGGTTGTCGAGTGCCGCATCCAGTGCGATCGGACCCCACCCACAACCGACGTCCAGGATTCGCCCCTCGGCGGCGGTTACCGTGTCGAGAAGGACGCGAGTCCCGAGATCGAGGTGCTCGGGGCTGAAAGTTCCACCGGCGGTCTCGACGACAACGTCGCGACCCGCAAGTCGAACCGTGATTTCGCGCGAGGTCCACTCGCCGTCGCCCGGCTCGAAGTAGTGGTTCATCGTTACTTCTTGGTGCCGAGAACGCTGGAAACGTCGACGCCAGCGACGGCACACGTGGCGACGATGGTGCTGACGGCCGTCATCGACGCCTGGATGCGCTCGTTCGTGGCGCCCGCGAGGTCGTAGTAGACGACCGAGTCCTTGTTGATGCCATCTTCGAAGGCCGCCTTGAGGTCCTTGCTTGTCGCCAGTTTCTTCGCCTGGTCGTACGCGGCGAGGAGTTCGTTGCGCTTGGTGTTGAACTCAGTCGCGACGTCTTCGCTTAGCCCCGCGGGGTCTTCCGCAAGTTTCACGATGATTGCGACGGTCTGCACCATCGCCTGTTCGGCTTTCGACCACACCTCGCACGCCTGCTTGTCGCCGGGGTCGGCTGCGGGAATCGCGCTGCACCCGGTCAGGGCAACGACGGTGGCAACGGACAAGGCGGCAAGAATCGAACGCATGCTTCAAGATTACCCGCGTGAACCTGTGAATTCGGCGAGTACGCTGGCGATATGACTGCACAACGGACCCGTCGCGTACTTGTCACCGGTGCATCGAGTGGAATCGGCGCCGCCACGGCTCGCCTTCTCGCGCAGCGTGGATTCGACGTCATCGCAGTCGCTCGTCGACTCGATCGACTCGAGAAACTGGCCAGCGAAACGGGAATCACCGTTCACCAGCTGGACGTGACCGACCACGCGGCGATTCGGGCTCTCGCGGCCGAGTTGCAGGCGGACGGTATCGACGCCCTCGTCAACATCGCCGGTGGTGCGACCGACGCTTCGCCCGTTGAAAGTGCCGACCCGGAATCGTGGCGCCGCATGTTCGAGGTCAACGTGCTTGGCGTCCAGCAGATGATCGCA
>JAHEDU010000038.1 GCA_024641015.1 Micrococcales bacterium
CGGCGATGGTGGCGCATCGGCGTCCTGACGTACAATTATCGGTAGCCCCTCGCGTGGCGCCACCCAGGCCAACTCCTCCAGGACGGAAACGTAGCAAAGGTAACCCGGCTCTGGCGGGTGCGCGAGGGGTCTTCCTTTGTGTGAAGCGTTCCCCGTGATGGGTGCGACTTCCAGGTTCTAGGCTGGACTCGTGGCAACGAGCATCTACATCACGAGCGCCGAGGACAACTCGGGCAAGTCGACGGTTGCGCTTGGTGTCATGGATCGCCTGCAGTCCCAGGGAAAGAAGGTCGGCGTTTTCCGCCCGATCACGGTTCCCGCGGGTGGCACGGACTACATTCTTCAGTCGTTGATTGACCACGACTCGGTCGACCTCGACATCGCGGACTGCATCGGCGTCTCGTACGACGATGTTCACGCCGACCAGGACGCGGCTCTCGCGACGATCGTCGAACGCTTCCACACAATGGAACATTCCTGCGACGCGGTCGTCATCGTCGGCAGTGATTTCTCGGACGTCGCGAGCCCAACCGAGCTGTCGTTCAACGCGCGAATCGCCGCGAACCTCGGCGCCCCGGTTCTGCTCGTTCTTCGCGGGCGGGGCTCGACCGGCCGTTCGCGCGGCGGACTCGTCGAACAGCCCGCGCGCCC
Source organism: Micrococcales bacterium (assembly GCA_024641015.1). Lineage (GTDB taxonomy): Bacteria > Actinomycetota > Actinomycetes > Actinomycetales > Microbacteriaceae > MWH-TA3. Next base: position 652 of record JAHEDU010000038.1, read on the forward strand.
CGTGAAGGACCTCGTCAATCTTGTCGACATGGCGCTTCCCGAACTTGAGAAGGAACACGCGACCCTCTTCGGCGTCGTCGCGAACCGTGTCGAACAGTCCGACCTCGCCGAGGTGACGACGGCTCTCGCCGAGGCGATCCCTGACGGTTTTGTCGGCGCGATTCCCGAAAACGAGTTCCTCATCGCCCCGACTCTTGAGCGCGTGATGGAATCGATCGACGGCCGGTTCATTCACGGAGACCCCGCGCTGATGAAGCGCGAAGTTCTGCACGCCAAGGTCGCCGCGATGAACGTCGAAAACGTGATTTCGCGACTGCGCGAGGGCGAGGTTGTCCTCATCCCCTCTGACCGATCGGAAGTACTACTCGCGGTGCTGTCCGCTCACGAATCCGACACCTTCCCGTCGCTCGCTGGAATCGTTTTGTACGGCGGTTACCCGACACCGGAAACCGTGTGGCGATTGGTCATCGGAATGAACTCGTCGTTGCCGATCATCGAGGCGCCGTCGACAACGTACGAGACGGTGATGGGAGTCATGGAGACGCGCTCGCGCTTCGCCGCGGATTCACAGCGCAAGTACGACACCGCGCTGTCACTGTTCGAGGCGAACATCGACTCGGCCGCACTGCTTCAGCGACTCAACGTAGCCCGCGCCGACGTCGTCACCCCGTTGATGTTCGAGTACGACCTCATCGAACGCGCCCGCGCGCATCTCAAGCACATCGTGCTTCCCGAGGGTGACGATGACCGAATCCTGCGCGCTGCCGCAACCCTGCTGGCGCGCAAGGTCGTGACGCTGACGATCCTTGGCGACGAGCACGACGTGCGCGCCCGCGCAAAGGAACTGGGTGTCGACATCTCGGCTGCGGCGGTCGTCAACCCCAAGTCGAGCGAGTACGCGGAACGATTCGCCGAAGAGTACGCGCGACTTCGCGCACACAAGGGTGTTTCCGTCGAACAGGCGCGCGAGGTCATCACTGACGTCAGCTATTTCGGAACGATGATGGTCCACCTCGGTCTTGCCGACGGGATGGTGTCCGGCGCTACGCACACCACCGCCCACACCATCAAGCCATCGTTCGAAATCATCAAGACCAAGCCCGGCACGTCGGTCGTCTCGAGCGTGTTCCTCATGGCGTTGGCCGATCGCGTTCTTGTCTACGGCGACTGTGCTGTCATCCCCGACCCGACAGCTGACCAACTGGCCGACATTGCCATTTCCTCCGCGGTCACCGCCCGCCAGTTCGACATTGACCCGCGCGTCGCGATGCTGTCGTATTCGACCGGAACATCGGGCTCAGGCGACGATGTCGAAAAGGTTCGCGCCGCGACGGAACTCGTTCGTCAGCGTCAACCCGACCTTCTCGTCGAGGGACCGATCCAGTACGACGCAGCGGCCGAACCGAGTGTGGCGGCGACAAAGATGCCGAACTCTCCCGTTGCCGGTCGTGCGACGGTGTTTATCTTCCCCGACCTCAACACCGGGAACAACACATACAAGGCGGTGCAGCGTTCGGCGGGTGCGGTTGCGATCGGACCGGTTCTGCAGGGGCTCAACAAACCGGTCAACGACCTGTCCCGTGGCGCACTCGTCAGCGACATCATCAACACGGTCGCCATCACGGCGATTCAGGCGCAGGACAACTCGTGAGTCGCGCCTTCGTTGTCAACTCGGGTTCGTCGTCGATCAAATACCAACTGATTGACCTGACAACGAACGAATCGATTCTGTCGGGACTCGTCGAGCGAATCGGCGAACCGGGCGGTGACGCCGTCAACCACACCGAGGGACTGCGCTCGGTTCTCGACCAACTCGGCGATGACGCCAACATCTCGGTCGTCGGGCATCGCGTCGTTCACGGCGGGGACATCTTCGACGAGGCAACGGTCATCACCGACGAGGTCCTACGGGACATTGATGCTCTTTCGCCCCTCGCGCCGCTTCACAACCCCGCGAACCTCGCCGGAATCCGCGCCGCGCGCGAGGTGCTGGGATTCGTTCCGCACGTCGCCGTGTTCGACACAGCGTTCCACCAGTCCATGCCGGCCGAGGCGTACACGTACGCAATCGACACCGACGTCGCCGCTCAGTACGGGGTTCGCAAGTACGGATTCCACGGGACAAGCGTGAGGTTTGTCTCACGGCGGGCCGCCGAATTCCTCGGCCGTTCTCCCGAATCGACGAACCTCGTCGTGTTGCACCTCGGAAACGGCGCGAGCATCACCGCCGTTCAGGGCGGGCGTTCGATTGACACCTCGATGGGATTGACTCCGCTGCAGGGTCTCGTGATGGGAACACGTTCGGGCGACATCGATGCGTCCGTCGTCGCGCACCTCAGCCGTGTCGCGGGGATGTCCATCGACGAGATCGATGACCTGCTCAACAAGCGAAGCGGGATGGCCGGGTTGACTGGCAAGTCCGACATGCGCGATGTCGAGAACGCCGTCGCCAAGGGTGACGAGCGCGCCCGCATCGGACTTGGCGTGTGGCGTCATCGAATCCGCCACTACATCGGCGCGTACGTTGCCCAACTCGGCCGAGTCGATGCCATCGTCTTCACCGCGGGAGTGGGCGAGAACTCGCCGTTGCTGCGTGAATTGTCGTGCCAAGGCCTCGAACACCTCGGAATTGACCTCGATTCAGCCCGTAATGAGGTCCGGCTCAAGGACGTACACGATATTGCAACCGAGTCGTCCCCCATTCGCGTGCTTGTCGTACCGACGAACGAGGAACTCGAGATCGCACAGCAGGCGCTCGCCGCTCTCTGACCCACGCGCCGCCCACGATTGGGGGTGGTGACGGGTAATCTCAAAGGGTGGCAGTCGCTCTCTATCGTCGTTACCGACCCGAATCGTTCGAGGAACTCATCGGGCAATCCCAGGTAACCGATCCGCTGCGCGCCGCACTCCGCAACAACCGCGTCAATCACGCCTATCTGTTCAGTGGCCCGCGCGGGTGCGGAAAGACGACGTCGGCGCGAATTCTCGCGCGTTGCCTCAACTGTGCCGAAGGCCCGACGGACACCCCCTGCGGAAAGTGCCCGTCGTGTGTCGAGCTCAGCCGTGACGGTTCGGGGTCGATCGACGTCATCGAAATCGACGCGGCCAGCCACAACGGTGTCGACGACGCCCGCGACCTGCGCGAACGTGCCGGCTTTGCGCCGTCGCGTGACCGCTACAAGATTTACATCCTCGACGAAGCGCACATGGTGACGTCGCAGGGGTTCAACGCGTTGCTCAAGATCGTCGAAGAACCGCCAGAGCACGTGAAGTTCATCTTTGCGACGACGGAGCCCGACAAAGTCATCGGCACGATTCGTTCGCGCACGCACCACTATCCGTTCCGACTGGTTCCGCCCGCGGTCATGCTCGATTACGTCAACGAACTGTGCACCCAGGAAAAGGTCACGGTTGAGGACGGCGTGCTGCCTCTCGTCATTCGCGCGGGAGGCGGCTCAGTTCGCGACACGCTGTCTCTTCTCGACCAGATCATCGCGGGGTCGGACGACGGCCACGTGACGCGCGAGCGCACGAACAACCTGCTCGGGTACACACCCAACGAACTGCTTGACGAGTGCATCGACGCGATTGGGCGCAACGATGCTGCTCTCGCCTTTGCTGTCGTTGACCGAATCATCCAGACCGGAAACGACCCGCGTCGTTTTGTTGAAGATGTTCTCGAACGCTTCCGCGACCTCGTCATCGTCGATGCCACGGGCGACGGGGCACACGCGGTTCTGCGCGGTGTTCCTGCCGACGAAATCGAACGCATGACCGGGCTTGCTGCGCTCTTTGGCGCTCATGCTCTGTCGCGCGCGGCCGATGTCGTCAACGAAGCGCTGTCAAACATGACCGGAACCACTCCTCCGCGCATCCACCTTGAACTCATGGTTGCCCGCCTGCTCGTCGACGGTGGCGAACCGGTTCCCGGCGTTGAACGACCGGCTCGAGTGGGCGCTCCCGTTGCCGCACCGGCCCCCGCCGCGGCAACTCCGCCGCCTGCCGCCCCGGTGAAGACGCCGGTGCCGCCGAAGTTGCCGGCCGTACCAAAGACAGAGGCCCCCGCGCCTGTCGTCAACGCAGAACCCGCTGCGACCGCTGAACCAGCCGCCACCGAAGAACCTGCGGTTGCAATCCAACCGCCCGTCGACGTCGACGCCCCGAAGGCCGCAACCCCGAAGCCGGCAGCAACGCCCGAGCCCGCCGTCGGTTCCGCCGAAGCGGGAAGCCTCGACGAACTCGTCGAGATGTGGCCCGATGTGCTCGAGGAACTGAAGGCGAACCCTGCTGTGTGGGTTGTCGTGAACGCGGCAACGCCGACGGCACTCAAGGACGACATCCTCACGTTGGAATTTGCTGACCAGATGTTCCTCGATCGATTCAAGGAACAGCCAGCAAGTGGCAAGGCCGTCTTTGAGGAACTGCGCGAGGTCATCCTCGGCGCACTCGGTGTTCGCTTCCGCTTTGTTCCCCGCGTCGGGCTGGGCGCGGGACCGATCACGGCTCAGACGCCCCGCGTTGCGACGCCCGAGACGAACCCGTTCATGCAGGTTGCTGCGGCTGCCGCTGCCGAACGCGCTAGCGAACCGGCCGGCGAGAAGGCCGCGCACAAGGTCGAAACCGATGCAGCGGATGATGTGTCGGAATCGCCGACCACCCCGGTCGAGCCCGTCACGGCCGCAAAGCCCGCGAAAGAAACGGAGCCCACCGCAGCGCCCGAACCCGTCAAGCCCAAGGACGAAAAGCGCGGCGAATCGGTGATTCGTGATTTGCTCGGCGCAACTCTTGTCGCCACCATCGACAGCGGCACTGCACCGGAACCTGCCTCCGCAGAAGACGACGCAGCCCCGTCATTGTTCGATGACGATTCCGCTTCGGACAACTAGCGATGTACGACGGAATCCTTCAAGAACTCATCGATGAATTCGGCCGACTGCCGGGCGTCGGTCCCAAGTCAGCGCAGCGCATCGCGTTCCATGTCATCCAAACCGAGGCTTACGACCCCAAGCGTCTCGCCGAACTTCTCGACACCATTCGCGATGTCGTGAAGTTCTGTGCCGTGTGCGGAAACATCTCGCAAGAGGATGAGTGCTCGATTTGTCGTGACCCCCGCCGCACGCGCGACACGATTTGTGTCGTTGAAGAGGCCAAGGACGTCGTCGCGATCGAGCGCACTCGCCAGTTCCGTGGGTTGTATCACGTGCTCGGCGGCGCGATTTCACCGATCGATGGAATCGGCCCCGACCAGCTTCGAATCGGGTCTCTGCTCGAAAGACTTCGCGACACCAGCATCATCGAAATCATTCTGGCGACCGACCCCAACGTCGAAGGCGAAGCCACCGCGACGTACCTCATCCGCCTCCTCGAGCCTCTCGGCATCCGCATCACGCGACTCGCCAGCGGACTGCCCGTCGGCGGAGACCTCGAATACGCCGACGAAGTCACCCTCGGTCGCGCGTTCGAACACCGCACCCGTGTCGGCGGAACCGCTTAAGCGGTAGAATTTCAGGCAGGGCGGGCGATGGAGCCATCGCCCTTTGTTGTACCCCGACCCGAAAGAGTAATTGTGTCCCTGATTGTCCAGAAATTTGGCGGATCGTCCGTCGCTGATGCCGAGAGCATCAAGCGAGTGGCGCGTCGAATTGTTGCGACGAAGGCACAAGGGCACGACGTGGTCGTGGCCGTCTCGGCGATGGGGGACACCACCGACGAACTCATCGATCTCGCCCACTCGGTCACCGACAATCCCGACCCGCGCGAGATGGACATGCTCCTCACTACGGGCGAACGCATCTCGGTCGCCCTTCTCGCGATGGCGATCAAGGCTCTCGGCGTCGACGCTCGCTCGTACACGGGCAGCCAGGCGGGAATGATCACCGATTCGCACCACGGTGCGGCTCGAATCGTTGAGGTCACCCCCGACCGACTTCGCGAGGCGCTCGACGAAGGCGCCATCGCAATCGTCGCCGGATTCCAAGGATTCAACCGCGATTCGAAAGACATCACGACACTGGGTCGTGGCGGAAGCGACACGACTGCGGTCGCGCTCGCCGCAGCCCTGGACGCCGACGTGTGTGAGATCTACACCGACGTCGACGGTGTCTTCACCGCCGATCCGCGCATTGTCACCAAGGCGCACAAGGTCGACGTGGTCACGTTCGAAGAAATGTTGGAGCTCGCTGCCGCGGGTGCCAAGGTGCTTCACATCCGCGCGGTCGAGTACGCGCGTCGCCACGGGGTGACGCTGCACGTTCGGTCGAGTTTCGCGGACAAGGAGGGGACGCTCGTCGTCGCCACGAGGGGAGAGAACATGGAAGAGCCGATCATCACCGGTGTCGCCGGAGACCTCAGCGAGGGCAAGATCACCGTCATTGGTGTGCCCGACATTCCCGGCAAGGCAGCCGAAATCTTCACGATTGTCGCCGGCACCGGCGCCAACATCGACATGATCGTCCAGAACGTGTCGGCGGCCGTCAGCGGACTCACCGACATCTCGTTCACGCTTCCCAAGACCGACGGCGACAAGACGCTTGCCGCACTTCGTGCCGCTCAGCCGATCGTCGGATTTGCCGACCTCGCCTACGACGACAACATCGGCAAGCTGTCGGTCGTTGGCGGTGGAATGCGAACCAACGCGGGTGTTTCCGCTCAGCTCTTCACCGCGCTCTTCGAAGCGGGAATCAACATGGAAATGATTTCCACCTCGGAAATCCGAATCTCGGTCGTCACTCGCGGTGATGACCTCAAGCGCGCAATGACCGCCGTTCACTCGGCGTTCGGACTCGACGGTGACGTCGAGGCGGTCGTATACGCGGGAACGGGACGCTAATGGGCGCTCGTATCGGTGTTGTCGGCGCGACCGGTCAGGTCGGCGCAGTAGTCCGCCAGCTTCTCGTTGACCGCAAGTTCGACATCGACGAAATCCGATTCTTCGCTTCCGCGCGCAGCGCCGGCAAGGTCATCCCGTTCAACGGAACCGATGTTGTCGTTGAGGACGCCGAAACCGCAGACCCCACCGGTCTCGACATCGCCATCTTCTCGGCCGGCGCGACTCTGTCCAAGGCGCAGGCTCCTCGCTTTGCTGCTGCCGGTGTCACCGTCGTCGATAACTCGTCCGGCTGGCGAATGGACCCCGAGGTCCCGCTTGTCGTCTCCGAGGTGAACCCCCACGCGATCGACGAGGCCGTCAAGGGAATCATCGCGAACCCGAACTGCACGACGATGGCCGCGATGCCGGTGCTCAAGCCGCTCGACGCCGAAGCCGGTCTCGTCCGACTCCAGGTGTCGACGTACCAGGCTGTTTCGGGTGCGGGACTCGCCGGTGGCGAGGAACTGCTCGAGCAGGCTCGTGCCGTTGTCGCCCAGGACGCCATCCAACTCGTTCACGACGGTCGCGCGGTTGACTTCCCCGCGCCGGTCAAGTTCCCCAAGAACATCGCGTTCAACGTCATCCCGCAGGCGGGTTCGTTCGTTGACGACGGCCAGGATGAGACGGACGAGGAGAAGAAGCTTCGCAACGAGTCGCGCAAGATCCTCGAACTGCCGAACCTTGCCGTTTCGGGGACCTGCGTTCGCGTGCCCGTCTTCACCGGCCACTCGCTGTCTATTCACGCCCAGTTCGCGAACCCCATCAGCGCGGCGCGTGCGAAGGAAATTCTGTCCACCGCTCCCGGCGTCTCGGTTGTTGACGTTCCCACCCCGCTTGACGCGGCCGGAATCGACCCCAGCCTTGTCGGTCGAATCCGTCAGGACCAGTCGTTCGAGGACGGAACGGGACTCGTTCTGTTTATCTCGAACGACAACCTTCGTAAGGGCGCTGCCCTCAACGCGGTTCAGATCGCCGAGATCGTCGCCGAGCGCAAGGGTCTTCGCTAACCTCGACGCGATTCGCGGATCGCACGGTCGGCAAGTTGGACCGCGGCGTACACGATGAGTGCCGCCAACAGTGGGTTCGCCCAGTCCGGCGGAATCGTCACCGATGCCCAGACGCCGATCGGGGCGGCCAGCGCGGTGGTTATCCCCAGCGGAACAGCGGTCGACCACTGAACCAGACCGGCACGGTGTGACCCCAGCGTTCCCGAAAGCGCGGCGGGCACCATGGCGATGAGCGACAGGGTCTTTGCTGTGAGGTCGCTGACGCCCAGCAGGATGAGGATCGGGACCGCAAGAATTCCGCCACCGACACCGAGCAGCCCGGCGGCGAATCCCATGACTGCGCCAATCACCAGCAGTGTGACGACAGTCTGTAACGACCATTCGAGATGCGCGGTTCGTTCGGGGACGGTGACGAAGACCATAACGGCCGTCACCGCGAGCATCCCGATGAACACCCATCGAACAATCGAGACCTTCCACGTTCGAAGAGCGCGTGCACCAACCGGCGCGAGTGCGGAAGCGCCAATTGCGATGACTAGTCCGAACCCGATCTGGCTGGTGGGCACCGCGCCTGACACAAGATACGAAGTTGCTGCGACCGCGGCGGTGGGAATGATGGCGGCCAAGCTCGTTGCCGATGCCTGTCGTTGCGGGAACCCCGCTGCCAACACGAGAAGCGGAACCATGATGATTCCACCGCCGATTCCGAACATTCCGGACAGGAATCCCGCGACGGCACCAATCGCAATAACGACGGCAATTCGAGGACTCGGGGCGGGCACGAAATCCAGCCTAACGGCGGGGAATAGGATGGGGACGTGACCAAGGTAGTTGACGCAGTCCTCGTGGGTGGGGGCATCATGAGCGCCACCCTCGCGACCCTCCTTCACCGACTCGAGCCCACGTGGTCGATTGACATTTACGAGCGCGCGGGTTCACTCGCCCCCGAGTCAACAAACCCGTGGAACAACGCAGGCACCGGCCACTCGGCGTTGTGCGAACTCAACTACACCCCACAACTTCCCGACGGCTCGGTGTCGACCGTCAACGCGGTCAAAGTCAACGAGCAGTTCCAGTTGTCGCGCGAACTGTGGTCGGCTCTCGTCGACGACGGCACGATCCCTGATCCGAAGGCTTTCCTCGTCCCCGTTCCGCACATGAGCTTTGTGTGGGGCGCGGAAAACGTGAAGTACTTGCGTAAGCGCTTCGAGGCGCTCAAGGGACACCCCTTGTTTCCCGGCGCGGAGTACACCGAAGACCCCGCGGTCATCCACGAGTGGACGCCGTTGCTCATGCCCGGCCGTCCCAAGGGTGAGCCCGTCGCGGCGACTCGATTCGTCGACGGCACCGACATCAACTTCGGTGCGCTCACAGAACTTCTCATCAACCCGCTGGTTGCGGACGGAATCAACCTGCACCTCTCGCACTCGGTGACAAAAATCCGTCGTCGGCGCGACGGCCTGTGGCGGGTGTCGCTCAAGCACGAGGTGGGCAAGACCCCGAGCGAGGTCCTCGCACGGTTCGTCTTTGTCGGTGCCGGCGGCTACGCACTCGGCCTACTCCAGGGTTCGCGCATCCCCGAAATCCGTGGTTACGCCGGTTTCCCCGTCTCGGGCCAGTTCTATCGCTGTGACAACCCCGAGATCGTCGCCCAGCACAGCGCCAAGGTTTACGGTCGCGCATCGGTTGGTGCACCGCCGATGTCGGTTCCCCACCTCGACACCCGAGTTGTCGACGGTCAGTCGAGCCTGTTGTTCGGGCCGTACGCCGGGTTCACTCCCAAGTTCCTCAAGTTCGGCAAGCTCACGGACCTTCCGTTCTCAATTCGACTCGGCAACCTGCTTCCCATGATCGCCGTGGGCGTGACTAACCTCGGTTTGGTGAAGTACCTCGTCGGTGAGGTTTTCGCCGGTCGCAAGGATCGCCTTGCCGCACTTCGCGAATACTTCCCTGAGGCATCGGCCGATGATTGGTACGGCTACACCGCCGGCCAACGCGTCCAGGTGATCGCGCGCGACCCCAAGAAGGTTGGCGTTCTGAAGTTCGGCACCGAGGTCGTTGCGCACAAGGACGGCTCTATCGCGGGGCTGCTCGGTGCGTCCCCCGGGGCATCGACGTCTGTTGCCGCGATGCTCGACGTCCTGGCAACCTGCTTTCCTCACAAGAAAGACGAGTGGGCAAAGCCCCTCGCCAAGCTTGTGCCGTCGTATGGTGTCGACCTCGCTTCGAATCCCGCCAAGGCCGCCGCATCGTTGAAGCGCACGGCGACGACGCTGGGAATCGCGTAAAGCCGCTTCCCCTTGACCATCACCACCGTCGGTGGGTTTGATTCGCCGATAGCGTTCACGGTGACAATGCGCACATAGACCGGCGCTCCATTCGCAGGTCGGGGGATCCGAACCGTGCGGCGAAGATTCACACCATCGTTGACGGTGACGAATCGGCTGCCGGGGAGACGCTTTTCGATTCGGTAGTCCGTGATGGGGGATCCGCCATTGTTTGGCACCACCCACGTGAGGACGAACGCGGTTCGCGACGTCGACCGCAGAGTGAGGGTCCGCGGGCTGGCCGGAACGGTCGCGCTTGGCGTGACGGGTGGTTCAGGGGTCACGGGCGGTTCAACCACCGGGGGTTCAGGTGTCACCGGCGGCTCCACAACCGGAGGTTCGACCACAGGCGGTTCCGGAATCACCGGAGGTTCGACCACGGGAGGTTCAGGAACTACCGGTTGGTCAATCACCGGCGGGTCCGTAATCACCGGAGAGTCAATCACCGGCGGATCAACAACCGGTGGTTCGATGATGGGTGGGTCAATCACTGGTGGTTCGACCACCGGCGGCTCTACGACGGGTGGCGGAGTCGGCGGCGGAGGCGCCAGCGGAGTTGTGTGTACCACCGCACGCGGCGAGGATCCGATGACATTGACGGCCTCGACGGTGATTCGATACGCCGTCGGGTAAACCAGATTCGCGATGTCCATGGACGTTTCGCTCGTGGTGAACTCCGATACCAATGACAGCTCGTCCCACACCGCGACGCGGTATTCGATAATCGCTTCGCCTCCGCTTGCTGGTTCAGCCCAATTCAGCGTTGCACCGTCCAGAATCGGCTCTACCTGCACGTCGAGGGGTTCGTCCGGAGTGGTGGCCGGCATCGCGTGGGCGTTGTCGCTGCTTGCCGAACCCGCGCCAACCGCATTTCGAGCTGTGACGAAGACCGCGTAGTCGACCCCGTTTGCCAGGCCCGAAACCGTGCAACTCGTCTCGATCGTCATGCAACCTGCCGATGCCGGAACGGTGGTGACGTCGTAGCCGATGATGGGATCGCCGCCCGACGACGGCACCGACCATCCGACGGTGACCGTTTGGTCTCCGCGCGACGCCCACACCGATCGTGGTTCGTCCGGGACGGTCGCCGGGGTGACCGGTGCTGACGGCAGACTCGAGGTCGAATTTCCGATGACGTTGATTGCGACCACTTCGAACGACACCGGTTGTCCGTTGACCAACGATCCCACCATGCACTGTGTTTCCGTGGTGAGGCATGCTGTTTCGCCGGCCCGCGTGACGCGGTAACTCGTGACGGGTTCACCACCGGAATCCGACGGAGGCGTCCACGACACGATTGCTGTGTTCGCACCGCGAACCGCGACCACCTCTCGCGGAGCCGTTGGCACGGTAGCCGTGCGAACGGGCGCGCTCGACAGGCTGGGCAACGACGAACCCCATGCCGTGCGGGCAACGACGGATGCTGTGTACTGCTGACCGTTGGGAAGGCCGGTGATGACACATGTCTCGGCGACGGTCACGCATGTTGCCCCACCGGGGTCGAGGCTCACCGTGTAGTCGATGATGGGCCGACCGCCATCTGTTGGGCGTTGCCACGACACCGCGACTGAGCCGTCGCCTCGGACGGCCACCACATTCGACGGCGATTCGGGAACGGTGGCAGGGATCGCGTTCGTCACCGTCGCTGCGGAGGTTCCTGCGTAGCTCGTCGCGGTGACCGAGACGGCGTAGTCCACTCCGTTCACCAACCCCGTCACCGAACAGGACGTCGACGTCGTTTGGCACGAACGGCTGACTCCCGCGCCACTGACCGCGACGGTGTACGTGACGAGCGGTTCGGTCGAAGTCGACGCCGACCACTGGGCGAACACGGCGCCGCCTGACGGAGTGACGGTGAGGTTGGAGACTGCCGAGGGAGCGCTCGATGTCGTACTGCGAATCAGCGCGGTCGATCCGGAGAAGGACACGTCGACGTACTTGCCCGTCACGGTGATCGCTGTCGCGCCGACGATTGCTCCAAGGTCGGTCTCGCCCAATTGAACTCCGTCGGAGAGGCGAACGGAAACCAACTTGGTGTGTCCACCAACAACACTCGTCCCGTAGGCAAAAGTCGATCCGCTGGGAATCGTGATGTTTCGAAGTCCGACATGATCCGAGGCGAGGGGGAAGTTGGCGACAACGGCCTTCGTGGTCGTGTCGATGCCAACGAGTCGGCCCGGCGTGGTGTCGGTGCCGAACCATGCGACGGTTCCCGCCATCGCGACATCGAAGAGGCTATAGGTGACCCCCGTCAGAACCGCCGAGGAATCAAACGCGATACCTGCGCCCTCTTTGTACGCGACCATCCGCGGAGCGGTCGTCCCGACGACGGTGAAAAACTTCGCGCCAACCATGAAGCCGCTTGTGGTCGGCGTGGTCGGTTGTGTGACCGTGTTGGACAGCATGCCGGTCGCGGTGTTGACCTTTGCAATGAGGGAACTGGCAAGATTCATGCCGAAATAGATTCCGGTGCCAGCTGTTTGAAACCCGATTCCGCGGGGTGTTGTATCGGTAGTGCCGAGGTCGTATGTGAACACGCGTGCACCTGTTGTCGGGTTGATGATGACAATTCGGCCACCCGTGCCTTGACGTTTCGCGAGAAAAGCGATCTGACCCGTCGACGAGTTGAGGCGTCCGTCGGTCGCGCCAATTTCGCCGGCGACGGTGTTGGTCGTCGTGATTGTTCCCGTGGCGAGGTCTCGCTTCCCGAGAACACCCATTCCCGCCGCCGTAACTCCCAGCGCCCACGCGTTCGCGCCGGTGGAGTCAATGACCCAGGGGGAGTCGAACGTGATTCCCGTTGGGGCCGCCATCGAAAGGGCGACGATGGGTTGCTCGGCGGAGGCGAGGGCCGCGGGTGCGGGTCCGGCGATCGCGCCAGCGATAAGCGCGATGACGACGGCACTGATTTCGGTGACGAGCACGAGGCCGCGTCGAGTGATGTTGAGTGACATGGGGAATACCTCACCACTCACAGACGCCTGCCGCACGGAATTGTCCACAGGGAGGGTATTTTTGACGGAAGGGGGTGTGATGTCCGATCTAATCGACACGACCGAGATGTATCTCAAGGTCGTCTTCGAGCTCGAGGAACAGGGCCAGCCCGCCTTGCGTGCCCGCGTCGCCGAACGACTCGATCAGGCGATGCCGTCGGTGTCACAGACGGTTTCCCGACTCGAGCGCGACGGACTCGTGACGCTCGATGACAACCGAATCGTCGAGTTGACCGAGTCGGGTCGCGAAATCGCGGTCGCCGTGATGCGTAAACACCGCATCGCCGAACGCTTCCTCTTTGACGTCCTCGGTCTCGACTGGGCTGCCTGCCACGAGGAAGCCTGTCGTTGGGAACACGTCCTCGGGGATGACGCGGAAGCGAAGCTCTTGGCGATGCTCACCACCACCGACGTCGACCCGTACGGCAACCCCATTCCCGGAGTCGCTACCGTCGGGGACGCTCCTCGAATCGGCGGTGTCCCCGTGTCCAACGTCGGCGAGGGTTTCCACACGCTGGTCGCGCTCGGCGAAAGCCTTCAGGCCGACAACGCACTGCTCACGGGGTGCGCCACCGCCGGAATCATCCCCGGTGCAACGCTGACCGTCACGGGTCAGGCGGATCAGTGGCGAATCGAAGGGCCGACCGGAGCGATCACGCTCGGGGTCCACGACGCCTCCCAGTTGTTCGTCGCGACCTCCTAAAACCAGTCGAAAAAACTTTCGGCGCGTCGCCGATTTGTTCACCCGTTGTTCACCTTGAAGTCCCACGTTTGCTCTGGGCGTTCGGACTTTCGGTTCGCCCACCCCAGCAAACCCCAGCAGAAAGATTCTTGTGGAACCGATTCTTATCGTTTCGCTTGTTGTCGCAATTGCGCTGTTCTTCGATTTCACGAACGGCTTCCACGACACCGCGAACGCCATGGCGACTCCGATCGCCACCGGAGCACTCAAGCCCCGAACCGCCGTCATCATCGCGGCAGTCATGAACCTCGCGGGAGCATTCCTCTCGACCGCGGTCGCCAAGGCCATCTCGGTCTCGCTCATCAACGAAGGTGTCTCTATCGGACCCGAAATGGTGCTCGCGGGATTGACGGGCGCAATCCTCTGGAACCTGACCACCTGGTTCCTGGGACTTCCTTCGTCCTCGTCGCACGCCCTCTTCGGTGGACTAATCGGTGCAGCGTTGACGTTCGCCGGCGCCGCAGCAGTGAACACGGATGCGATCTTTGAGAAGGTCATCATCCCCGCGCTCGCTGCACCACTCATTGCCGGCATCGCGGCGTTCGCAACGACTCGCATCGCTTACCTCGTCACCGCTCGAACTCAGGTGTCCCGCGCGAAGACGGGAATTGGTACGGGTCGCGACACGTTCAAGATCGGTCAGATCTTCTCGTCGTCGCTCCTCGCGCTGAGCCACGGAACGAACGACGCGCAGAAGACGATGGGTGTCATCACCCTCGTCCTCGTCGCTGCGGGAATCCAGTCCAACGGCGACCACGTCGAACTGTGGGTTGTTGTCGCATCGGCACTCGCCATCGCACTCGGCACGTACGCCGGTGGTTGGCGCATCATCAAGACCATGGGTTCTGGACTTGCCGAAATCAAGCCGGCCCAGGGCTTCGCCGCCGAGGTCGCGTCGGGTGTCACCATCCTCGCCTCGTCGAACCTCGGATTCGCCCTGTCGACCACGCAGGTCGCCTCGGGTGCGATCATGGGCTCCGGAATGGGCCGCCGTGGTGGTCAGGTTCGCTGGTCGAAGGCTGGACAGATCGTGATCGCGTGGTTCCTCACTCTTCCCGCCGCGGGAATCGTCGGGGCCTTGTCGGCTCTCCTCGTCATGCAGGGACCTGCCGGTCTTGTTATCGACCTCATCATCACGCTCGCCGTCGTCGTGACCATCTTCCAAGTGTCGCGTCGTAACAAGATCGGCGCACACAACGTCATCAGTGAGGTCGAAGGCGCTTCCGAGGTCATCCGCACGCCTCGCCAGATTCGTCAGGCACAGCGCGAGGAACGCACCGCTTCAAAGGAAGCCGCAAAGGCCTCCGCGAAGGCTGCTTCCAAGGCCACGATCGCGACAAAGGCGACCAAGGCTCCTGCAAAGAAGTCGTCGAAGTCCGCTCCCGCGAAGTCGTCCGCAAAGGGTTCAACCAAGTCGTCGAAGGGAAAGAAGTAATGACAATCGATTGGAATGCATTCCTGCTCGTCTTCGGAGCGTCGATCGGGTTCTCGACGGTCATCGTCGCGACCTTCTCCTTCGGAGTCCGCCTGTACACCAACGCCCAGAGCTTCGTCAGCGCCGCCAAGAAGGGTAACCAGTCGGCGGCGGTCAGCGAGGCGCTCAACCGCGCGGTTGCGTACGCCATGTTCGCCATCGCCAGTGGGGCTCTCCTCTACGGCATCTACTTGATCGTTCCGATTTTCCACCTCGACAAGTAACCGTATCGACACTAAGCAGTCGGCGCCGCGGTAATCCGCGACGCCGACTGGCTTATGTGGGGGTCGTTTAGACGTTGCCCACCACGATGAGGCTGTCTCCAGCGGCGGGCGTGAACTCGTGCCCCTTGGCGGGGTTGAGGATGACGCCCTGCGCGCCAGACGACTGTGCGTCCGCTGCGACGCGGTAACCGATGACCGACTCGTTCTTGGCAACACCTGCTGCGACCAGCTGCGAGAACGCAACCTTCTTCTTGAGGGGTGCGTACTCGTCGATCGGGCGCATGTTGACCGAAGCGCCGTCCGCGTCAAACAGGTCTGCAAAGACCGGCGACAGGTCCGGGTTCTCCGAGATCTGGGCAACGACGAGTGCGGCCAAGTTGTCGCTGATGACGAGGTCGTCAACCGCTGCAACGCGAGCGAGCTCGGCCTTGCGCGAATCGAGGATCTCGGCAACCAGTCGAGTCGGGTGAACCTTGTTCTTCTTGTCTTCGAACAGAGTGTTCATCTGCAGCATCGTCAGCATGGTCTGCGCGTCAGCTTCCGACTCGCTGATCGCGTTGCGATAACCGAGCACGATGACCTCGTCATAGTGCTTCGCTTCAGCAGCGGCGATGAGCTCGTCGATGTCACCCGTTGATGCCGAGTAGGTGACCGTGAGGCCGTCGAACTTGAGCGACTTCAGTTCAGCCGGGTCGACATACTTGGGGTTGGCGACGATGTGGACGGTCGAGCCCTTGGGCAGGAACGCGGCAAGCTCGGAGATGACCGAGTGGCCCATCGACGACCAACCGATGACGAGCAGGTGCTCGGCGGGACGCTTGGTCGACTTCGCAGCAGTGACGGCCGGAGCCTTCGCCTTGACGACGCCGGTGTAGACAACCTTGTCGTCGTCTTCGGCGATCGCGATGACCTGCGCGCCCTTACCGATCTTCGTTGCGGCCTTGGGGTTGAGGTGAATCGCACCCTTGTCGTCGCGAACACCGATGACCGAGGCACCGTTGAACGCGAGGAGCGCGTCGCCGTAGGTCTTGCCTTCGAGCGCGGGAACGGCTGAGAAGTAGATCTCGTCTCCGTCGAAGTCGAGCAGGTCAAGGATGACGGTCGAGAGTCCGGGCTGACGCGAGGCCTGTGCAGTGACGCGGGCGATGACGTCGTGCGAGCGAACTGTCTGCACCTGACCGCGCGTTGCGCTGGTGAGGGCTTCGCCGGTCTGAGCGTCGTCCACCTCGGCGACAATCGGAATGGACGGGTCGGTGACAACGGACTTTACCGCGAGGACGGTCGACACAACGGTCGCGTCTCCCGCGTCATCGGCGTCGAGGATGATAATCGACTTCGATCCGCCAACGTTGGCGCGCACAAGGTCGCCGGGGTTGGTCGGGTCGCCCTTGCGGGTGATGATGCGAAGCTTGCCGAGGTCTCCGGCGCGCGAAGAGATTTCGTCCTCCATCTGGAGGCGGTCGACGTCGGCGAAGATGACGACGGTCGGCTTGCGAAGGTTCGAGCCGGCGATAGCCAGTTCCTTGAGGATTGGGAAGACGCGGTTCGACCATCCGAGGATGAGGGTGTGACCCGACGACACGACGGGTGACTTTCCGGCCTTGAGTCGCTGAACCGACGAGCTAATACCGGTTGCAACGAAACCGATGACGATCGCGTTGACGGCGGTGCTCGATGCCCAGGCGAGAAGGCTCGCGATACGGTCAGCCCAGCTCAGTCGAGCGACGTCACCGAGAGTGCTCCACATGCGACGGAGGAAGAGTTCCCAAAAGTCGGGGTTTTCCTGCTGTGCCGCGAGGGTCGTGGTCTGAATCCACAGGTTGAACGCGGTGTTGAACATCGACAACACGATGAGGAGCAGGAATGCGTAGCCGACGAATGCGCTCGCCTTCGACAGCGAGTTGTCGAACTGGTAGCGAAGCCACTTGCCGAAGCCGATTCGGGTGCGGACGGGAACGTCAGGCTCGCCTTGGGCGCCCTGACCGTAGTTTTCTCGAGGGGTTTCAGTCATAAGGGAGATTCTAGGGAAGAAACGCCCTCTGGCAAACGATTACGGGGCTGTCGGACCGGCGAACGACACGGTCAACGTGGGGAATTGAGAGTGACGAAGAGGCGCGGTCAGGTCGGCCAGCCGCAGAACCTGGTCGCCGTTGTCGTCGAAATTCGCCGAGTCCAGCCACCTCTCGTGTGCCGCACGCACCCCGCCGTTCCAGTCGCCGTCGGTGAAGCCGAACCAGGCGGTGTCGCGGTTGTGTCCCTTGACCACGACCGCGTTGCGGAAGACGCCTTCGAAACTGAACCCCAGGCGCTCGGCCGCAGTGATCGACGGAGCGTTGAGTACGTTGCACTTCCACTCGTATCGTCTAAATCCGCGGTCAAAAGCGTTTTTTGCCATGAGGTACATCGCCTCAGTGGCGGCCGGCGTGCGTCGAAGTGCACCGGAGAACGACAAGTA
>JAHEDU010000085.1 GCA_024641015.1 Micrococcales bacterium
GAGGACTGGTTCGCCTCGACCCAGCGCAGGTATTCGTCGCTGACGGTTCCGGTGACGTACTCGCCGTTGAAGCAGGACATTTCGAGGCGTTCGACGTTGCTGCCCTCGATGATCGCGGCTTCCATGTCGGCGACTTCCTGATAGATCAAGTGGTCCGCACCGATTTCGGCGGCGATGTCGGGAATCTTGCGACCGGCTGCAACCAGTTCGGCGCGGCTGGGCATGTTAATCCCGTAGACGTGCGGGAAACGGACGGGCGGAGCCGCCGACGTGAACGTGACCGATTTTGCGCCGGCGTGACGAGCCATCTCGACAATCTCGCGTGACGTTGTACCGCGGACAATCGAGTCATCGACGATGAGGACGTTCTTGCCCTTGAACTCGGTCGGCATCGCGTTCAGCTTCTGGCGAACACTGCGCGTGCGGGATTCCTGGCCGGGCATGATGAACGTACGGCCAACGTAACGGTTCTTGTAGTACCCCTCGCGGTATTCAATCCCCAGCTTGCGGGCAACCTGCATAGCCGCCGGGCGCGACGAGTCCGGGATCGGCATGACCACGTCGATGTCACCAGCGGGCGCGTACTTCGCGACGGTGTCGGCAAGGCGGTCACCGAGTCGAAGGCGGGCTTCGTAAACCGAGATGCCGTTCATGATCGAGTCGGGCCGAGCAAGGTAGACATATTCGAACGAGCAGGGGATCAGGACGGGGTTCTCGGCGCACTGTCGTGACACCATTTCACCGTCCTGCGAGATGAAGACCGCTTCGCCGGGTTCGACGTCGCGGACGATTTCGTAGTCACCGGCTTCGAGAACGAGCGATTCGCTCGCGACGACCCATTCCGTTCCGACGAGTCCCGTTTCACGCTTGCCCAAAATCAGCGGGCGAACGCCGAACGGGTCGCGGAACGCGAGAAGTCCGTGACCGGCGATCAGGGCGATGGCGGCGTAGGAACCTTCGACGCGCTTGTGGAGACGACCGACGGCGTCGAACACGTCGTCCGGCGAAAACTTGGCGACCGTCGTCGACGCCTGCAGTTCGTGGGCGAGAACGTTGACGAGAAGTTCGGTGTCGCTGTGGGTGTTGAGGTGGCGGCGGTCGTCCTCGTGCAGTTCACGCGTCAGTTCGCGGGTGTTCGTCAGGTTGCCGTTGTGAACGAGGATGATGCCGTACGGCGCGTTGACGAAGAACGGCTGAGCCTCTTCGTCGTTGGAGGCGCTTCCCCGCGTCGCGTAACGGACGTGCCCAAGACCGACGTTTCCGGCAAGCGCGCGCATGTCGCGGGTGCGGAACGCTTCACGGACCTGACCCTTGGCTTTCGCCATGTGCAGAGTGCGTCCTTCGCAGGTCGCGATGCCGGTCGAATCCTGGCCGCGGTGCTGGAGAAGGGCGAGGGCGTCATAAACCTGCTGGTTGACGGGGGTTGTTGAAACGATGCCGACAATGCCGCACATTCGAACGGTCCCCTTCCCGCACGGCGCCGCGCGCCTGCGAGTCAATCCTCTCATACGAGCGCCCCGCCGTGGTCGGTAGGCTGGTGGGGTGACGGGACAGGATGCGTACTCGAAGGCCGGTGTAGACACCGAGGCCGGTGACCGCGCCGTCGAACTGATGAAGGCTGCCGTGTCGGCGACACACGGCTCGACGATCCTCGGTGGCGTCGGCGGTTTCGCCGGTCTGATGGACGCCAGCTTCCTCAAGGATTACCGTCACCCGATTCTTGCGACGTCGACTGACGGTGTCGGCACGAAGTTCGCCATCGCCCAGGCACTCGACGTTCACGACACGATCGGTCAGGACCTTGTCGGAATGGTCGTTGACGACATCGTTGTTGTCGGTGCAAAGCCGCTGTTTATGACGGATTACATCGCCTGTGGCAAGGTCGTCCCCGAGCGCATTGCGGACATCGTTCGCGGAATCGCGCAGGCGTGTGCCGCGACGGGAACCGCTCTCGTCGGCGGCGAAACCGCGGAACACCCGGGGCTCCTCGCGGTTGACGACTATGACGTCGCCGGTGCCGCGGTTGGTGTCGTCGAGAAGGACGAGATGCTCGGGCCGGACAAGGTCGAACATGGCGACGTCGTCATTGCGATGGCGTCGAGCGGACTTCACTCGAACGGTTACTCGCTGGTTCGTCACATCCTGTCGTCGACGGGTCGCACGTTCGATCAGTCGGTGCCCGAATTCGACCGCGTCCTTGGTCTTGAACTTCTCGAGCCCACACGCCTCTATACCGCGCCGCTGCTTGACACCCTGGCCGAGCACCCTGGTTCGATTCACGCGCTGTCTCACGTCACGGGTGGCGGAATCGCTGCGAACCTCGCTCGCGTTCTTCCCGAAGGCACCTGGGTTGACGTCGATCGCGCAACCTGGGCCCCGCCGACCGTCTTCCGCGTCCTTGCCGAATGGGGCAACGAACCGATCGAGGGAACCGAAGGCACGTGGAACCTGGGAATCGGAATGCTCGCCG
This sequence comes from Micrococcales bacterium, assembly GCA_024641015.1. Taxonomy (GTDB): domain Bacteria; phylum Actinomycetota; class Actinomycetes; order Actinomycetales; family Microbacteriaceae; genus MWH-TA3. Next base: position 2,471 of record JAHEDU010000085.1, read on the forward strand.
TCGTGTCACACGAATCGGCCAGTACGCTCACGCGCGAATGGACCGCCGCCGGAATCGACTCGTGGGTCGTCGGTCACGTATCAAACCGCGAAACCAGCCTCGACGGTTATGTCTCTGGTGCGAAGGGCGTCAACGGCGGAGCCGTTCGCCTGGTCGGCAATTACGCCGACTGAGCCTCGTCCTCGGTGTCATCGTCCGATTCTTCGGCCGCGAACTCGGGCCACTTTTCGAGGTCCTCTTCAAGTCGAGGGTTTCCGCCACCAAGTTCCGACTGAAGTGCGGACAGGTCGGTGTCGGGGCTGAAGTACTTCAGCTCACGCGCAACCTTCGTGTGCTTCGCTTTCTGGCGACCGCGGCCCATATCGGACCCCCTTCACTGTGACGCTGTCCGCTCCGGAGCGTAAGTGCTGCACGGGGCGTTAGAGGGACAGTTTATCACGCACCGAGGAGGGCGACCGCGGAGATATACCCAACCCCGGCGACGACCGCGCCCAGTAGGACATGTTTCGCGGCAAGAGTCAGCCCGCGCCACAGCTCACCGCGCTCGGTCCATTCGGCCGCCGTCAACGTCAGCGTCGAAAACGTGGTGAATCCCGCAGCGAAGGCGAGGACGACCGCGGCGACCGACCAGTTGATCGCGCCAGCGGCGAACGCACCCACCGCGGTGCCGACGAAAAGGCTTCCGCCCATGTTCACGGTGAACAAGCCCCACGACCAACGCCCCGGCCGAACGAACGTCATCACGCTGAATCGCGCGGTGGCGCCGAGCGCACCAAACAGAACCTGAACGGCAACCCACGTGTAATCGATCACGCGCTCACCGCCTCGCGTCGACGACCGCCGAGTCGAAGCCCCCACACCGCGGCGACGACACCCAGCACGATTGATCCGATCGCATACGGTGCCATGACGGTCAGTCCGGCGAACCCATGGCGAATGATCGGAACGGCGACATCCAGCGAAATTGCGGACAACGTTGTGTACGAACCCAAAAACCCGGTGGTGACGCCCATGCGCAACCACGCCGGCCAGGCGCCAAAGCCGTGCCCGACGACGAATCCCATGGCAAATGACCCCGTCAGATTGATGACGAGGATGCCGTACGGCCACCAGTCCCCGGCGATTCCGGTGACCGCGAGGTCGATCGCGAATCGTGCCGCGCTGCCCGCAAAACCGCCGACGAAAACG
>JAHEDU010000086.1 GCA_024641015.1 Micrococcales bacterium
AACGAGCTAGGCGCCCAGCTCGTCGTCGACGCCGGCCGAGATGCGGGCGGCTGACATGCCCTTGGGACCGTCGGGTTCGAAAAAGCCTTCGGGATAGGTGCCGTGAAGTCCGGGAATCGGCTTGGCGGTGAAGCCGGCGGCACGCGCACCGAGAGTTGATGACCGAACGCACATCTCGGATTGAAGACCGATCAGGTCGATTTCCGTGATTCCGTGCTGACGGAAGAAGTCGGCCAGAGCTGGCTGCGACTCGAAGACGTCCTGCGTGGTCTTTCGCCAGACGGTCTCGCCGTCAGCGGGGGTCAATGTCAGTTCCCAGAAGTATTCGCCGGGCGCGTCCATCTCGTCGGCACCGCCGTCGTTCTGAACCCAGGCGATCAGGTCGCCCGCTGCGCGGGAGCGCTGGATCTCGGCGTCGATTCGCTCGAGTAAAGCGGCCGAGTCGGGAACGGGCCAGTCGCCGGCGAATCCCCAGTTCTGAACGTCAACGACGAGAAGTGCGCGAGTCATTTATTTCACATTCAGTGCGGCGAGGGTCTTCTTGCCGCGACGAAGGACGGAGAGTCCCCCGGCAAGCGTGCGGTCGCCGACGACGTCCGTTTCGGCGGTGACGGCCTCGTTGTTGATGGCGACCCCGCCCTGGGCGATTGCGCGACGAGCGTCGGAGACGGATGCACAGAGGCCGGTGTCGACAAGCGCCTGGGTGACGAGTGTGTCTGCAGAAACGTCTGCGCTGGGCAGTTCGCCGACTGCCGAGATGACGGTTGACGCGTCGAGAGCGAACAGGTCGCCGTTGCCAAAAAGAGCGGCGCTGGCTGCGACGACTGCGTCGGCCGCCGCGTCACCGTGAACAAGCGCGGTCACTTCCCACGCGAGCGTGCGCTGTGCTTCGCGCTTGAATGGCTCGGCTTCGACCTGCGCGGCAAGCGATTCGATCTCGGCACGGGAGAGGAAGGTGAACACCTTGAGTCGGTCGATGACATCGGCGTCGAGAGTGTTGAGCCAGAACTGGTACATCGCGTACGGCGACGTCAGGTTCGGGTCGAGCCAAATCGCGTTGCCTTCGGACTTGCCGAACTTCGTGCCGTCTGAGTTCGTGATGAGAGGCGTGCCGATGGCGTGCGCCGAGACGCCCTCGACCTTGTGGATCAGGTCTGTGCCACTGGTGAGGTTGCCCCACTGATCGGAACCGCCGGTCTGCAGAACACAGCCGTATTGGCGGTACAGCTCGAGGAAGTCGAGCGCCTGAAGGACCTGGTACGAGAACTCGGTGTACGAGATGCCGGCCTCGGAGTTGAGGCGGGCGGACACCGCGTCCTTCTTCAGCATGGTGCCGACGCGGAAGTGCTTACCGATTTCGCGCAGGAAGTCGATGGCGGACATCGGCGCGGTCCAGTCGAGGTTGTTCACCAATCGCGCCGGGTTCGAACCGGAGAAGTCGAGGAACTTGCCGATCTGACCTTCGAGATAACCGACCCATTCGGCGACGGTTTCGCGGTCATTGAGCGTGCGCTCGGCGGTGGGCTTCGGGTCACCGACGAGACCGGTGGAACCACCGACCAGCCCGAGCGGCTTGTGCCCTTTCAGCTGAAGGCGGCGAAGCAGCAAGAGCTGGACAAGGTTGCCGAGGTGAAGGCTGGGGGCGGTCGGATCGAACCCGCAGTAGTACGTGATCGGTGCGCCCTCGAAGAGCTCCTTCAGTTCGGTGGCGTCGGTGGACACGTGAACGAGTCCGCGCCACTCCAACTCGTCCCACAGGGTCGGGAACGACTCGTCGTTCTTCTGGCGCGCGAGGACATCGGGGTTCGACACGGTGTTACCACCCTTCCCGTGCGGACTGGACGGCGCGAGTCAGCGCCTGGATCTGTTCGCCGACGCGAATCGGAGCGGTTCCGCCGCGGCCATCACGGGCAGCAACCGACCCTTCGATTGTGAGAACTTCCCGCACAGCACCGGTCAGTCGCGGGTCGATCGCGGCGAACTCTTCATCGCTGGGCTCGTGAAGATCGAGGTCGTTTGATTCGCAGTACTGAACCAGTGCGCCCGAGATCTCGTGAGCTTCACGGAACGGAACTCCCTGCTTGACGAGCCACTCGGCAACATCCGTCGCGAGCGAGAAACCTTGCGGTGCGAGCTCTTCGAGGCGGTCGACGTTGAACTCGAGCGTCTCGACCATTCCGGCGAGAGCGGGAAGAACAAGTTCGAGCGTGTCGATGGTGTCGAACACGGGCTCCTTGTCCTCCTGCAGGTCGCGGTTGTACGCGAGGGCGAGGCCCTTCATCGTCGCGAGCAGTCCCGTGAGGTTTCCGATGACACGACCGGCCTTACCGCGAGCGAGCTCGGCGATGTCGGGGTTCTTCTTCTGGGGCATGATGCTCGACCCGGTCGAATAAGAATCGTGCAGTCGGATGAAACCGAATTCCTTTGTCGCCCAGAGGATGAGGTCCTCGGACAGACGCGACAGGTCGACTCCGATCTGGGCACCGATATACGCGAACTCGGCGACGACGTCACGCGCGCTGGTTCCGTCGATCGAGTTGTCCGCGGGGTGGTCAAAACCGAGTTCCGTCGCGATGCCCTGCGAGTTGAGGCCGAGGGTGTTGCCCGCGAGAGCGCCGCCGCCATAGGGCGAGACGTTCGCGCGGTCGGCCCAGTCGCGGAAACGGTCGATGTCACGCGCGAGAGGCCAGGCGTGCGCGAGAAGCGTGTGCGCGAGAAGAACGGGCTGCGCGTGCTGCAGGTGGGTGCGCCCGGGCATGATGACCTCGGGGTGCTTTTCCGCCTGCTGAACGAGAGCGTCGATGAGGTGGACGAGTTCGGCGGTAATCGCCCGAGCCGCGTCCTTGAGGTACATGCGGGTCAACGTCGCAACCTGGTCGTTGCGGCTGCGCCCGGCACGGATTCGCCCACCCAGGTCCGCGCCGACCTCAGCGATGATTGCGTTTTCAAGTGCACCGTGCACGTCTTCGTCGGCTTCCGTGGGGACGAGGTCACCCGTTGCGAGCTTGGACAGAAGGCGGTCGTAACCCGAGATGATCGAGTTGCGGTCGGCCTCGGTCAGATAACCGGCCTCGCACAGTGCACGCGCGTGCGCCTTGGAACCGGCGATGTCGTACGGCGCGAGGCGCCAGTCGAAATGCGTGGACTTGGACAAACGCGCCAGCTCGGGCGACGGACCGCTGGAAAAGCGTCCGCCCCAGAGAGCACCGTCGTTTGTCGCCATTTCTCAATCCTACGCGAGCGGGCTCGGCGGTTTCGGGAACGACTACGCGGTGAGCAGGAAGTCGAGCAGGGCCTTCTGCGCGTGCAGACGGTTTTCGGCTTCGTCCCAGATGACGCTGCGAGGGCCGTCGATGACCGTCGCGTCGACCTCGTACTCGCGGTACGCAGGAAGGCAATGCAGGAATATCGAGTCCGGCTTGGCCAGTGCGAAGAGTTCCGGCGTCACGCGGTACGGGCCGAAGGTCGCGACGCGTGCAGCCTTTTCGGCCTCTTGACCCATCGACACCCACGTGTCGGTGACGACGACGTCGGCTCCCGTGACGGCCTCGGCCGCGTCGGCGGTGATGAGCACGCTTCCGCCGGTCTCCTCCGCAATGCGCGTCGCCGAGGAAACTGCGTCAGCGAGCGGCTGGTAATCCGTGGGGGTTGCAACGC
>JAHEDU010000052.1 GCA_024641015.1 Micrococcales bacterium
CGCCCGACGACTCCGATGCGGTCGCCGGCGTGGACTCCGATGGTCACATCGTTCAACACGACCCGGTTCGGGTATTCGTGCGAGATGCTTTCAAGGCCGACGAGGTTCACTTCGCAAGTTTAGGGATGAACTACTGGGAGAATGGACGGGTGACCCGCCGCCAGCTCTCCATCCTCGCATTCGGGATCGCCGCAGTGTGGATCATTCTGGACCAGGTGACCAAATGGCTCGCGGTCGAGAACCTCGAACCGGGAACCGCGTATCCGCTGATCGGTGAACTTTTTCAGTTGCGACTCGTGTACAACCCGGGCGCCGCATTCGGGATCGGCACGGGGTACATCTGGATTCTGACTGTCATCGCGGGGGCCGTCGCAATCGGACTGGGCGTTGTCGCAACCCGCGTCGCAACGCTTCGCTGGACTCTCGTCATCGGGTCGATGCTCGGCGGTGCCGTGTCCCACTTCTTCGACCGACTTCTGCGCGGCGAGACGCTCGCGACCGGCAAGATCATCGACTTCCTCGATTACGGCGGATTCTTCGTCGGGAACATCGCCGACATCGCACTCGTCGCGGCAGCGGCTGGCGCCGTTCTGCTGAGTATGTTCGGAGTTCCGTTTAGTGAACCCGAGCGCCGTGAACCGGCGACATCACTCGCATCGCCTTCCGGCGCTCAGCGGTAAAAGCGTCGACCAGCGCGAGGGCGGCAGTGTCGTCCTCGGCGAGGAACGCCACCGTCGGGCCACTTCCCGACACAATTCCGGCGAGCGCTCCATGCGTTTCCCCGAACTCGAGGATGTCGCCCAGTTCGGGCTTGAGTTGCAACGCAGCCGCTTGAAGATCGTTACGGACGTACTCGGCGAGAGCGACGGCGTCGCCCGCTCTCAGCGCGTGAAGAAGTTCCGTCTCAACAGACGGGTCTTCGGGGACCGTCTCGATATCAATCGAATGTTCCGCGCGGTGGCGGTCCAACCGCGTGTACACCTCGGGGGTTGAGAGGCCCTGGTCGGAAGTCACGAGCACCCATTCGAAATGTCCCGTCGCAAGCACCGGTGAGAGCACGTCACCCTTGCCGATTCCGATCGCGGTCCCACCGTGAAGGGCAAACGGAACATCGGCCCCGAGTTGCGCGCCGAGTCGGTGAAGCGTCTTTGATCCGAGATTGGTTCCCCACAAAGCGTCGACGGCGACGAGGGTCGCGGCGGCATCCGCCGATCCCCCACCCATTCCGCCGGCGACAGGAACGTTCTTGACGACTTCGATCCGCGCGCCAGCGGTGATGCCCGCTTCGGCGGCGACCGCACGAGCGGCACGGATGACGAGGTTCGATTCGCCCAACGCGATTCCGCTGGTGTCGATTGGCCCCGAGAAGGACACGGTGATGTCGTCGGCCTCGGTCGCGGTGATTTCTTCGAGGAGCGAGACGGCTTGGTAGATGGTGGCGACGTCGTGATAGCCGTCCTCGCGAAGCGGACCGACACGCATGCAGACGTTGATCTTGCCCGGGGCTGTCGCCGTGACCGATCTCGCTGCCATGACTAAACCCTAAACGCTCTCGACGTGTCCGAATTACGCGCGAGCGAGGGCGAGGAAGCCGTCGAGTTGCAACTGTTCCCCGCGAGCGCCGGGGTCGATTCCGGCGGAAACGCAGAGAGCTTCGGCGGCCGTCGTAGACCCCGTGACACCGCTCAACGCCTGGCGAAGAGTCTTTCGACGCTGACCGAACGCGCCGTCGACAAGCGCGAAAACGCGCTGACGAACGGACTCGTCGGCGGGGGTGTCGTGAGCGGTCATCCCGACGAGCACCGAATCAACATTGGGTTCGGGCCAGAAGACTCGGCGGCTGACTGTCCCTTCGAGGGCCCAGTCACCCCACCACGCGACCTTGAGGCTGGGGACGCCGTACATCTTCGTTCCCGGAACCGCGGCGAGGCGCTGACCGACCTCCGCCTGAACCATGACGAGCACACGGCGGATGGTGGGGAACGTTTCGAGAAGGTGAATAAGCACGGGCACGGACACGTTGTACGGCAGGTTCGCGACGAGGGCGGTGGGCGCTTCGGGAAGGTCGGTGACAAGAAGCGCGTCCGACTGTACGACGGCGAGGTCGTTGGGGTTTCCCCCGCGTTCGACGAGAGTGTGGGGAAGTCGCTCGGCCAGGCGCGGATCGATCTCGATGGCGGTTACGCGATGCCCCGCCTCGATGAGTCCAAGTGTCAGCGAACCGAGCCCGGGTCCGACCTCCAAGACCGATTCCCCCGGCAACAACGCAGCCGTCGCGACAATCTTGCGGACCGTGTTCGCGTCGTGAACGAAATTCTGTCCCCACTTCTTAGTGGGGGTGACGTCGAGTTCCGACGCCAGCGCGCGGATGTCCGACGCGCCCAGCAGGTTTACCACTGGCCGTAAACCGTCTCAGTGTTGCGGGAGATATCCGCGGCAAGCTCGTTTTCGTCGATTCCGAGCTGTTCGGCCATGAACCGTAGCGTGTAGGGAATCATGTACGCCGCGTTGGGCCGCCCGCGGAACGGCGTCGGCGTGAGGAACGGGGCGTCCGTCTCGATGAGGATGCGGTCTCGCGATGCGATGGACAGTGCTTCACGGATTCCCTTGGCATTGCCGAACGTCACGGTTCCCGCGAAGGACAGGTACCACCCGTTGTCGTCACAGATGCGGGCGAACTCGGCGTCCCCCGAGAAGCAGTGCAAAACGGTTTTTTCGGGCGCACCGACTCGAAGCAACGTTTCGATGACGGCGCCGTGCGCGTCGCGGTCGTGAATCTGCAGCGCAATTCCGTTCGCCTTGGCGATTTCGATGTGTGCCTCGAAAGAGTGGAACTGCGGAGCGCGCCCACTCTCGTCGGTTCGGAAGAAGTCGAGCCCGGTTTCGCCCACCGCACGAACGCGGTCGCGTGTTGCCAAGTCGGCAATTCCCTTGATGTGCTCGTCAAGAATTCCGCGCTCGTGAAGTCGAGGTGCTTCGTTGGGGTGAATCGCAACCGCGGCAAGGACGCGCGGGTCGCGGTCGGCGAGGTCGGCGCTCCACTCGGAGGTTTCGAGATCTGTTCCGACCTGGACGACTCCCTTGACACCAACCGCGGTCGCCATCGCGAGGCTCTCCTCTGGCGGCAACGGGTTCTCGCCGTCGGCAATTTCCAAGTGAGTGTGGTTGTCGTAAACGGGAACCGTCAGAGGCGCGGGTGCCGGCGGAAACGAGAGGTCACGAGTGAGGTCGCCCTCTTTCGTGCTGCGCGCCCGCAACGGTTCCGACACGGTTACTCCTCGATGCGGGGGAAGAGTGCGTCCAACGCCGAGACGCGGATTCCGGCGGGGGTCTGACCCCACTCGCCCGCGCGGGACAGGTGCTGGTCGCGCAGGTTGCCCAACGCCTCGCCGACGCCAAGCGCGGACCACAGCTTCTGGGTCGCGTCAGGCATGATCGGCGACAACCCGACGGCGATGGCACGAAGTCCTTCGACGGCGGTGTACAGAACCGTCTCGAGGCGGGCGCGGTCAGCGTCCTCCTTGGCGAGAACCCACGGCTCCTGCTCGGTGATGTACAAGTTCAGCGCGTCAACAATCGTCCACACCGACTTGATCGCGTCGTGAATCGCGAGCTTGTCAATCGCGGCGTTCGCGTTCGTGAACGCACGGGCAACGGTGTCGACGATGACGGCATCGGCGTCGTTCATCTCGTTCGCGCCGGGGACCTCGTCCTCGAAGTACCGTGAAATCATCGCGATGACACGGCTGGCGAGGTTCCCGAAACCGTTCGCGAGTTCGGACTGGTAACGGGCCGACAGGTCCTCCCACGAGAACGAGCCGTCTTGGCCGAAGTTGATGGCCGACATGAAGTAGTAACGGAACGCGTCCGAACCAAACACGTCGGTGATCTGGTGCGGGGCGATACCCGTCAGCTTCGACTTCGACATCTTTTCGCCACCAACGAGCAACCAGCCGTGACCATAGACCCGGCGCGGAGGCTGAAGTCCGGCGGCCATGAGCATCGCGGGCCAGATGACCGCGTGGAATCGGGCGATGTCTTTACCGACGATGTGGATGGCGGGCCAGCGACGCTCGAATTCGGCGTCGTCTTGTCCCCACCCTGTCGCGGTGACGTAGTTGAGGAGCGCGTCGAACCAGACGTAAACGACGTGGCTGTCGTCCCACGGGATCTTGACACCCCAGTCGAAAGACGCACGCGAGATAGACAGGTCGTCGAGGCCGCGCTTGACGAACGAGATGATTTCGTTGCGAACCGATTCCGGCTGAATGAAGTCGGGCTGCGATTCGTACAGGTCAAGAAGACGCTGCTGGAAGTCACTCATGCGGAAGAAGTAGTTCGATTCCTTGAGGATTTCGACGGGTCGCGTGTGAATCGCGCAAACCTTGTCGCCGGGGAAGTCTTCGCCGCCGTCGAGCAGGTCGGTGGGCTGCTTGTATTCCTCGCACCCGACGCAGTAGTAGCCCTCGTACTCGCCCGAGTAGATGAACCCGGTGTCCTTGAGGTGCTGGAGGAACTTCTGAACGGCGAGCTCGTGGCGCTCGTCCGTCGTGCGAATGAAGTCGTCATTCGCGATATCGATCGTGTCCAGCAGCGGCTTCCACGCCTCGGCGACGAGCTTGTCCGCCCACTCCTTCGGCGACACCCCGTTCGCGACGGAGGTGCGCAAAATCTTCTGGCCGTGCTCGTCGGTACCAGTCAGCAGCCAGGCGTCCTTGCCGTTCTGACGGTTCCAGCGAGCGAGTACGTCAGCGGCGACCTCCGTGTACGCGTGTCCGATGTGGGGAACATCGTTGACGTAGAAAATCGGGGTCGTGATGAAGTAGTTGTCCGCAGTCGCCATAACTTGTCTAGTTTACGGGGCATGCGGCTTCTCGATGGCGGCCGAGTACAGGTCGCGGCTGGGGATGCCCGTCACCTCCGCGACTTCACGGCACGCATCCTTGAGCCGTTCACCCGTCGCGACACGTGCGCGCACGTCCGCGAGCGCGTCCTCGAGCGACATCGCTGTGACGGTCGCCCCCGCGATGACGAGCACGATTTCGCCGCGGTTGTCGCCCGCGAAGCGCTCGGCCAGAGTCTCGAGTGTGCCGTTCGCGACCTCTTCGTACATCTTGGTGAGTTCGCGGACGACCGTCGCGGGTCGATCAGCACCGAAAGCATCGCGCGCCGCGGCGAGCGAATCCGCAAGGCGGTGGGGTGATTCATAGAACACGAGAGTGCGCGGTTCGCGGGCGAGGTTGGCGAAAAACGTCCCCTGCCCCTTGCGCGGCACGAATCCCTCGAACGCGAAACGGTCAGTCGGCTGGCCCGACACCGCGAGCGCCGCGATGACCGCCGACGGCCCCGGGATTACTGACACGGTGACGCCCAGTTCGTGTGCGGCACGAACCACCCCAAAGCCGGGGTCCGAAATTCCGGGCATTCCCGCGTCCGACACCAGAACGACGTCGCTGTCGCGCGCTCGTTCGGCAATCTCGGCGGCCTTTGCTGTTTCGTTGTGGTCGTGCAGGGCGACGAGTTTCGCCTCGGTCGTCAGCCCCAGCGCAGACAGCAGGTGATGTGTGGTTCGGGTGTCTTCCGCCGCGATGACGTCGGCGTTCGCGAGCGCCTCGCGCAGCCTCGGGCTGGCGTCGCCGAGGTTGCCAATCGGGGTGGCGGCAAGGATGAGCACCCGTCCATTCTCGCGTACCGTTGAGGCATGAATCTCGTCGACCGCGTCTCTGCCGTGCGCGACCGAGTTTCTGCCCTCTCCCCTCGTGTTCAGTCGCTCGCGCTGTACCTCCCGGTTCTCGTCGTGGCGGCTCTTATTCGACTGGTCAATCTGGGCAACCCTCGCGCACTGATCTTTGACGAGGTCTATTACGTTCGCGATTCGTGGACCTTGTGGAACCTGGGCTACGAGTCCGAATGGCCAGACACCTCCGATTTCGTCGGCGGGACGACGTCGGCGTTCACGACGAACCCGTCGTTCATCGCGCACCCGCCGCTTGGCAAGTGGATTATCGGCGCCGGGATGGCGATGTTTGGTCCCGACAACTCGTTCGGCTGGCGATTCGCTACCGCCATCGCTGGCATCCTCGTCGTTCTGTTGACGATGGTCATCGCGCGACGACTCTTCCGTTCGTCGATCGCTGCCGCTCTCGCCGGAACAATCGTCGCGCTGGACGGCATCGCTATCACTATGAGTCGCACCGCGCTGCTCGACGGCATCCTCGCCGCTTTCGTCCTCGCCGCATTCCTCGTCATCCTTCGCCACCTGGAGCGGCCGGGCTGGGGGCAGTGGCTTCTCCTCGCGGGGGTTCTGTTGGGCGCCGCCGCGTCGGTGAAGTGGTCCGGCTTCTATGCCTTCGCCGCCTTCGGTGTGTGGATCACGGTCGACTACGTCCAGCGACTCGGGGGTCGCGCCGCCGTCTGGCCGATTGTGCGTGCCGCACTTCTTGCCGTGCCCGCGGTGCTCGTGACGTATGTGGCGAGCTGGTCAGGCTGGCTGTTCTCGACGGGCGGATACGACCGCGATTCCGTCGTCATCGAGGGCAACCCGGTTGGTTCCGCACTGGCATCGCTGTGGACGTACCACTCCGCGATTTTCGACTACAACGTCGGCCTCGTCACCCCGCACGGATACCAAGCGAACCCGTTCACGTGGCTGCTCATGATTCGCCCGACCGCGTTCTATTACGACACCGGCTGTGGCGACGGATGCACCGAATATGTGACGAGCGTCGCAAACCCGATCTTCTGGTACTTCGGGGTCGTCGCCCTGGTTTGGCTTGTCGTGCACACCGTTCGAACCAAGTCGACTGCCGGAATCCCCATCCTCGTCGGCGTCGCGGCCACCTACCTACCGTGGCTCTTCTTCGCCCACCGAACGGTGTTCCAGTTCTACACCGTCACGCCCGAACCGTTCCTCGCTCTCGCCGCGGTGTGGCTGTATGTGCGACTGTGGCGAGCCGGTTGGCAGTCGCTCGTGACGGGACTCGTCGTTGCGGGTGTCGTGGTCGGTGCGTTCTTCCTACCCGTGTGGATGGGGTTCCCGATTCCCGTGTGGTTCGCCGCAGCGCACTACTGGTTCCCGTGGTGGATTTAGTCCCAGTTGCCCTCAAGCGGGTGGGCGCCGATGCGCTCGTCGCGGTTGAAGCCACGGATTTCGTCCATGTCGTGCTCAGCGATCTCGAAGTCCCAGATCGACAGGTTCTCGATGAGACGCTCGCGCTGGGTGGTCTTCGGGAAGACGATGAGTCCTTCCTGGATGTGCCAGCGGAGGACGACCTGTGCGGGAGTCTTGCCGTAACGCTCGGCGAGGAGCGCAAGCGACGGAAGGTCAGCGGTGAGGTCGACCTTGCCGTGACCCAGCGGGCCCCACGACTCGGTTGCGATTCCGCGTTCCGCGTGAACAGCGCGCAGCTCGTTCTGCTGAAGAAGCGGGTGAAGCTCGACCTGATTCAGGACGGGAACGGTGTCGCTGACCGCGGCGATCGCGTCGAGGTGCTCGACGAGAAAGTTGCTGACACCGATCGAGGTGGTCAGCCCGTCCGCCTTGAGGTTTTCGAATTCCTGCCACGCGCCGACGAAAGTGCCGCGCGCAGGTGCGGGCCAGTGGACAAGGTACAGGTTGACGTGGTCAAGACCCAGGCGGTCCAGTGAACGGCCGAGTGCGTCGCGCGCCTCGGGCTGTTCGCTGTTCCAGCACTTCGTGGTGATGTACAGCTCGTCGCGGGGAATACCCGAAGCGGCAATCGCGCGGCCGACTCCGGCTTCGTTGCCGTACAGGCTCGCGGTGTCGATGTGGCGGTACCCGATCTCGAGCGCCTCGGAGACAACGCGTTCTGCGGAGTCATCGTCAAGGCGGTAGGTGCCGAGGCCGAGCTGGGGAATCGTCGTTCCGTCGTTGAGCGAAACGTTCTTAATAAACATCATGCCCCTCAGCCTAACTGAGGGGCATGACTGAGACCGTGAGGTGGTTAGACCTTGGTGGTTCCCGAGTTGACCTCGTACGAGGTGTTCGTCGACTCGAAGAAGTTGACGAGCTGGAGGGTGTCGTTCGCTGCGGCCATCCACTTTGCAGGGTTCGGCACGTTGTAGTGAGCTGCGAATCCGAGCTCCTCCAGGCGACGGTCCGCCATGTGCTTCGTGTACTGCGTGATGTATTCCGCGTTGAGGCCGAGGATTCCGTTCGGGATCATCGCCTTGTTGTACTCCTCTTCCATGACAACCGAGTCGAGGATCATCTGCTTGATTTCAGCAGCGAACTCTTCGGTCGCGATGTCGGGGTTCTCTTCGAGGACCGTGAGGATGAGGTTGATACCGAACTTGAGGTGCAGTGACTCGTCGCGAACGATCCAGTCGACGAGCGACCCGAAGTTGCGAAGCAGGTTGCGCTGACGGAACGACAGGGCGACCATGAAGCCGGTGTAGAACCAGATTCCCTCCATGATGACCGAGTACGCGACGAGGTTGCGGACGAAGTCCTGCTTGCCCTCGGTCGTCGTGATGTCGATCGAGTGCTCGGCCATGCGCTTGATGAACTTGACCTCGAACTCTTCCTTGGCCGCGATCGCCGGGTGGTCGACGTGCTGCGAGTAGATCTTTTCGCGGTCGACGGGGAAGGTCTCGAGGATGTACTCGAAGCTCATGCAGTGGTTGGCTTCTTCCCACATCTGCTTGGCGAGGTACAGGTGCGCCTCGGCAGCGTTGAGGTAAGGGTAGACACCGAACGCGAGCGCCTTGTTGACGATCAGTTCCGAGGGGTTGAAGAACGACATGAGGAACGTGATTGCCTGCTGTTCTTCATCGGTCATCTTCTTGAAGTCGGCAATGTCCTCACCGAGCTGAATTTCGTTGGGGAACCATGTGTTCGCAACTGCCTGGTTGTACAGGTCCATTGCCCACTGGTAGCGAACCGGCTTGAGAAGAAGGCCGTCCTGAATTCCTGTTCCGAGGATTCCCATGATTTATCTCCTAAATGTTGTGGTCAGTTGGTGAAACTACGGTGTTGCGGTTACTGGCAGGAGTCGCACTGCAACAGATCCATCGGATCCATCGGTACGACGTACTCGTTGACGTTGTCGAATTCATTCATTGCTGTTCTCCTTACGCCCCGCCGAAGCCGAAGCCCTTGCGGGGTGCGGCAGCTGCGACAGCAGGCTCAGCGGCGCCGGCGCCGAAGCCCTTCTTGTTTCCTTCGACGATCTCCTCCGCCTTGTTGACCTTGACGGTCGACTGCTCGGCGGTGTGGCGCGGCTTCATGTGCAAGTAGTAGGTCGTCTTTACGCCGCGCTCCCAGGCACCGGTGTAGATGTCGACCATCTCGTCGATGTCGCGGGTCTCGAGATACATGTTGCGGCTGATGGCCTGGTCGATCCACTTCTGTGCGCGACCTGCAACTTCGAGGAACGCGTAGGGCGAGAGCTGGAACGAGGTCTTGAAGACCTCCTTCAGGTCGTCCGGAATCGCGGGAAGCGACTGGATGTCGCCCTGCGAACGGAGGATGTCTTCGCGAGTCGACTCCCAGAGTCCGCGTTCCTTGAGTGCGTCGACGAGGTTGCGGTTGACTTCGAGGAACTTACCCGACGAGGTCGAACGCGAGAAGATCTGCGAGAACTGGGGGTCCAGTCCGGGAGTCGTTCCGGCGACGAGACCGATCGACGCGGTCGGTGCGATGGCCATGAGGGTCGCGTTGCGGATTCCGCCCTTGACCTTCGTGCGCAGCGCGTCCCAGTCGAGACGGGTCTTGCGCGAGATGTCGATCGAAACGCCGCGGTCCTTCTCGGTCAGGTCGATCGAGTCGAACGGGACGAGTCCCTGCGACCAGCGCGAACCCTCGAAGTGATCGTATGCGCCACGCTCGCGGGCGAGGTTCGCCGACTCGTCGATCGCCGCGTACGAGATGTGCTCGGTGATTTCGTCGATGAGTTCGTACGCCTCTTCCGACTCGTACGAGATGCCGAGGCGTTCGCAGATGTCGGTGAAGCCCATGAGGCCCAGGCCGACAGCGCGGTTCTCTTTGTTCGCCTTGTCGGCTTCGTTCACCGACGAACGCGTGATGTCGATGAGGTTGTCGAGCTGGCGAACGGCCACGCGTGCGCTTTCGTCGATCTTGGCGAAGTCGATCTTTCCGTCAACGAGGTGCGTCGACAGGTTGATCGAGGCCAGGTTGCACACCGAGACATTTTCGGCGTCCTGCGGGAGGCAGATTTCGGTGCAGAGGTTCGACGAGTGAATCGTTCCGGTGTTGTTGTTGAGGGCACGAAGGTTGATCGTGTCCTTCCACGTCAGCCACGGGTGCGACGTCGACTGCAGCGAGATCAGGATCTGCTTGAACTGTTCGCGAGCCGAAATCTTCTTGAATAGGTTGAGTTCACCCTTTTCGGCGAGTGCAACGTACTCGGCGTATCGCTTCGAGAATTCCGAACCGTAAAGCTCGTTGAGGTCCATGACCTCGAGCGGGTCGAACAAGTACCAGTCGTCGTCGTTCTGAACGCGCTTCATGAACTCGTCCGAGATCCACACAGCGGTGTTCGCGGTGCGGGTGCGGCGGTACGGATCACCCGAGTTCTGGCGAAGGTCCAGGAATTCGGGGAAGTCGAGGTGCCAGTTCTCCATGTAGAAGCAGAGGGCGCCGAACTTCTTTCCACCGCGCGAGATGGCGCGAAGGACCGAGTCGATGGTGTGCATGAAGGGGATCGGGCCGGTCGAGACGGTGTTGTTCGAGCGGATGGGCGAGCCCTGGGCACGAAGCTTGGTCACCGAGAGGCCGATGCCACCGGTTCCCTTGGTCAGCCACATGACGTCGCGCGTGGTCTTCGCGATGTGTTCGATGTCGTCCTGCATTTCGAGAACGAAGCAGTTCGCGAGCTGCGGGTACGAGGTTCCCGCGTTGACGAGGGTCGAACCGGCGGCCAAGTATTCGAGGCTTGCCATCTTGCGGTAAAAGCGGAGGGCAACTTCCGTCGGGTTCTTCTCGTTGAGCGAGAGGCCCATCGCGATGCGCATCCAGAAGTACTGGGGAACCTCGAGCGGGTCGCCGTTGCGTCCCTTGATTCCGTATCGGTTGTTGAGCGTGACAACACCGATGTACTTGAGGAGTTCGTCGAACGACGGGTTGAGTTCCTTGGCGAGGGCGTCGAAGTCGAACATCTCGGTCAGGCGCGTGTCGAGGAGTCCCTCGTCAACCCCGCGGCGGATGTTCTCTTCGAAGTGCTTCGCGTGAAGCGCCTTGAGTTCCTCTTCGCTGTTGTAATCGCCGAGGACGCTCTTGTAGATGGTCTTGAGGAGGAGGCGCGCGGCAATCTGGTCGAACCCAGGGTCATCCTTAACGTTTTGGAGTGCGACCTGGATCACGGCTTCGTCGAGCTGCTGCGAGGTGATTCCATCGAACAGCGTGAGCTCGAGCTCGGTTCCAATCTGGGTAACCCACGCCAGCTTGTCGGGGAAACCTTCGGCGGCTTCCTCGATGGCGAGGTTGATCTTGTTGGCGTCGTAGGGCTCGCGGGTCCCATCGCGCTTGACGACCGTGATGTTCATTGCTGGTCTCGTTTCTTTCAAAGGGGTCCGAAATCGGTGGATATCGGTGAATTTTCGCCTGTTTTGAGTCAAAAAGTGGCTGGATGAAAAACACTATATGTACCGTTGTCGTTTGGGCAACAACCCCATATGTTGTGGCGTGTCGTACACAACTGTGGACAACTTATGCAGGTTTTCCACAGGCACTTTTCGGCGCAAATCCGCTAGTTTCCGGCCCAACAGCGAACCTGCTAAGTAAAACATCCACCACCGACATAGGCTGGGCGGGTGAAGAGATACGCCGCACTGCTTCGAGTCCCCGGACTCGTCGGCGTACTTCTTTCGCAACTTATTGCACGCTTCCCCGGCGGAATGCTGAGCCTCGGGCTCTTGATTCACGTTCAACAGCAGACGGGATTCTACGCAATTGCCGGCTTGGTGATCGCCGCGATGTCGTTCGGACAAGCCGTCGCCAGCCCGATTGCATCCCGATTGATGAGCAAGCACGGGATTCGCCCCGTCATCGGGTGGCTGCTCATCGTGTCGCAGATTTCCATCGTCGCCATCGCGTTGTTGCCGGTGACGCCAATCGTCTCCATCCCACTCGGGCTCGTCATCGGGCTAACCCTGCCGCCTATTCAGCCGGCCGCCCGCGCGATCTATCCGACTCTCGTTCCCAAGGAACAGTTGCAGTCGCTGCAGTCTCTGGACGCCAGCATCCAGGAACTCATCTGGATTCTCGGTCCGGTCATCACCGTCTTCCTCGCAACCCAGGTCAACTCGACCGTCGCGGTCATCGGTTCGGCGGTGCTGGGAGGATTTGGCACCATCTGGTTCCTCACTCGCAATCAGGTGAAGACGGTCGTCTTGCCGTCGTCGAGCGGAAAGATGGGTGCCGTCCTCAAGAAGCCCGCGGTACTCATCGCCGTGTTGAGTGGGCTAATGGTCGTCGGCTCTTTCGGTGCAATCGAGGCCGCGACGGTCTCTGCCTTCGGCAGCGGTCAGGACTCCCCCGCGGGAATCGTCCTCGGGCTGTGGGCCGCCACATCCCTTATCGGTGGGCTTGCACTCGGTCACTCACCCATGGGGCCGTGGGCGCTCTCGCGTCGATTGGGATTCGTCGCGTTCGGCTCGGCGCTCGCCATGTTCACTGTTGACCCGCTACTCCTCACTGGCGCTCTGCTGATTTCTGGACTCGGCGTTGCCCCCGCGATGACCGTCCAGTTCGCGATTGCAACCGAATCGGTTGACAAGGGCGACGTACCCGAGAGCATCGGCTGGCTCGCTACGGGCTGGGTCATCGGTGGCGCAATTGCCACCGCCATCGCAGGCTTCGCGATCGACGCGTTCGGAACTCCGGGAGGATTCGCCGCAGCCGTCATCTTCGCTGGTCTCGCTGCGTTGATCCCCGCGATTTGGGTGCGCAAGCTACCCGATCTTCGGCACCTCACGGGCCACTAATTCTCTTCGCGTTCGCCGTCCACCACGCTACTCTTGAGGTTGCGCCTCCACGGCGTCCACCCCTCGAAAAGGAACCCTTATGAAGAAGTTCATTGTCGCACTCGCCGCAGCCGGCGCGCTCACCGCAGCCACGGCTCTTCCCGTCTCGGCTGATCCTCTTGCCGACGGAGACTACTTCCCCGAAGTCAATGGGGTCACGTGGGGCATGTTCCACGAAGACGAAGGCGGAGACGGCTTCAATATCGATGACGCATACACGGACATTCAAAACGACGCGTACGACAGTGCCGGTTACTTCGCCTGGTACGACGTAGCGGGGCCGAACTGGTCTGACTATTTGACCTGCATGAACGCCGACCTTTCTGCCGCAACCGACGTGACCAGCGATTACATTCTTACCTGCGACACCCAACTGGACGTCTTCCCGGATATCGACAGCGAGATCTCTGGCCGCCTCTACGGGGAAGGTGACTTGTTTCGCCTGGAGTACACACTGACCAACAACTCCGACCTTGATTTCGACTTCAGTTGGAACTCGCAGAGCAACTACGGCTGTGGCATTGACGAAGACGAAAACACGGTTGACTTTGCTCGCGGATTCGACATTCAGTCGTACGACGCCGATTGCACCAACCAGTCCTACTACGACGGAATCGCGTTCGGTACGCCCGGAGCACGTTTGTACCCCACTGACGACGGCTCCGTGGACACCATCGACGATCGCGCCGACATTTACGGACCTGTTGACGCACATGTCGTCCTTACCCCGGGCGAATCGGCAACTGTCGTCATCTTCCTGTTCCACGGCATGACCGGTTCCGATAACGGATACCCCAGCGACAGCTTTGGATCACTGACCGAGTGGGCAGCCGACCAGTTTGCCGCCTGGCCCGATGAGCGACTGACGCGCGGAATCGCCGACCCCGACATCGTCGCAAACTGGACATCGACTGACCCATCAGACCCCTCGACGCCGGAGAACAGGGGACTTGCGTCGACCGGTGTTGACGCAACGGGCAGCATCACCTTCGGCGTACTCGCTCTCGCAGCCGGTGTCGCGCTCGTGTTTGCACGTCGTCGTCGCACGGTCTAACAACAACTACGCGAATGGGGGCGGGCCGAAAGGCTCGCCCCCTTCTCGTTGTCCGTAATACGGTGGTGGCATGGCAACCGTCGAACTTCCCCGGGTGACGTGGGGCGACCCGCAATCCGATCGTCGCGCACTTCTCGTGCACGGACTGGGAAGTGACGCCGCCACGATGTGGGAAATTGGCGAGCACCTCGCGCGCGCGGGTTGGTTCGCAGTAGCCGTCGACCAGCGAGGACACGGTACTGCGCCGCGAACGGATTCCTACCGAATCGACGAGTACGCGCGCGATCTGCTCGACGTTCCGAGAGAGGGTTCATGGGACGTGGTTGTGGGTCACTCGATCGGCGGGGCCAGTGTCGTGCGCGCGAGCGCAATCGATCCGACGTGGACCAGACGGCTGGCGTTGATCGACCCCGCGTTGGCAACAACCGAGAACGACCGCGCGGAAATTCGCGCACGACAGCTTCGCAACAACCACGAACAGACCGTCGATGAGGTGACTCGCGACAATCCTCGCTGGAACCCCCGAACTGTTGGGGCAGCGGTCAACGCCCAGCGAACGGCATCGGAATTCGCGCTCGTCCATTCGTGTGACGACAACCCCGACTGGGACGTCCTCGCCGAGGCGCAGGCGCTGTCCGTTCCCACGCTCGTCTTCCAGGGCGACCCGGCGGTGCTGGCTCGATACACGAACGCCCAGGCAGAGCGACTCGAGGCCGCGAACCCACTCATCGTTCGCGTAATGCTCCCCGGGGCAGGCCACAACCTTCACCGAGACGAACCGGAGTGGTTCTGCGAAACGTTGACCGACTGGCTCGAACGCTAAATCAGGTCGGCAATGACCTTTGCCATCGGAGGTCGAATCACGTGATCGACGAGGTCAACGGGGTGCGCGGTGACGTGATCGATTCGCGAGGCCGCGTCCGTTCCAACCTTCGACAGGAACGGATCGAGGGTGCCGTAGACCAGTTCGACGGGTGACGACACGAGCGTGAGGTCGGTCAGAGTCGACTGCCCCTGAATGACGTTGGTCATCGACCGTTTCGTCGCTTCCCAGCCGTGCTCGGTCACCTGGATGATGTTCTTGATTGGCGAAAGTGCGTTGAGCGCCTGGGCGGTCATGCCCGTGAACTGTGGGTTTGCCTTCAGATAGTCGTAAAACGTTTGATAAAAGCCAAGCTGCGCGCGTTCGACAGGGTTTGTCACGGACTTGAGTGGCGGGTAGATCGGCGCGCCCGCCATGACGAGCCGGCGAACCCATCGCCCGTACGAGCTGGCGAACCGAGCACCAATCAGGCCACCCATCGAGTGTCCGACCAGGGTGAACGGTCTCCACACGCGTCGACGGATGAGCGTCCGGCGAATCGCCTCGACGTGGTCATCGACGGTGTACTCAAGTTCGTCCGGGGCCGGCGAATTACCGCACCCCAAGAGGTTGATTGCGATCACGCGATGACGAGGGGTGAGAAGCGGAACGAGATTCTCAAAAGTCACCGCCGTCGACGCAATTCCGTGGATCAGCACGACGACCGGGCCGCGGCCCTCATCGATGGCGACCTCGAGAGTCGGAATTCGCCTAGCCACCGCTGACCCTATTCGGCGAGCCAGGCGAGGACGTCCTCGGTGTGCTGACCGAGTGTCGGAGGCGCAAGGTGACGGGTTGGCGTGACTTCGCCCGATTGGTCAAACCAGCGAAGTGCGGGTCCTGGAATCTGGATATCGCCGAGCGTGGCGTGAGCAACGTCGACCACCAAGCCCTGTGACCGAGTCTGTTCCCAGTCGTACACCTCTGCCATCGTTCGAATCTTGCCCGCGGGGACGCCAGCGCGTTCCAACTCGGCGAGCACATCAGCCGACGAACGATTCGACAGGGCGCCGTTGAGCACCTCGACCAGCTCGGCGTGACGAGTGACGCGGAAGGCGTTCGTCGAAAACTTTTCGGACTGTTCGATTCCCAACACCGCACAGAGCGCCGCCCAGTGTCCTTCGGTCCCAACGGCAATCTGGATCGGCCCATCGGCGGTGTGGAACAGTCCGTAGGGCGCAAGTGCGGGGTGGTGGTTTCCGCGCGGAGTTCCGGTGACGTGGGCAACCGTTTGCGCGGTGCCCTGATACACGTGTGCGCCGACCGTCGCGGCAAGCAAAGACGTGCGAACCGTGGTGCCGACCCCCGTCTTCTCGCGGTCGAACAACGCGGCGACAATTCCAAACGCGCCGTACAGTCCAGCGAGGACGTCCGAGATCGGAACGCCGACGCGCTGCGGGTCGTCAACACCCGAACCTGTTACCGACATGAGCCCGGCCTCGCCCTGGGCGATCTGGTCGTACCCGGCCCGAGTTGCCTCTGGTCCGTCGTGACCGAAACCGGTGATCGACAGCATCACCGCACGCGGGTTGAGTTCGCGAATACGGTCCTCGGAAAATCCGAGTCGCGCAAGAGTCCCGACCTTGAAGTTTTCGATGACGACGTCCGCGCGTTCGATCAACGCGTCGAGAACCGCCCGCCCGTCCTCCGACTTGAGGTCGAGGACGATCGATTCTTTGTTACGGTTCACCGACAGGAAGTAGGTGGATTCACCGTTGACGAAGGGAGGTCCCCAGTGACGCGAATCGTCCCCGCCTGGGGATTCGACTTTGATGACGCGAGCACCGAGGTCGCCCAACATCATCGCGGCGTGGGGTCCCGCGACTGCGCGAGAGAGGTCGACGACAAGGATTCCGTCGAGCGCGCCCATTAGCGACCGGCTCGATTCGCTCGCCAGGTTCGGAACCCGGCGATGAGGGACATCAGAATGACGACGCCGGCGATGATGTACGCCACAGACTTGACACCGGGAATGAAGTAAGCGCCCCACCCGGCAAACGTCAGCCCGATGCCCCACAGGAAGGCGCCCGTGAAGTTGGCGGTGAGGAAGCGGTAGTAATTCATGCGACCGATTCCGGCGACCCACGGAACGAACACGCGAGCCCACGGAACGAATCGCGCGACGACGACGGACCACCAGCCATAACGCTCGTACATCTGTTCAACGCCGGAGATGATGGCCTTCATTCGAGGACCGGTGCGCGCGTCGAGATAGGGCCGTCCGAGGTTGCGGCCCATCACGAACCCGACGTGGTCTCCGAGGAATGCGGCGATTCCGGTACCCAGGGCCAAGATAACGATGTCGATACCCGACAGGTGCGCGGCGAGAAGTCCCGATGCGAAAAGCAGCGTGTCACCCGTGATGAAAGGGATGAATGCACCGACAAAGAGCCCGGTGCCCGCAAAGACGAGTCCCCAGATGACGAGGTAGAAGCCGACCATTCCCGCGGTCGCGATGGTGTCGTTGAACCAGGGAAGCAGGTCTTCCGAAGCGGCCAGAATCATGTTTCCACCGTACCCAGTCGTTTAGTTGTCGCCGAACAGGTCACGCGTGTAGACCTTGTCCTGCACGGCGCCGAGCTCGGACGAGTTGCGGTTCGCGACGATGAGGTCGGCGCGGGCGACGAATGTGTCGAAGTCATTGAGGATTTCGACTCCGTCAAAATTCGGTTGATCGAGGTTCGGTTCGTAAATCACGACGTC
>JAHEDU010000003.1 GCA_024641015.1 Micrococcales bacterium
CAAGGTGCTTCGGGTCGACGGGGGGCAGCGGCTGGAAGTCGGTGCGACGCTGGGGGAGTGAACCGCCCAGGTGACGACGACGCTCGAGCAGGTACTGAATCGCGGGGTGGTCTTCACCCGGTGTGTAGTACGGCGGGCGGTACGGATTCGCGTCCAGTTCCTCGTCGGAAATCGGAATGCGAAGGTCGTCGCGGAACGACTTGAGGACGTCGAGCGACAACTTCTTCATCTGGTGTACCGCGTTACGGCCCTCGAACGTCTTGCCCAGTCCGTAACCCTTGACGGTCTTCGCGAGGATGACGGTGGGCTGACCCTTGTGCGCCATCGCTTCGGCGTACGCCGCGTACAGCTTGCGGTAGTCGTGGCCACCACGCTTGAGAGCCCAGATCTTGTCGTCCGACCAGTCAGCGACCATCGCCGCGGTGCGCGGGTCGCGGCCAAAGAAGTTCTCGCGGATGTATGCACCCGACTCGGCCTTGAACGTTTGGAAGTCACCGTCGGGGGTCGAGTTCATGAGGTCGCGCAGAGCGCCGTCGGTGTCCTTCGCGAGAAGTTCATCCCATTCGCGGCCCCACACGACTTTGATGACGTTCCAGCCGGCACCGCGGAAGAACGACTCGAGTTCCTGGATGATTTTGCCGTTACCGCGAACCGGGCCATCGAGGCGCTGGAGGTTGCAGTTGACGACGAACGTCAGGTTGTCGAGCTTGTCGTTGGCGGCGAGTTGAAGCGCACCGCGCGATTCGACCTCGTCCATTTCACCGTCACCGAGGAACGCCCACACGTGCTGGTCCGACGCGTCCTTGATTCCGCGGTTGGTGATGTACTTGTTGAACTGCGCCTGGTAGATCGCGTTGATCGGCCCGAGACCCATCGACACCGTCGGGAACTGCCAGAAGTTCGGCATCAGACGGGGGTGCGGGTACGACGACAGTCCACCGGCGAAGTGCGACTTCTCCTGACGGAATCCGTCCATCTGATCTTCGGTCAGACGGCCTTCGAGGAACGCACGAGCGTACATACCGGGTGCCGCGTGGCCCTGGTAGAAAATCTGGTCTCCGCCGCCCGGGTGCTCGGGACCGCGGAAGAAGTGGTTGTGGCCGACTTCGTAAAGCGAGGCACTCGACGCGTACGAACCGATGTGTCCACCAACGCCGATCCCGGGAGCCTGCGCGCGGTGAACCATGACGGCGGCGTTCCAGCGAATCCAGGAACGGTACTGGCGTTCAAGGTCCTCATCGCCGGGGAAGGCGGCTTCGTTCTCGGGCGCAATCGTGTTCAAATAGTCGGTCGTCGGAACCATCGGCACACCGAGGTGCAGTTCCTTCGAACGCTTCAGCAGCGACAGCATGAGGTCGCGGCCACGACCGTGACCCTGGGCTTCGACGACTGCGTCGAGGGACTCACGCCATTCGGCGGTCTCCTCGGGGTTCGAGTCGATATCGGAGAACGAATACGGGTCTTGATCGTTGACGGTCATTCAGATGCTCTTCCAGTCAGTGGTGGCGGAGGAAGTGTGACGGTCCGGGTGTGGAGTGTCACCGTCTTATCCTAGGGCGCGAACGACAAAGCCGTTCAGTCGGCTACGATAGTTCGCACGGGCCTGTAGCTCAGTTGGTTAGAGCGCCACGCTTACACCGTGGATGTCGGGAGTTCGAGTCTCTCCGGGCTCACTCATATAGTGAAGTTCACCTTGCCCTGTCTATAAGACGCGAGGACCCACCGGGTCCTCGCGCTCCGGGCTCACTCATAAAGTGAGGTTCACCTTGCCCTGTCTATAAGACGCGAGGACCCACCGGGTCCTCGCGTCTTCGTTCCTCCTGGCAGCTTCTCCGAAATCGCCGGCGAATTCAGTTTCTACTTCTCGTAATGGATGTCGCGCGCAATTGACCGCAGAGGACTACAACCAAGGCCAGAGGTCCGATCAACGGAATGATTAGCGCCAGCAACTGCGCGAGCGACAGGCGGATTCGTTTTGCAAAGAATGACTTGAGCACGAACACAATCGCGGCTGAGAGCATATGCGCAATCAATGCGGTCGAAAAAAAGAGGTCGACCGCCTCAGGGACGAGGGGGTTGTTCGCTTCCAACATCCCTATCGCCATCCGTGAGCGATTACGCCACCGTAGCCGTTTCCCGTGACAAATTGGATCTCGTCTTTGGTGCTCCATGTAATTTGTCCAAGCGGCGTTGGAACGCCCCTTCTGACGGTGACTAAGCATTCAGCGGTGGCATTTCCTCCGCTGATCCACGCGCCGTCTTTTGCGGTTGTAATTGCAGCCAGCGGGTCGTAGTTTGCGTCGACAACGCACGAATACGTTGCGATTGCGGTGGCGTTGTTTGCCGAAACGTAGTATGTCTCTCGAACTGATGTTTTCGAAATTGTGATGCCGGCAAATACGTATGCCTGCCAAGCGCTGATCGATTTTGTGGTGGTTGTGAGCAGCGTTGCAACGCGCGTGGCGGGCGTACTGACCGACTGCCCGTTTGTGATTTCAAATTCGCTCAGGGCAGAGTCGGCGCTATTTGATTTAGAGAACGGGTCGGTTTCCCCGATAAGGAATGACCCAAGTTGATCCCTTTGAAAGGGTGTGAAAGCGTCGAACTTGGTCAAATCTGTGTTGCTCCTAAGGTTCGCCCTAAATTCAGAGAGGGCTTACGATTTCTGATCAACTGCCGATGCGCCAAACGGCTGCGACAGTGCGAAGGACACCCCAAGCGCGATTGCCGCGAGTGGCGAAATCGCTCGACCGAAATTTTGTTTGCGTAGTTGGCCCATGTCTGCGTCTCCTCGCGTTGGTGATCTTAAAACCGTTATACGCAAAAATAGCTCAAATACTTTTGAAAGTCAAGCGTTTATCACAATTCAATTACATGAACAAGCGTGTCGATGAACTTCTCAAATGTTGTTGAATTTTTCACCACTTCATTCATTCGCGTTCTGTCGGCGAAGACGTCAACTATTTGCTCGAACACAGACTGAAACTCGTCCCTACCACTGGCGGCAAACGCAATGAAGGCGACAACGTTGACCTTGTGCTCACCCCACTCGGATGAATCTTCGTTGACCGCAATTGCAATTGTCGGCCGGTCCGCCGTCATCGACATCGCGTGAGGAACAGCAAGCCCGTCGACGAAGACCGTGGACGACATACGTTCGCGTTCGATTGCACTGTCGATGTACGTCTCGTCGATGATCCCGAGTGAAATCAGCGATGCGCCAAGTCCACGAATCATGTCTTCCGGGCTGTCGAATCGAACATTGCGGAAGAAGGTTTCCGGCTGGAAGTACTTCAGGAGCTGTTCGCGAATCGCGCTTCGCCGGCGAATTCGCCTTGCTCGCGCCGCCACTTTGCGTACAGCGTCCACGTCGTTCTCGGTGAGGAAGGGCTGAACGAGAACGATTGAGTCGGATTCGAAAGGGAGCGGGATGGTGGTGATGACAATCTCGGTCGCGATATCGGTTGGTCGAACGTCCGTGCGCGTGATGACGGAATCGATTGAAACCTCGGAACCCAGCATCTTCTCAACCGACTCGCGCATAACGATGTGGACGTCGTAATACGAGGGGCTGACGATGGTCGCGGAAACTCGATTCTTCGCTTGAGCCTGTCGCTCCAGGTGGCTTCCGATGTGGAGCGCGATGTAGGAAATTTCGTCTTCGTCGATAACGATCTCCCGCTCACGCTGGATTGTCGAAGCGATGAACACGGCGATGTCCCAGACCAACGGGTATGACGCTTTGATGGACTTCTGGAGCGGGTTGCGCGACGGTGACTCGTATTTCGCACGCGTCACCAGGTGACCGACGTGCAACGCGAGTCGCTCGATCAAGTCATCGTTGCGTAGTTCGATCAAGTACTCGTCGTGGACAAGGTCGAGAGCCTTGGCCGTCGTCTCACGGTCGGCCGGATCTGCCCGCGCCGATTCCGAATCAGTTCCGGGCGTGATGATGCGTGTGACGAGTTGTCGGACGAGGTAGCCCTCTTCTCGTGTCCCCAGGTCAACATCGAAGTGACGTTTGACGAGGTCGCGGACGATTCCGACGACAACTTGCGCATCGTCGTCAAGTGGCTGGTAATCGGCCGGGAGCGTTTGACCCTGGCGAACACGGTCGACTGCAATCGCGAGATGAAGCAGCACCGCGTCAATTCCATATTCATTGATGATGAAGTGGTGATAGTCGAGGCGTTCGATCAGGTCGGTCTTGAACTCCACTAGCGACTCAAGATCGAAACGTTTGGCGATTGTGTCGAGCGACAACAACCCCGTGTCCGTTGTTTCGTGAATGAGCGTTGACAGGAGTCGTCGAAGTTGCGGTTCGTCCGCGCGGAAGGTGAGGACGTTGTCGACACGATCGAGTTGAACCCCAACGTCATCGGCGATGGCACGGATTCGTTTGACGTCACTCTCGATTGTCGGCACTGAAACGTGCAGGTCGGACGCAAGTTCATCGATTGCGACACCAACCGTGCTTTCCGCCAGCCGGTGAGCGATGTGGTGTGCGCGTTCTCGGGGAGTGGACGGTATCGATCCGGGGGTGTCATCAAATGCAGCGCGATAGGCGAAGTACGCATCACGATTCAGGCGGTAGCCAGCGCTTGACGTCGCGATGATGTCGAATGGGTGAGCAGCCGACTTTGCCGCAGTTACGTACGAGCGAACACTTCGTGTTGAGACACCCAGGCGCTCTGCAAGCGTCGACGCGGGGAGCCACTCGTCGCTGGCGCGAAGTAGCTCAAGAAGTCCCGTGTACTTATCCGACATACCTGCACAAACTGTATCCACAAACTGTGCGGTGTCGACAGGCTTCCGCGGTCGCGGAAGCAGATGTATGCCCATTTTGCTCGTGTCGTGGATTGTGCCGTGCCACAGTGGAACTCGTTCGAAAGGAGTGACGATGCTCACAGTTGCCATCGTGTGCGGTGCAGGTGCATCCAGCACGTTCCTGGCTCGTCGCCTTTCGGACATCGCGGCGGCTGCCGGACACTCAATTCGATTTGCGCCCTCACCACTCGACGTGGTGACGAACAACACCGCTGATCTCGTCGCGTTGACATCACACGTGGTGTCGGAGACGGTCGTAAACGACCTCACGTCGAAGGGGATTGCGCACCTCGTCTTGCCGTCGACGGTGCGAGGTGGGTTTGGCGCCGAGGACGCACTCGCGGCCATCACCGAATATTTCGGGAACAATGGACTGGAATCGGAAGCGACTCGTGCTTCCGCAGAATCGAAGGAAAACTAATGTCGACTCGTACCGCCACCATCGCGTCCGCCCACGGACTTCACGCTCGACCCGCCGCGCTTTTCGTGCAGGCTGTCAATGACTCGGGCTTGGACGTCACTATTGAGAAGGATGGTCGCGACGCTCCCGCCGGAAGTATCCTTGGTGTCATCTCGCTCGCGATCAACCAGGGTGACGCAGTCACCATCAGCGCAGAAGGCGAGAACGCGGATGCAGTTCTCGACCAGCTCGTCGCATTCCTCGAGACCGATCACGACGCCGAATGACCAACAAAGAACGCACACTGACCGGGATCGGCGTAGGCCGCGGCATCGTCGTGGGCGATGTCCGTCGCATGCCGGACCCGCTTCCCGAACCGGCGCAGACGAACTCCACCATCGGACCAGACGCTGAACTTGCTCGCGCACACGCCGCGCTGCAGGCAACAGCTCAGGATCTTCGTGACCGTGGCGCCCGCGCCGGAGGACTGGCAAAGGAAGTCCTGGACGCCCTTGCGCTGATGGCGGACGACCAAATGCTCCTTGCTGACGTCAAGAACCGCATCGATCGTGGCGCGACCGCAGAACGCGCCGTTTTCGAGGCGTTTGCAGGGTTTGCGCAAATTCTCGAAATGGCCGGGGGATACATGGCCGAACGCGCCGGGGATCTCGGAGACGTGGCTAACCGTGTCATCGCTTACATTCTGGGAGTGCCCGCACCGGGTGTCCCGCAGTCGGACACTCCGTATGTTCTCGTCGCCCGCGACCTCGCTCCTGCTGATACCGCGCTCCTCGATTTCGACATCGTTCGTGCGCTTGTCACCACCGATGGCGGCCCCACCTCACACACTGCAATTCTCGCGCGCGAGAAAGGCTTGCCTGCGATTGTCGGAGCCAAAGCGGCCGAGGTGCTGGTTGACGGTGACGTCGTTCTCGTCGACGCTGCGGACGGAGAGATCATCCTCCACCCGTCAGCGGTTCGTATCGAAGGTGCACTCGCAGAAGCCGAGGCTCGTCGTGCTGCCCGCGAAAACGCCTCCGGTCCTGGTCGTTTGGCTGACGGACACGAGGTCGCACTTCTCGCGAATGTTGGATCGTCCAAGTCTGCAGCCGCTGCCGTGGAGGCCGCTGCTGAAGGTGTCGGGCTATTCCGCACTGAGTTCTTGTTCCTGGATTCAGACAAAGCGCCGAGTGTCGAAGAACAGCAGGCGGAATACACCGCGGTGTTCGAGAAGTTCCCTGGCCAGAAGGTAGTCGTCCGCGTCCTCGACGCTGGCGCCGACAAGCCGTTGTCGTTCTTGACGGACGAGGGAGAAGAGAATCCCGCCCTCGGTCGTCGTGGAATTCGTGCGCTGTTCGCACATGAGGAGATTCTGCGTGATCAACTCACCGCGATCGCGAATGCAACTAAAGCCACTCGTGCCGACGTGTGGGTGATGGCTCCGATGATCTCGACACCTGACGAAACTGCACAATTCGTCGCGTTGTGTCGTGAATTGGGAATCGAGAAGGCGGGCGCAATGGTGGAAACACCGTCCAGTGCCATCCTCGCCGACCACATCCTCGCCGACGCCGACTTCGTGTCAATCGGAACAAATGACTTGACCCAATACACGGTTGCTGCTGACCGTTTGTTGGGGACCGTCGCACACCTGCAGGACCCGTGGAACCCGGCGGTTCTCCGCCTGATTCGTGAGGTCGGCAAGGCGGGCGAGGCGACCGGCAAGCCTGTTGGGGTGTGTGGTGAAGCTGCGGCAGACCCGACGCTCGCCGTCGTTCTAATCGGACTGGGAGTCACGTCTCTGTCGATGTCACCGATCGCGCTCGCCGACGTGCGAGCAGAAATTTCGCGTTTCACACTCAGTGAAGCGCGCGAGCTTGCCGAGAGAGCACTCTCGGCGAGGAGTGCAGTGGACGCGAAACGTGCGGTGTCCACTGCATTCAGTAACACCCACTAAATAACCAAACACAGAAAAGGAGCGAGTCAATGACGACTTCGTCATCGCTTAAGGTAAGTGTCCAGAAGTTTGGATCCTTCCTTTCGGGCATGGTCATGCCCAACATCGCGGCATTCATCGCGTGGGGCCTCATCACGGCCCTGTTCATCCCCACCGGATGGCTCCCTGCATTGGGCGCTAACCCGCTCGACGCTGATGGCAACGCCCTGAACAACGGAGGCCTCAACTTCCTTGCTCTCGTCGGACCCATGATCGTCTACATGCTCCCCTTGCTCATCGCCAACACTGGTGGACGCCTCGTTTACGGCGCCCGCGGTGGTGTTGTTGGTGTCATCGGAACCATGGGTGTCATCATCGGTACCTCGATCCCCATGTTCATGGGAGCCATGATCGTTGGACCGCTCGGTGGATGGCTGATCAAGAAGGTTGACGCAATCTGGGCCGGCAAGATCAAGGCCGGTTTCGAGATGCTCGTTGACAACTTCTCGGCAGGTATCCTCGGTGCGATCCTCGCGCTGGTGTCGTTCCTCGGAATTGCACCGATCGTTCAGAACGTCTCGGACGCTCTGGGAACCGGTGTTCAGGCCCTGTACGACTCGGGCTTCGCACCTCTCCTCAGCATCCTGGTCGAGCCCGCAAAGGTCCTCTTCCTCAACAACGCCATCAACCACGGCGTGCTGACCCCGCTGGGAACGACTCAGGCCGCAGAGCAGGGACACTCGTTCCTGTTCCTCGTTGAGGCAAACCCTGGCCCCGGTCTCGGAATCCTTCTTGCCTTCGCCGTCTTCGGTGTCGGTCTCTCGAAGGCTTCGGCTCCCGGCGCGATCATCATCCACTTCCTTGGTGGTATTCACGAGGTGTACTTCCCGTACGTCCTCATGAAGCCTGCGATCATCGTCGCAGCCATCGCTGGTGGAGCTACCGGTGTTGCAACCAACTGGTTGTTCAACTCGGGTCTTCGCGCACCTGCTTCGCCCGGTTCGATCTTCGCGGTTCTGCTTCAGACACCGCAGGACCAGTACCTCGGCGTCATCCTCTCGGTCGTATTGTCGGCAACGGTTTCGTTCCTCATCGCAGGAATCATCGTCCGTTCGTCGCGCAAGGCAGACCTCGAGGCTGAAGGACTGGACCTCGCTTCGGCACAGGCACAGTCGGCAGCAAACAAGGGTAAGTAAGCAATGTCTGCTGACCTCACCACTCTCGTCATCTTCGCGTGTGACGCTGGCATGGGATCGAGTGCGATGGGTGCAACCATCCTTCGCAACAAGATCAAAGCTGCCGGAATCACCGACGTTCAGGTTGTCAACAAGGCTGTCGCCGACTTGGCTTCCGATGCGGAGTTCGTCATTTCGCACCGTGGACTGACGGATCGGGCCGTTCATATGGCTCCTGATGCCGTTCACATCTCGGTCGAAAACTTTATGGCGACGCCGAAGTACGACGAGGTTGTTGAGACTCTCAAGTCTCAGCGGGCTTAGGTTAGCGACGACCGAGGACTCACCGTGAACACAGTATTGACGACCGACGCCATTCGATTGAGTGGGTCAGCGACATCGCGAGATGACGCAATTGCCGAAGTGGGTGCGATGCTCGTATCCGCCGGTGCAGTGACTCCCGAATACGTCGACGCCATGTTCGCGCGTGAGTCCTCGGTCTCCACCTACATGGGGAACCTTCTCGCGATTCCCCATGGAACAAATGAATCAAAGGACGAAATCCTTCGCTCTGCGGTCGCCGTCGTTCGATATGACTCCGAGTTGGACTGGGGAGGATTTCCCGTCCGGTTCGTGATCGGAATCGCGGGGAAGGGCGACTCCCACATGGAGGTCCTCGGGGCGATCGCAATGGTTTTCAGCGATTTGTCCGCCGTCGACAGACTGATCGACGCTAACAGTACAGACGAGGTCCTGAGCATTCTCGGTCTCGACGCGGCATGACCGCGGTTCATTTCGGAGCCGGGAACATCGGCCGAGGCTTCATAGGTCTGCTCTTGCATAACGCAGGTCACCACGTGACTTTCGTGGACGTCGCAGGACCGTTGATTGACGAATTGAATTCTCATGATTCATATCGCGTTATCGAAACGGGCGAGGGCGCAGTCACCCACACCGTCACAAATTTCTCGGGTTTGAATTCGGCAACAAATCCGGATGACGTCATCTCGGCAATCGCGGACGCGGACATCGTCACCACGGCAGTCGGACCCAACGTCCTCAAATTTGTCGCCCCGCTTATCGCCAAGGCTCTTGCGGTGCGGTCGTCTTCAACGCCTCTCGTGGTGATGGCGTGTGAAAATGCGATCAGTGCCACCGATTTACTTCGCGCAGCAGTAGCAGAAACCGCAGATTCCGCCAGTTTGGAGCGCGGTCGATTCGCGAATACCGCCGTAGACCGAATCGTGCCAATCCAAGCGGAGGGTCAAGGCCTCGACGTCACCGTCGAGAGCTTTTGCGAGTGGGTCATCGAGTCGGGACCTTTTGCAGGCGATGTTCCCGAAATCCCAGGTGCTCGATTCGTGGAAAATCTTGCGCCGTTTATTGAGCGCAAGCTCCTGACCGTGAACACAGGGCACGCCTCGACTGCCTATCTGGGCAAGCTTCGCGGCGCCAGTTTGATCGCTCAAGCGCTCGAAATCGAGGAAGTCCTCGACGGAGTTCGTGCAGTACTCGCGGAAACTACGGAAATGTTGGTCAGGCGCCATGGTCTGGACAAAGAGGAACAGAAGGCCTACGCAGCGAAGACCATCTCAAGGTTTCAGAACCCCGATCTTGAGGACTTGGTCGACCGCGTGGGCCGACAGCCTCTCCGAAAACTTTCACGTCACGAGCGACTGATCGAGCCAGCAGCTGCACTTGCTGAGGCTGGGACAACGCCAGTTGCCCTCTTGAACGTTATTAGTGCGGCAATCTCTTTTGATGTAGCGGATGACCCCGAATCGGTTGCATTGCACAAGCTGCGTGCGAGCCTGACTGCCGAGGAATTCGCGACGGCCGTGTCGGGGATCACCTCAGATCACCCGCTGTTTGCGCCGCTCGTCATGGCGATTCGTCGCGCACAATAGGGATATGGCCCTCAGCGCACTTCTGGCACTGCTCGCATCATGTCTGATGTGGGGGACGACGGGTGTTGTGGCTTCGTTCATGACCCCCGACGTTTCGACGTTTGCGATTGGGTCGTTCACGATGGGGGTCGGCGGTCTCATGCTGGCCGCCATCACCTGGCGTGATGTCCGCACAGCGCTGGCAATTCCCGCCGCTCGAGCGTGGATATTGTGGGGCGGGCTTGGAGTTTTGGTCTATCCCTTGGCCTTCTACACCGGGATGGATCTGATCGGTGTCGCCGTCGGAAATTCCATCGCGCTTGGATCCGGTCCGCTGTTCGCTGGACTAATCGAGTGGGTTGCAACCAAGTCAGCACCTACCGTGCGGTGGTTCATTGCGCTCGTCGTCGCGGGAGTCGGGCTTGTTTTCGTTGCCATAGCGCGCGGTGCCGACGGAAACGGTTCGCTAGCAGGTATCGGCTTCGGACTGCTCGCGGGCGTTGCGTACGCCCTATATTCGGTTTCGGGATCCCGTGTGATTGCCGCGGGAGCGAATTTCCGTGGCGCGATGGGATCCGTGTTTGGAGCGGGCGCGATACCGCTCTCGGTCGTTCTAGCGTTCACCGGTTACCCGCTCGTGTCGGACGGACACAACCTGCTTCGCGGCGCGTACTTGGCAATTGGGCCTCTGGTCTTGGCGTACCTGTTCTTCGGTTACGCGCTGACCAAGGTGTCCGCCGCGACGGCAACGCTTGTCACGCTTCTGGAACCTGCATTCTCGGTAATCCTCGCGGTGATCATCCTTGGCGAGACTCTTCCGGCGATCGGCTGGTGGGGGACTGCGCTGCTGATCGTGGGGGTTGTCATCGCCACCGTGGGGTGAAGGCTCGTAAATCCGCGGAAACTTCCGTGCCCGCGACTACTCTGGAGTCATGAGCCACGACGACGATGACGACGACTTTGTAGTTCCTTCGGGAAGCCGCCGGTCGTCATATGTTCCGCCCACCGAGCCGGGTGAATTCGTACCGTCGCTTCCCGATGTCCCCGAGCAGGACGCACCGACATCATCGACGGGACCGGTCCCCACAATCGGTGCAGCTGGTGACGATTCGATCGCTCAGACTCCGATTTTCGCTGACTCTGTAGAAGTACCTCGTGTCGATTCGCAGCCGACGGGGTCAATCATCATCGAACTTCCGGTGGAAGAACTTCCGGTTGTCGAAAACTCTCTGGACCAGTTCGGGCTTCCCGTCGTTTCCGACCCGATCGATATCCCGCCCGTCGTGGTCTCGGACCCGCTCCCCAGTGCGGTCGCCGGCACCGGTTCGGTGTTCGACGACAACCGCATGTTCCCGCCGGCGATGACCACGCCAGAGGAGACTGTCGAAACATTCGCGGAGGTCGTGGAAGAAGATCCGATCACTGAAGTTTTTGGCTCAGTTCAACATGACGAGCCCACTCACGTAGTCGAGCCGGTGTCTGTCGAAGTGCCCGACGAGGTTGCAGAACCCGAAGAGCACGATGAGCCGGTAGCAGCTGCCGAGCCCGAAGTTGTTGCGACACCTGCCGTCGCCGCGGTACTGCCTGAACGACAGTCGTTGACTCCCGAGCAACTCGCAGAGGTTCTCGGCGCAAACGGCGGAATGTCCAGCAACGACCAGATGGCTCTGCTCGACTCGCAGATTCCGCTTCGCGAATCGGATGCCGCGGCCGTTGCTCAATTCCTCGGCTCGTTTGAGGGTTCGGATTCACCCGAGGCGCAGGCCGCGCGGTCGGAAGCTCGCCAGCGATTTGGGGATTTGGTTCCCGACTTGTTGCCCGCCGTCGGCACCGAATTTATTGACGACACCACCCCCGTCACGGGGATTCCGATCGTGGAACACGTCGACCACATCGAAATCGTCGAGGTCGTCGAGGGCGAAGCGGGCGATGTTGTCGGCGTTGCCGTCACGGAAATCGACGAGGTTGTGGTTGACGCCGTCGAGCAGCCCGTCGTTTCCCCGCGTGAGATCCCTGCTGACGACCAGGCGTGGTCGTTGACGGCTCCGACGGAAGTTGTTGCAGACGACGTCGAATCCGTCGGCCGCCGCCACTGGTGGTCAGTTTTGGCAGTAGTTTCGGCAATTGCGTCGTTCGTGTTGTTCGCCGCTGGAATCGCTGTCGCCCAATCCGGCGCGGCACCGCGAATCATCTTCGTTCTGGCCGGAGTGCTCACTGCCGTTCCGATCATTGAGTTTGCCCGACGAGGTTCGTCACAGACGGGCGCATCGTGGCGTGCATCGATCGAAAACGTACTCGGCCGTGTTGCGGGTCGAGTGACCTCGATCATCCTCGCCATTCTGACTGTCGTTGCGTTGATCGCTGTTCTTCTGGGGGCCTTGGACGGACTGGGGCACGAAATCTGGGCATCCACTGCCGTGGGCAATGTTGTTTCGGGAATCGTTGCCGAAAACTCGGCGGCAGCGGCGCTCGTCGCACTGTCGCTGTTGGGTGGCACGGTCGTCGCAGCCTTGCCGCACAGACTTTTCCGCGCGAAGGTGCTCGTCCTTTTGGGCTGGGTCGTCGTCGGGACTGCATCGGTCGTCGCGATGGGCGCGACGCTCCTTGCGATGACTCCGAGCGACTCGTTGCCCGGGTTCGATCCGAGCGTCACTGTGGCGGGTGTTGCGTCCGCAAGCACGCTGGCACTCGTCGCCGCTGTGTTGTTCGGGTTCCAGGAAGTGTCGCGCATCCGCGAAAGCCGCACTGGAATCCTGTGGTTGTCGATTGGTCTTGGGCTGGGAACAGTTGTTCTCGCCGGTACCGTGACGGCGGCGCTGTTCGCGTCACAGGGAACTCACTACTTCTTTGGCCACAACCCGGTGCTGCACATCATTGCTCCCGCCGCGGCTCTCAACGTTGCACTTGGTGCCTCCGCACTAATCCCCGCTGTGATCCTCGTGTCATCGTTGGTCGCGCGTTTTATCGGTGGAGTTTCCACTCGCGACGACCGTGAAGACCCGAACGTCGTTCTGCGCTGGTTATTGGTGTTGGTTCCGCTGGGAATCGGTGCGGTTGCCTATTTCGGACTGACTGACGTTGTCGTCAACAACCTGCCGTCCCTTACTGCGATCGCGACTCCCATCGCCGCAGTCCTCGGCGTACTTGCCGCGCGCGGAATTGTCGGTCGCGACGTGCGATCCCGTGCGGCGAAGCGCGGACTATTGGCGACAGTGCTGGTTACCAGCGCACTCGGGCTCGGGTTCGCGTCGAGCGACGGCGCACTGTTTGAGTGGGTCGGCTTCATCAACGCCACACTTCGACCGCTTGGTTACGGGTTGCTGTACATCGATTCGGCCGCGCCTCTCGCGACCGCATTCCTGTCTCTAGTTGTTTCGCTCGCCATCATCATCCCGTCCACGCGTCGCGCCGCGCGAAACGCGTAGGTCTCTCGAATGCCGACCCTCGTACGCGACGTTCTAGCTCACGCTGAGCGTCTCTGGCCCTCTGCTGGCGCCGAGGAGTGGGATGTCGTCGGACTTGTGACCGGCGCACTGGAATCTGAAGTCCGTCGGATCCTGTTCGTGGTTGACGTCACTGACGACACTGTCACCGAAGCAATCGATGGCGGATACGACATGATCGTCGCCCACCACCCGCTTTTGTTGCGGGGCGTGACCTCGATCGCAGAAGACAAGTTCAAGGGCGACGCGTTGGCGAGGCTCGTGCGGGCTGACTGCGCCGTGCTGTCGATTCACACCAACGGTGACCGTGTGGAAACCGGGACGAGTGCGACACTGGCAGAGCGCCTCGGGCTCTCCGGAGCGCAGCCCATTGTCCCGAACCCGATGGGCGGGGGATTGGGCGTGATCGGAACAATCGAACCCACCACGCTCGCAGAATTCGCGCGCCGCATCGCCGCGGCTCTTCCCTCGACTGCGAGTGGTGTCCGTGTGTCAGGCGAAATCGCTCAACCCGTCTCGACCGTTGCGGTGTGCGCAGGAGCCGGGGACAGTCTGCTGAATCACGCGACCGTCCTATCTGCAGATGTGTATGTCACCTCCGACCTTCGCCACCACCCTGTGAGCGAATTTAGGGACAACGCGAAAATGGGGAACAAAACGGCGCTCATCGACATTTCGCACTGGGCCGCCGAATGGCTGTGGTTGTCGACCGCGGCGGTTGAACTGAACGGTGCGTTGCCCGACGTATCGATGGATGTGTCGGAAATCAACACCGACCCGTGGAACTTTGTGGTGATGCAATGACGAACCTGACCGTACCCTCTGCGACGCAGGCGAAACTTCTCGACGTGCTCGAGATCGACACCGAGGTCATCATGACCAACCGTCGTATTCGCGAGGCTCAGGCCGACCTGATTGGTCTCGACACTGACGTCGATTACTTGCGACTGGTTCGCGAAGCTGAGGCGGCCGAAGATCGACTCGATGATGCTCAGCGCGAATGCGACCACCTGGAATCTGACATCACCGTGGCGCGGAACCGTATCGCTCGCGACCGTGAACGCGAAGAGCACACGAACGAGCCCAAAGAGCTCAGCGAGCTTGAGGACGAGATTCGATCGCTTCACCTGCGCATTGAGATGCTCGAGAACTCGGAACTCGAGGCGCTCGAAATTCGTGACGAAATGCGCGCCGCACGTGACGCCATTGTCGCTGAGCGCGACACCTTCCACCAGACGCGTGATGCGAAGGCGGCGGAGCTCAACGCCAGTATCGCGGCGGCACATGATCGACTGGACGCCCTCGCTCGTCAGCGCGCCGCCGTGATCGCCGAACTTCCTACTGAATTCGTCGAGCTTTACGAGCGACAGCGTGAACGATACGGAGTCGGCGCATCGTTCCTTCAGCGCGGCATCACGTCGGCATCGGGCGTGCAGTTGTCCCCGTCACAACTCGAAGAGGTTCGCCTCGCCGACCCAGACGCCGTGTTGATGTGCCCTGATTCGAACGCCATTCTCATTCGAACCGAAGACTCTGGCCTGTGAGGACCCTCATCGTCGAAGCCGACGGAGGCTCGCGTGGAAACCCCGGTGTTGCCGCGGGAGGCGCAGTGGTGATTGATGAGTCGACGGGCGAGATCCTTGCGGAGGTTGGCGTCTTCGTCGGCGTTGCCACGAATAATGTCGCCGAATATTCGGGACTCCTTGGCGGTCTTCGGAAGGCGCGCGAAATCGACCCGACGGCGCGAATTCACGTTCGCATGGACTCAAAGTTGGTCGTCGAACAGATGTCGGGGCGTTGGAAGATCAAGCACCCGGACATGCGCGAACTCGCGCTCGAGGCACAGTCGGTAATTTCTGGCGCCGATGTCACGTTCGAATGGATTGCCCGCGAATTCAACTCGCGCGCTGACGCTGTCGCCAACCAGTCGATGGACCGTCGCGCGTCGTTCGGCTAATCGCTAGCATTGAGGGGCGAGAGGGTCGGCCAGGCGATCGCGTCACCTTTGGGTGCCGAGGAACGTCCGGGCTCCACAGAGCAGGATGGTGGGTAACGCCCACCCGGAGAAATCCGCGAGATAGTGCCACAGAAAATAGACCGCCCGCAAGGGTAAGGGTGAAACGGTGGGGTAAGAGCCCACCAGCGGCCGGGGTGACCCGGTCGGCTCGGTAAACCTCATCCGGAGCAAGACCAGACAGATGCCGTTGACGTTGCTCGCCGAGGCATCGGGTAGGTTGCTAGAACTCAGTGGTAACGCTGAGTCGAGATAGATGATCGTCCACGACAGAACCCGGCGTATCGGCCGGCCCCTCGCCTTCTAGTCGCTGAACGGAGCGAGCGCTGCTGCGCCAAGGATTCCCGCGTTGTTGAAGTGCTGTGCGGGGATGATCGGGGTGTTGAGCTCAAGTAGCGGCAAGAAGTTCTCGTACTCTTTCGAGACTCCACCTCCGACAACGAAAAGCTGCGGGGAGAACAGTTTCTCCAAGGTGCCGTAGTACACCTGAAGTCGCTCCGCCCAACGTGTCCATGACAAATTGCGCTTGACGCGCGCGCTGTTCGCGGCGAGGTTTTCGGCGGTGCGCCACTTCGAACCGGGAAGGTTGATATGGCCAAGTTCCGAGTTGGGGATGAGCACGCCGTTGTAAATCAGCGCTGACCCGATACCGGTTCCCAGCGTCGTGACCATGACCAGTCCATTGACGCCCTTCGCTGCACCGAATTTCACTTCGGCGAACCCGGCCGCATCCGCGTCGTTGACGACGTGAACTTTGCGGCCCGTCTTTGCCTCGAAGAGGTCGCCGACGTTGGTTCCGATCCACGAGCGATCAACGTTGGCGGCACTCATCGCCACTTCGTTGATGATGACGGCGGGGAAGCAGACGCCGATCGGCAGTGAACCGTTCGGGTCGAGCTGTTCGACGAGTTCGTGCACGACGTCAGCGACATCGGCGGGCTTGGCGCCTTCAGGTGTGCCGACCTTGATCTTCTCCGACACTAGTTCGCCGTTTTCGACGTCCACGATTGCCGCTTTGATACCGGTTCCGCCGATGTCGATACCGATTGTGCGTGCCATGTCGTTACTCCGTCGCGCCGTGGTGGTGAATACTGTCCAGTGTATCGAGAGGGGAGTCGCTATGGCGTGGTGGTACAACCACAAGACGGGGATTGTCGAAGAAGGACCCCAGTCGTTGGGCGGTGACCGCGACGGCCCGTACGCGACTCGCGAGGAAGCTGAACGAGCGCCAGAAATCGCTGCCGAACGTGCTCGACGCTGGCGTGAGGAAGAGAAAGAGGACTAGTCCTCGAAAGAGTGAGCCGCGTCAGGGAAGGCGCGTGAACGCACGTCGTCCTGCCAGCGCGTGACGGCACCGGTGAGTGTTTCGTGAAGGTTGGCGTACTGTTCGACGAAGGTTGGAATTCGACCGGTGGACATGCCTGCAAGGTCGGTCCACACAAGGATCTGTCCGTCGACGCCATTTCCGGCGCCGATACCGATGACGGGAATCGTCAATTCCTGCGCCAACTTCGTCGCGACTGCGCGCGGAACCATTTCGACCACGACGGCGAATGCGCCGGCAGCTTCGACAGCCTTCCCATCAGCGATCAGCTTCACGGCGTCCTCGCCACGGCCCTGCACGACGTGTCCGCCCAGTCCATGTTCGCTCTGAGGTGTGAAGCCGATATGTGCCATCACGGGGATTCCCGCGCCGGAAATGCGGGCAATGTGCTCGGTGACGCGAACGCCACCCTCGAGCTTTACTGCGTGAACGCCGGATTCCTTCATAAACCGTGTCGCGGTGGCGAGTGCCTGGTCGGGGTTGCTTTCGTAGGAACCAAAAGGAAGGTCGGCGACGACAAGTGCGCGTTGTGCTCCGCGAACGACACCGCGAGCGAGCGGGATCAATTCGTCGACGGTGACTGAGACCGTGCTGTCATAGCCGAACACCGTGTTCGCCGCGCTGTCACCGACAAGGAGAAAGTCGACCTCGGCCGCGTCAAAGATTTGGGCGGTGAGGTAGTCGTAACAGGTCAAGCCTGTGATGACGTGCCCCGACTGCTTTGCGCTGACGAAGTGGCGCGTACGGACACGCTTGACGATCGACTCGGACATGCTTCCAGCCTAAAGGTTGGATTTGCGCACGGTGATGGGCAGTCGACGCTCGCGACCGAACGCCATGCGAGTGATGCGCGGGCCGATGGCGCCCTGGCGACGCTTCCATTCGCTGATCGACACGAGGTGTGCGATTCGTTCGACAGTGGCGCGGTCGAAACCGGCGTCAATGATTGCAGCGATGCTCTCGCGTCGGTCGATGAGACGTTCAAGAATCGCGTCGAGAACGTCATACGGAGGAAGCGAATCCTGGTCGACCTGCCCGGGTCGAAGCTCAGCACTCGGCGGCTTCGTGATTGAGTTTTCGGGGATGGGCGGTGTCTCGCCGCGTGCACGGGCAATGGCGTTACGCCATTCCGCCAACTGCCACACCAGCGTCTTGGGCACATCCTTGATCGGTGCGTAGCCGCCAACGGTATCGCCGTACATCGTGCAATAACCGACGGCGACTTCGGACTTGTTGCCGGTTGTGAGGACGAGGTGGCCGTGCTGGTTGGAAAGTGCCATGAGGATCATTCCGCGCGCACGAGCCTGGATATTCTCTGCGGAAAGTCCGACAAGTCCCAGTTGCGCCTCAAACGGAGCGACGAGGTCGCCAATCGGTTGAACGTCGAAGTGGCACCCGATTCGCTCTACCAAATCAGCGGCATCGCCCTTCGAGTGGTCGCTCGACCACTGACTGGGCATGGAAACGCCGAAAACACGCTCTGCGCCGATCGCGTCAGCGGCAAGTGCAGCGCACACTGCACTGTCGATACCGCCGGAGAGGCCGAGCGTGACACTGGGGAAGCGGTTCTTTTCAACGTAGTCACGAACGCCGAGAACGAGCGCAGACCAGATGTCCTCGAGTTCGTCCTTGTCCGGTGTGATGAGCGGCGCGAGCAGATTGAGGTTGTTCTGGCGAACCGGAATCCCTGCACCCGCTGATGTGCCGACGAAGTCGTGGAAGAGTGTCGCCGACTCGAATCGAGGAGCTCGAGCAATGACGGTGCCGTTCTGGTCAACGATGGCGCTGTCGCCATCGAAGACGAGATCATCTTGACCACCGACCAGGTTGACGTAGGCGACGGGTGCTGCGAATTGCGCGGCCCGACGCGTGAGGAGAGGGAAGCGATTGTCGTCCTTGGTGCGGTCGAACGGTGACGCGTTGATCACGACGACTGCGTCGAGTTCCTGCCCGGCGAGGGTTTCGACAGGTCCGTTGTCGCGCCAGAGGTCCTCGCAGATGAGGAAACCGACCTTGACCCCACCGAGGACAGGAGCGTGGGGCTCGCGACCCGGCACGAACACGCGCTGTTCATCAAACACCGAGTAGTTGGGAAGGTGCTGCTTGTCATACGTGGAATGAACCGCGCCGTCAAACAAAACGGCGAGTGAGTTGTGGGCGATTGCGCCGCCGAACGTGGGTGTAGCCGAGCGTCGAATGTATCCGACGACCACGGCGATGTCGCCGAATCCGTCTTCGGCGAGAAGTCTCGCCAAGATTTCAACACCGGACTCAGAGGCGTCCACGAAGTCGGGGGAGAAGGCGAGATCCTCGATCGGGTACCCCGTCAACGCCATCTCGGGGAAGGCAACGACGCTTGCGTGTGCGTTCGCGGCGTCACGAACTGCATCCCTGATGAGGGTGCTGTTGCCCTCGATGTCACCCACGACGGGGTTGATTTGCGCGAGGGCGAAACGAATCCGCGACATAGCAAGTAGCCTAGTAGTGGCAGTTCGTCGTCAAGGAGTCCCATGGAAAAGCAACAGGAATTTGTCCTTCGCACCATCGAAGAACGCGGCGTCAAGTTCGTTCGACTGTGGTTCACGGACGTCTCAGGAACGTTGAAGAACGTTGCTCTTGCACCTGCCGAGGTCGAAGGCGCGTTCGCCGAGGGGCTCGGAGTTGACGGCTCGTCCATCGAAGGTTTGACCCGTGTGTACGAGGCCGACGTTCTTCTTCACCCGGACCCCACCACTTTCCAGGTTCTTCCCTGGCGCGGGCAGGTCGACCCGACCGCTCGCATGTTCTGCGACATCACGACACCTGACGGCCAGCCCGCCGCGACTGACCCGCGACAGGTGCTTCGCCGCACGCTGAACAAGGCTGCGGACAAGGGCTTCACGTTCTACACGCACCCCGAAATCGAGTTCTACCTGTTCAAGTCGAACGACTCGTCGAACCCGATTCCCGTGGACGAGGCCGGCTACTTTGACAACGTCCCTGGTGGAACCGCGCACGACTTCCGCCGCAACGCGGTTCGTCACCTCGAGGATCTCGGTATTTCGGTTGAGTTCAGCCACCACGAGGCTGGCCCCGGTCAGAACGAAATCGACCTGCGTTACGCGGATGCGCTGACCACCGCCGACAACATTCAGACTTTCCGCACTGTTGTCAAAGAGGTTGCCATCGAACAGGGCGTCTACGCGACGTTCATGCCGAAGCCGCTCGCGAACCAGCCCGGCAGTGGAATGCACACGCACATGTCGCTGTTCGAAGGCGACGCGAACGCGTTCTTCGACCCCAGCAAGCCGCACAACCTGTCGACGACGGCACGTCAGTTCATGGCGGGAATCCTCACCCACGCGCCCGAAATCACGGCGGTGACGAACC
Organism: Micrococcales bacterium; assembly: GCA_024641015.1. Taxonomy (GTDB): domain Bacteria; phylum Actinomycetota; class Actinomycetes; order Actinomycetales; family Microbacteriaceae; genus MWH-TA3. The sequence goes on from JAHEDU010000003.1 coordinate 20,375, forward strand.
AGTTCGTCAACTCGTACAAGCGCCTGTGGGGTGGCGGCGAAGCGCCTCCGTTCGTGACGTGGGGACACAACAACACCTCGGCACTGATCCGCGTTCCCAACTACAAGCCGGGCAAGGAGCAGTCGGTTCGTATTGAGTACCGCGGTCTCGACGCCGCCGCGAACCCGTACCTCGCATACTCGTTGCTTCTCGCGGCCGGAATGAAGGGAATCGAAGAGGGCTACGAACTTCCGCCCGAGGCCGAGGGAGACATCGCAGCGCTCTCGTCTACCGAACGCCGCGCGCTCGGGTACAAACCGCTTCCCGAAAGCCTTCACCGCGCTCTTCACGCGATGGAGGAGTCGGAGCTCGTCGCGGAGACGCTCGGCGAGCAGGTCTTCAACTTCTTCCTGCGAAACAAGTTGGCCGAATGGAACGCGTATCGCAACCAGGTCACACCGTGGGAGCTGGACTCGAACTTCCGCACGCTGTAAACCATGGCGAGCGAACTGAGTCTTCAGTCGCTGGCCCGCTGGGGCTTTGCGGAGCTGTCCGCTGCCCGTGAAACGCTGACTTGTCGAGGTTGGAACGGAGAATGGTTCGCGCGTGCGGCGAGTCCCGACAAGGCGCTGACGTGGCTAGACAAGTTGTACGAGTCCGACTCCGACAAAACGGTTGAACGCGCATTGGCGAAGTCGGACGGGAACCTGCGCGAGGGGCTCATTCGGGTGCTGGGCGCGAGCGACGGACTCGCCGAGTTCATCGTGCGTACTCCGCTGTCCTTTGTGCGGGCGTTGCCGCCGGCAGAATTACCAACCGCGGACGGGTACCGCCAGGCCTTCCGCCAATCCAAGGTCCCCAATTCCGACGTTCTTCGTAGTATCTATCGTCATCACCTTGTCACGATCGCCGCGTGGGACTTGTGTCAGCCGAACGCGGTTGACGCCGTCCAACGAGTTGGACAGGCACTTGCCGATTTGACGGATGCCACCGTAGACGCGGCGATCTCTCTCGCGCGAAAGAGCCTCACGGTCGACCCAATGGAACTTGACGGCACCCGCTTTGCCGTGATTGGCATGGGCAAGACGGGAGCCCGCGAACTCAACTACATTTCGGACGTCGACGTGATTTTCGTCTGTGAAGCAAATGGCATCGAGGATCACCGCGCGGTCGAGATTGCGACAAAACTCGCACGAGCGACCACTGCGGTTATTCACGAGCCGGGCATCGAGCCTCCGCTGTGGGAACTCGACGCGAATCTTCGCCCCGAGGGTGCCAAGGGCGCGCTCGTTCGCACCCTCGAATCGCACGTGGCGTATTACGAGCGTTGGGCCGAGAACTGGGAATTCCAGGCGTTACTCAAGGCGCGTCCCATGGCGGGTGACCCTGAGCTGGGCGAACGCTATCTCGCTGCGATGTCGCCGTTTGTCTGGTCAAGTTCGAGCCGACCCGGATTCGTGGAGTCCGCGCAGCGCATGCGTGAGCGAGTGACCGAGAACATTCCGGCGGACCAGCGCGACATTCAGATCAAGCTGGGTCCTGGTGGTCTTCGCGACGTTGAATTCACGGTCCAGTTGTTGCAACTGGTGCACGGCAAGGACGACGAGACACTTCGGACCCGCGACACTCTCACAAGCCTCGAGAGGCTCACTGAAGGAGGTTACGTTGGGCGAGCAGAGTCACAGTCGTTCGCTCACGCGTATCGTGCTTTGCGTGTCCTCGAGCATCGCGTGCAGTTGTTGGCATTGCGCCGCACGCACCTCATGCCTCGCGACGACGAGACGCTTCGCATCGTCGCCCGTGGATCGGGACTTGCCGAAACGCCAGACGGTTTGCTGGCGTGGTGGCAACCGCTCAAAATCGAGGTGCGGTCGCTCCACGAGAAGATCTTCTATCGTCCGCTCCTGGCTGCGGTCGCTGCGCTTCCTGGCGAGCCACTTGCCCTTTCGAGCGGACAGGCAGAGGCGCGACTCGCCGCATCGGGTTTCCGCGATGCTGCTGGTGCTCTGCGTCACATCGCGGCCCTGACCGAAGGGATCAGCCGCAGCGCAACGATGCAGCGCAACCTCTTACCCGTTTTGCTGCACTGGATGACCGAGGGGACCGACCCCGACGGCGGACTTGCGTCCTTCCGCAAGGTCAGTGAGAACCTCGGCGAGACGCCGTGGTATCTGCGAATGCTGCGCGATTCGGCTGGAGCCGCCCAGCGACTCAGCCGTGTCCTGTCGATGTCGGCGTTCGTTGCTTCGCTCATCGAACGAATCCCGGAGTCGGTTGCGTGGCTCGACGATGATGATCTGCTCGCTCCTCGTACGCTCGACGAGATGTGGGCTGAATTCGCCGCCATCGAATCGCGGCACGAAAAGGCTGATGACGCCGCCAAGGCAATCCGCTTCGCACGTCGTCGCGAACTGTTACGTCTTGGACTGGCGGCGGTTTTGGACACCATCGATGTCGAGCAGCTCGGCCGCGGACTTTCGGACCTCACGACGGCAACCATCCGGGCGGCACTTGCGCTCGCACGGCGTGGGGACGACGGAATCGAGTTCGCCGTGGTCGCCATGGGTCGATACGGCGGGGGAGAGCTCGGCTTCTCGTCCGACGCGGACATCCTCTGGGTGTTCCGCGACACCGGTGCCGGTGACAACGCTCACAAGCGCGCCGAGGCGATCGTCAAGGAAATTCAGCGCCTCACCGAAGATCTGCGGTTCCCACTCGACCTCGATGCGGGTCTTCGCCCCGAAGGCAAGAACGGGCCGACCGTGCGGTCGCTGGATGCGTACGCCGCGTACTACGAATCGTGGAGTGACATTTGGGAGACCCAGGCGCTGGTGCGCGCCGTGCCTGTCGCTGGTGACGACGCGTTGTGTTCGGATTTTGACGCGATGGCGGATTCGGTTCGATATTCGCGTGAGATCGGCGAGGACGGGCTGCGTGAGATTCGTCGAATCAAGGCGCGCGTCGAGAATGAGCGCTTGCCGTTCGGCGCTGATCCGACACGAAACACGAAGCTCGGTCGTGGCTCGTTGAGCGACGTTGAATGGCTGGTTCAATCCCTGCAGCTTCAACACGGTGCGACGGATTCCACGGTTCGCTTGGCATCGACACTCGGTGCACTCTCGGCACTCGGCACATCCGGTGCCCTCACCGAGTCGGACGCCGAAGCGCTCCGCGACGCCTGGTTGACCGCATCACGAGTACGCAGTGCCACCACTCTCGCGACGGGGAAGAATTCAGACGTCCTGCCGACTGACCGCACCGAACTCGAAGCGATCGCGCGAATCATGGCGTATCCGGCTGGCGGTGGCTCGGCTCTGGAGAACGACTATCTGCGAATCACGCGACGCGCTCGCCAGGTATTCGAGTCCAACTTCTATCCCGCTTAACGACGAAGGCGCCACCCTAAGGTGACGCCCCGCCGCAGAACTCGAACTAGCAGGAGAACGTGGTCTCGTACTCGAACGGGTGAGGACGCTGAGCCGAAGGAAGAACTTCGGACGAACGCTTGAGCGAGATCCATTCTTCGATCAGGTCCTTGGTGAAGACGCCACCCTGGAGGAGGAACTCGTGGTCGTTCTCGAGTGCCGTGAGGGCCTCGTCGAGCGAACCGGGAACCTGGGGGATGTTCTTCGCCTCGTCAGCAGGAAGCTCGTAGAGGTCCTTGTCGACGGGGGCGTGAGGCTCGATCTTGTTGATGACACCGTCGAGACCGGCCATGAGCTGAACAGCGAACGCGAAGTACGGGTTGCTCGATGCGTCGGGCGCGCGGAATTCGATGCGCTTCGCCTTGGGGTTCGTTCCCGTGATCGGGATACGAATCGCAGCCGAGCGGTTTCCGGCCGAGTAGACCAGGTTGACCGGAGCTTCGAAGCCCTTGACGAGACGACGGTACGAGTTCATCGTGGGGTTGGTGAAGGCGAGGATTGCGCCGGCGTGCTTGAGCACACCACCGATGTACCAGCGAGCAACGTCTGAGAGTCCTGCGTAGCCCTTCTCGTCGTAGAACAGCGGCTTGCCGTTCGACCACAGCGACTGGTGGGTGTGCATTCCCGAACCGTTGTCGTTGAACAGGGGCTTGGGCATGAACGTCGCGACCTTGCCGTGGATGTCGGCTTCGTTCTTGACGATGTACTTGAACTTGAGGATGTCGTCAGCCGACTTCACCATCGTGTCGAAGCGGTAGTTGATTTCACACTGACCGGCGGTTCCCACCTCGTGGTGTGAGCGCTCGACCTCAAGGCCAGCTGCGGCGAGCTGGAGGCAGATCTGGTCGCGCAGGTCGGCGAGCTTGTCGACCGGGCTAACCGGGAAGTAGCCACCCTTGTGCGGGGTCTTGTTGGCGAGGTTTCCGCCTTCTTCCTTGCGACCGGTGTTCCACGCGGCCTCTTCCGAGTCAACCGAGTAGAACGACTTGCCGCTCGAAACCTCGTAACGAACGTCGTCGAAGATGAAGAATTCAGCTTCGGGAGCGAAGAACGCGGTGTCCGCGATGCCGGTCGAGGCGAGGTACTTCTCGGCCTTCTTGGCAACCTGGCGGGGGTCGCGGTGGTAAATCTCACCATTGCGCGGGTTGTAGATGTCGAACACCATGATGAGCGTCTTCTCGACGCGGTAGGGGTCGACGTACGCGGTGGTTACGTCGGGGATGAGCTGAAGGTCGCTCTCGGCGATTCCCTGGAACCCGCTGATCGACGAACCGTCGAAGAGCTGGCCGACCTCGAAGAACTCTTCGTCAACGGTCGATGCGGGGATGTTGAAGTGCTGCTGGATACCGGGAAGATCGGTGAATCGGATGTCAAGGAACTTGACGTCTTCCTTCTTGATGAAGTCGAGGACCTCAGCGGGGGACTTGAACATGTGGTGTTATCTCCTGCGATTTGGGTGGACCTGCGGGTGCAGTGCTTTCACGGTATCGACGCGGTGTGTCGGGACCGTCACACGAATGTTTCAGGGATGTTACAAACGTGAAGTCGTTAGCGCGGCTTGGGTGCGCGCATCTTTGTCGGGTCGATGCCCTTCGGCATCTGTGACATCGGAGTCTTGGCAATCGAGTTCAAACGGTTCGACACGACGAGGATCTCGGCGGTGCGAATTCCCTTCGGGAACTTGTAAATCGTCTTGAACATGTCCTTGAGCGCGATCCCGTCAGCACCAACGTGAACGACGTGTACGGGAACCGCGGGGACGATTCGCGAAACTTCCTTGCGCGCTTCGTCGACGAGCGGGGCAACGCGCGAGCGCTGGCCCTCACTGATGATGACGACGCCGGGCCGGCCGACGAGTCGGTAGACAGTGTCGCTGCTCTTGTTCATGCGCACGGGGATTTCCGAGCCACGCCACGTGCGGCGAAGCTGGTTCTTGATCAGTGACGAAACAGCACCGACCTGACCCTCGAGGTTTGTGTACATCAACCGCTGCGTGATCTGGCCAAGGACAATGAGGAACACGAGAAGTCCCGCCATCAATCCGAGAACGACCCAGATGACGGCACCGACGGGGTTTCCGACGGACGTCGTTGCGAAGTAGATACCCGCCGCGATGGGGGCGATCAATGCAAGAGCGAGCCACAGCCACGCGAGCGGGACGCGCTTGATGACGAGGACGAGGACGTCGAAGAGTTCGCCGATGCGACCCTTGGGCTTGTCGTTTGCCATGGAGCGCCTTAGATGCCGAGGTCGGCGGCCGAGAAGGCGCCGGCTTCGAGTCGAGCCTTCATCGCACCGAGGAAACGGGCGGCGTCGGCACCGTCGATGATGCGGTGGTCGTACGAGAGGGCCAAGTAGACCATCGAACGAATCGCGATCGAGTCGGTTCCGTTGCTCGAGACGACGACGGGACGCTTGACGACGGTTCCGAGTCCAAGGATTGCCGACTGCGGGAGGAATACGACGGGAGTGTCGAACAGTGCGCCGCGCGAACCGGTGTTGGTCACCGTAAAGGTTCCGCCCGACAGCTCGTCCGGAGTCAGCTTGTTGTCACGAGTGCGTGCAGCGAGGTCGGCGATCTCGGCCGACAGGGTCGCGATGCTCTTGCCGGCTGCGTTCTTGACAACCGGGGTGAGCAATCCGCGCTCGGTGTCGACGGCGATCGAAATGTTCTCGAAGCCGGGGTAGACGATGTCGTCGCCCTGGACCGTGCTGTTGATGATGGGGAAGGCCTGGAGCGCTTCGACCGACGCACGAACGAAGAACGGCAGGAAGGTCAACTTCTGACCGGTCTTTGCGAGGAACGAGTCCTTGATCGCATCACGCAACTGCGAAACAGCCGTGATGTCGACCTCGACAACGGTCGTCAACTGCGCGGTCGACACCATCGATGCAACGGCGCGTTCGGCGATGACCTTACGCAAGCGTGACATCGGTGCACGCGTTCCGCGCAGGTCAGAGACCGACAGCGGAACGTGAGCGGCGGCGGCAGGTGCTGATGCGGCGGGTGCAGCAACCGGAGTCGAACCAGCGGCGAGGACGTCTTCCTTGCGAATACGTCCACCAATTCCCGTGCCGGCGAGTCCGTTGATGTCCACGCCACGGTCGTGTGCCAATTTGCGGACGATCGGGCTGACGTACGGTGTGCCACTAGTTGCTGCGGGAACCGACGGAACCGAAACCGGGGCAGCGGGAACGACGGGAGCCGACACAACGGGTGCGACGGGTGCAACTGGAGGAGCCGGAGGCGTCACGACTACAGGGGCCGCCATCACGGGTGCAACCGGTTCGGGAGTAACGACGGGCTCGGGAGCCGCAGCTGGCGCTTCGGCGACGGGAGCCGGTTCGGCAGGTGCTGCAGACGCGCCTGCGCCATCACCAACGCGAGCGAGGGGAGCGCCAACGGCGATGATCTCGTCCTCTTGGACAAAGATTTCTTCGATGACGCCAGCAACCGGCGAGGGGACCTCGGTGTCGACCTTGTCCGTCGAAATCTCGACAATCGGCTCGTCGACCGCGACCGAGTCGCCGACCTTTTTGAGCCAGCGGGTGACAGTTCCCTCGGTGACGCTTTCGCCCAGAGCGGGAAGGTTAACGTTCGTGCTCATGATTCTTCGTTCTCCTCGAATCGGTTCTTACATCGCGTGAAGCGGCTTGCCCGCGAGGGCGAGGAACGCTTCACCAAGTGCTTCGTTTTGGGTGGGGTGCGCGTGCAGGTGCGGCGCGATGTCTTCGGGGTGTGCTTCCCAGTTGACGACCATCTGTGCTTCACCGATGAGTTCGCCGACGCGTGCGCCGATCATGTGCACGCCAACCACGGGGCCGTCAACAACGCGCACGACCTTGACCGAACCGGCCGTTTCGAGGATGTGGCTCTTGCCATTTCCCGCAAGGTTGTAGTCGTACACCGCGATCTGAGCGTCGCCGTACTGCTCCTTGGCCTTCGTTTCCGAGAGACCAACCGATGCGATTTCGGGCTCCGAGTAGGTGACCTTGGGGATGTTAACGTCGGACACCACGATGGGGTTCAGGCCCGCGATTTCTTCGGCGACGAAGATTCCGTGCTGGTAACCACGGTGTGCCAGCTGAAGTCCGGGGACGATGTCGCCGACGGCGTAAACACCGGGGATGTTGGTCTGCAGCCGTTCGTTAGTCAGTACGAAGCCACGGTCCATCTCGACTCCGACGTTCTCGTAACCGCAGTTCGCGGTTGCCGGTCCACGGCCGATTGCGACGAGGAGGACATCACCCGAGATGGTTTCGCCACCTTCGAGCGTGACGGTGACGCCGTGCTCGTCCTGGGTTGCTGACTGGAAACGCACGCCCGTCTTGAATTCGATGCCGCGCTTGCGGAATGCGCGCTCGAACTGCTTCGAGACCGACTCGTCCTCGTTGGGGACAAGTCGGGGGAGGCCTTCAACGATGGTGACTTCCGAGCCCCACGAGCGCCAGACCGACGAGAATTCGACGCCGATAACGCCACCACCGAGAACGATCGCCTTGTTGGGGACGTAGTCGAGCGTAAGAGCCTGTTCCGAAGTCAGGATGCGTCCACCGATTTCGAGACCGGGGATGGTCTTGGAGTACGAACCAGTTGCGAGAACAACGTTCTTCGCGGTGATCGTGGTGTCGCCAACCTGAACGGTGTTTGGGGACGTGAGGGTTCCGTATCCGTCAACGGTCTGGATTCCGCGAGCCTTCAACAAGCCCTGCAGTCCCTTGAACTTCGAGTCGATGATTCCCTGGCGGTATGCGGAAACGCCGGCAACGTCAACACCGTGAAGGGTCGCGGCGACGCCGAACTTCGCGGCATCGCGCGCGTTGTCTGCAACCTCCGCTGCGTGAAGGAGCGCCTTGGTCGGGATGCAGCCGACGTGCAGACAGGTGCCACCGACCTTGTCCTTCTCAACGAGCGCAACGCTCATTCCCAACTGACTTGCGCGAAGGGCGGCCGAATAGCCCCCACTTCCGCCACCGAGGACAACCAGATCAACCGTGATGTCGGACACCAACACTCCTTGTACGTGTGAATGGAATTGGGCTCAGCGGGTCGCGCTGAGCCCGTTACAGACCGAGAACGAGCCTACTCCTTATTTCTTCGGGGAATGGGACAGGTCAGAGAGGAACTGGATCAACGTGCGCACCATCGTTCCCGTCGCTCCCTTTGGGGTGTACCCGTAGGGACCTGCTGCATTGTTCGCCGGTCCCGCGATGTCGAGGTGCGCCCACGGAATAGCGGTTCCGTCTTTGCGTGTTCCCACAAATTCCTTGAGGAAAATGCCGCCGATGAGCATTCCCGCGGCGGTGTTGCCGACCTTGGCGTTGGCGATATCGGCGATGTCCGTCGAAAGAACCGGGCGAAGGTAGTGGGGAAGCGGCATGTGCCACACTTCGTCGCCACTGTCGTTCGCGGCAAAGTTCAACTTCGTTGCGACATCAAGGTCGCCCATGACTCCCGTAATGCGATCGCCGAGTGCCGTTCGAGCAGCGCCGGTCAGAGTAGCAACATCGATGATGATGTCCGGATTCTCTTCGCTCGCTGCGACCAAACCGTCAGCAAGCACAACGCGACCCTCCGCGTCGGTGTTGGTGACCTCGACCGTTTTACCGCCTCGAATCGTCACAACGTCGTTGGGCCGGATTGCGGTTCCACTCGGCATGTTTTCCGCGATGCAGAGCCATGCCGTCACCGCAATCGGCAACTTCAACTTGGCAGCGGCGCGAACGACGGCATAAACCGTTGCGGCACCCGTCATGTCGTACTTCATGCCAACCATCGACGCGGCCGGCTTGATCGACAGTCCGCCAGTATCGAATGTGATTCCCTTGCCCACCAGCGCAACGTGAACCTTTGCTCCGCGTGGCTTGTGGCGCAACACAACCATGCGCGGTGGTCGCGACGAACCTGCGCCGATCCCCAGGATTCCGCCGAAGCCGCCACTCTTAAGCTTCTTCTCGTCAAGGACCTCGACCGACAGAGTCGTGCCCTTGGCGCCCGCAGTCACCCGAGAGGCAAGTTCTGCTGGGCTGAGCACATTCGGCACTTCGGTGACGAGATCGCGCACGGCCTTGACCGCGTCGACGCGTTCCTTGACGGAAGCGATATCGGGCTTGTGCTTGGACACCACGGTGATCTTGGTGACGCCCCTCGCGGAAGGGCTGCTCTTTCGCGTGAGTGCAGGAATCGTGGCGAGTGCGGCGCCCTCAAGCGCCTGCCCGCTGTCATCCGTCGATGCGCTGGGGAACAGTAGAGCGAGCGTCCCCTTGAGTCCGCGGGCTGCAGTTCCAGCGGCGTAACGGATCGGGTCAACGACTCCAGAGTTTTCGGGGATGCTCACCACGGTAATCGTGCGGTAGTCGCTCGATGCGGGAGCGGGGAAAGTCGCGACGGAATCAACGCCAGGTTCAAAATTGAGTCGGGCAATTGAGTCGCGAACCGCAGCGTCAAGGTCGCCCGTGAGCGGCGTCGTCCACTTTCCGTCCTCTGCTTTCGACACGAAAACCGCGAGCGAATCGGCGGGGACAAGTGAGGTGGAGTGCGCGAGAGTCGTCATGCCCCCAGCGTAGAGGGAGCGTCCCTCGAACCGCCGTAGCATGGAGGTGTGAGCACGTCGAGGTTGGTCTATCGGTCCGAGGGGGCAAGCGTCCCGGCGGGACTGCCACTGGTCATTCTGCTCACCGGGTTCATCGACGCGGGCCGTGCGGTCGCGTCGGCAAGTCGTCACGTCCTCGACTCGACGCATCACGAAAGAGTCTGGACCTTCGACAACGACGAGTTGCTCGACTACCGAGCGCGTCGTCCCACGTTTACCTTCGAGCGCACGCACCTCACCGAATACCGTCCGCCGGAGCTGGTCCTTCGCCTTGTCACCGACGAGCTCGGTCACCAGTTCCTGTTGTTGACTGGTTATGAACCCGATTACCGTTGGGAGGCTGCCGCCGAGGCTGTCGTCAGTGCGATCGAACAGTTCGGCGTGAGCTCGACGTCGTGGGTTCACGCGATTCCGATGCCGGTGCCGCACACGCGTCCGCAGGCGATGACGATGAGCGGCAATCGCGACGAACTCATCGAGGCATATTCGATCTGGCGGCCCACGACCGAAGTTCCCGGAACCTTTGTGCATCTCGTCGAATTCATGCTCTGTCAGATCGGCGCTCCCGTAGCCGGTGCTGTCTTGCTTGTTCCGCACTATCTCGCCGACTCCGAGTACCCGGTCGCAACTGTCGGCGTCCTCGACGCCATCACGACGATGACGGGAATAACGTTCCGGTCTGACGCCTTGAGAGAGAGTGGTCGCGAGTTCCTCAACGATGTTGCTGAGCAGGTCTCCCAAAACGATGAACTGGCCGAATTGGTGACAAACCTCGAAGCACGTCATGACAACTACATGTCGGAGAATTCTCCGCCGTCGCCGTTCGTCGATGATGAAGGAAAAGTTCCCAGTGCCGACTCGATCGGTGCGGAGCTTGAACGCTTCTTGCGATCGCGTGGCACCACGGACGAGTAACCGTCCGTGCTAACCTGTTAAGACAAGACCCCGAGTCGCCCGCCTGGCGGATTTGACACGGGGCTTCATACTGCCCGAAAGAGGATTAGTACATGGCGGAATCGCGAAAGTTTCTCGGCGGAATATTCAGCGGCAATAAGAAGAACGCGGCTGTTGAGACCCCGGAAGTGAAGCCCGCTGTGAAGGCGCCCGCAAAGCCTGCTTCTAAGCCCGCTGCGAAGGCGCCCGCAAAGTCTGCCGTGGCGAAGACTGCTGCTAAGGCTCCTACGAAGCCGGCCGCGAAAACTGCCGCACCCGCAAAAACGGTTGCCAAGGCGCCCGCCAAGGCTACTCCGGCCGCAAAGACAGCCGCCAAGACCCCGGCGAAGACCGCTGCAGCAACCATGCCCGCAGCGAAGGCTCCCGCAAAGGTGGCAGCAAAGCCCGCTACGAAGCCTGCTGCTAAGCCCGCCGCAAAGGCTCCCGCAGCGAAGGCTCCCGCCAAGCCCGCCGCGACGAAAGCGACGAAGGCTACAAAGGCGACCGCTGCTGAAGCCGGTGCTGACGCTGAACTGATTGACGACGAAGAATTCGATGTCGTCGTCGTTGTCGGCGCCGATGGTGTCGTCGAGGTTGACGCCGAAGTGCCCGCCGCTGACGAAGTGATTGAACTGACCGACGACGAAGCGGAAGACGTCAAGTCCGTCATGGTCGAATCGTTGCCCACCGGCGCGATCGTGATTTCCGCCTCGGACGAGGAAATCCAGTCAACGTCCAACATGATCACGGGCGCGACGGCAGACCCGGTCAAGGACTACCTCAAGCAAATCGGTAAGGTTGCGCTGCTCAACGCGGAACAGGAAGTTTCGCTTGCATTGCGAATCGAAGCAGGTCTGTTCGCCGAAGAGAAGTGGGCGAAGTTGTCGCCAGCTAAGCGCGAAAACTCGAAAGAGGGCCGCGAGCTTCGCATCATCGCCGACGACGGTGAGCGCGCCAAGCGCCACTTGCTCGAAGCAAACCTTCGTCTCGTCGTCTCGCTCGCAAAGCGATACACCGGTCGTGGAATGCAGTTCCTCGACTTGATCCAGGAGGGAAACCTCGGACTTATCCGTGCGGTCGAGAAGTTCGACTACACCAAGGGCTTCAAGTTCTCGACCTATGCAACGTGGTGGATTCGCCAGGCGATCACCCGCGCAATGGCTGACCAAGCTCGAACGATTCGTATCCCCGTCCACATGGTCGAGGTCATCAACAAGCTCGCACGTGTCCAGCGTCAGTTGCTGCAGGATCTTGGCCGTGAACCGTCGCCGGAAGAACTTGCTCACGAACTCGACATGACGCCGGAGAAGGTTGTCGAGGTTCAGAAGTACGGTCGCGAACCCATCTCGCTTCACACGCCGCTCGGCGAAGACGGCGACTCGGAATTCGGTGACCTGATTGAAGACACCGAAGCCATCGTCCCGCTTGACGCTGTCGCAAACCGCATGTTGCTCGTTGCGCTTGAGTCGGTTCTCGATTCGCTGTCGGAGCGCGAGTCTGGAGTGATCCGCATGCGCTACGGCCTCGGTGACGGAATCCCGAAGACGCTAGACCAGATCGGTGAAACCTTCGGAGTCACGCGCGAGCGCATTCGTCAGATTGAATCGAAGACGATGGCGAAACTTCGCCACCCCTCGCGTTCGCAGACGATTCGCGAATTCCTCGAGTAAATCGTGCGCATCGTCCTCGCGGTTGTGCTCGGGCGCCTCGTCCGAGTACTGACGCGACTGCGTGGCGGTGGGTCCGCTCTGCCGGGCTGGGTTGCGCTCAAGGTTGCGCCCCACTTCGTGAGCTACGTAATGGATCGAGTCCGTGTCGGCTCGAACAAGCCGATCGTCGTCGTCACCGGTTCTAACGGCAAGTCAACCACGACGGCGATGATTGTCGCGGCGCTGGAGGCCAACGGGCACACAGTGTTCTCGAACCCGTCGGGTGGCAACCTGCCGCAGGGGATCGCGTCATCGATGCTCGCCGAGGTGTCTCTGACCGGCTCGCTTCGCGCAACCGCCGTCGTTTTGGAACTGGACGAGGCGTACGGGCCGAAACTCGTCGACATCATCAAACCGACTCACGCGCTGCTGCTCAATGTCCAGGTCGACCAACTCAACCGCTTCTTCGAGCCCGAGCGCGTCATCGACATGGTCACCGCGATCGGGTCGTCTGCGTCGACGGTATTGGTCAACGACGCCGACGACAACACCCGACTCATAGGGAATCGCTTGACCGATGGTGTGCGGACGGTTCAGGGTTTCGACGTCAGCGATGAGCTGGCGATGTCTGGTGTGTATGACGCGCAAGTCGGTTTCGATAACGCTGCAGACAAGCGCGATCCGGTCGCGACGGTGACCGCGTCGCGTGGATCGACCGCGACCATTGTGGTTGGTTCCGAAACAGTCCATGTTGACCTTCCGTCACCGGGAATCCATTACGCGGTTGACGCTGCCGCTGCTCTGGGAATGGCGTCCCTGGTGCTCGGCGAAAGTGCCAACATTGGCGGGGCTGCTTCGGCAATCTCCGCGCTCAAGCCCGTTTATGGTCGTGGTGAATCTGTTGAAGCCTTTGGTGCACCGCTCACGATTGTCATGATGAAGAATTTCCCGAGCATGCAAGCGAACCTTGACGCACTAACCGAGAAGCCCGAATCCCTTTACTTGGCAGTTGATGAGGGAACGCCCGACCCGTCGTGGATCTATGACATCGACCTGTCGTCGATTGATCACGTCGATGTCGTCACCGGAACCAAGGCGTGGCAGTGGGAGACGAGGCTCGCGTACGCCGAGATTCCGGTCGGACGTGTTGAGCCCGACCCTACGGTCGCATTCGAAGCCTTTGGTTCCTCGACGACACCCTCACGCCAGCCCCATCGCACCGCCATCGTCAACTACGAGCAGATGATGGACTTGCGCCGCGTGCTCGGTTACAAAGAGATCGAGGGGGAGTGACCGTGCACATCGTCCACCTTTTCCCCGAGACACTTGGTCTCTTCGGGGATTCGGGTAATGTCCTCGCTCTTCGCAAGCGATGCGAATGGCGCGGGATTGACGTCCGAGTCACGGCGGTTGAACGCGGCGAGAGTATCCCCAGCAACGCGGACGTGTACGTCATCGGCTCGGGGTCTTCCAATTCGGTGAGGCTCGTCGGCGAGAACATCGATGAAGTGCGCGATGCGTTGACGAACGCGCTGACTCGCGATGCGTCGATACTTGCGGTGGGTGCGGGACTGCATTTGATGAGCGACCGAATCGATTGGTCTGATGGTTCCTCCACGACAGGCGCCGGGATTGTCAGCGGAGTGTCGGTGCCCAGGCCCACCCGGCTCGTCGGCGAGTTCGTTGGTTGTGTCGCGGACCTCTCCGTTGCGGGTTTCGTCAACACCGGACATCGACTGGAAACAGACGCGCCGGCGCACATTCGGAACGTTGTCTTCGACGATTCGCACGACGAAGTTCAAAACGATGGTGTCGAGTTCGGCACCATCATCGGTACGCATTCTCACGGTTCCTACTTGCCCATGAACCCAGCGATCGCTGATTCAATTATTGCTCGCACTACCGGGCAGTCACTTGTGAAGGAGTCTGCACACATCGAACGCGCTGACCGGGCGGCTCAGGCTTCGCGTGACGCGATCAGGAAGCGCCTAGGGCTTTAGTTTCGAACGAACACCCGACGAACGTGCGCGGGAATGCCCGTCACAATTTCGTCACCGATGGTGTTTGCCCATGATGCCCAGTCCTCGGCACGTGGCCCAGAACCGCCAACGATGTCAACAGTCGCGCCAACGGGGAAGACTCCGTCAAGCACGGTGTGTTGCGGGTGGACTTCACTGATGTGAGCTCGCGACCCTGCGACTGAGACCCACGCGTGGCCGCCCGAGACTTGCGGGATTCCGTCGTTCCAGCCGGAGTTGATGATCGACTCGCCCGAACCGCCATCGGCGATTTCGGACTGGAGAGTGAGGACGGGCTTGAGTCCGAGGCCTTCGCCATTGGTGTCGTCAAAGGGCGAGATGCCATAAGCGGCAATCCCGACTCGAACAACATCGAAACGGGCCGAAGGATTTCGAAGGGCTGCTGAGCTTGCCGCAAGGTGTCGAACTAAAGGCTTCAGCCCTGCACCGGTCGCGATTTCCAATGCGTCCACGAATCGACCAATAGCTGCGGCGTCGGCAGCGTCACCGGCGTCGGCAAGGTGCGACCACACGCCGACGACAGTGATCGAACCGGCCTGTTCGAGCGCGCGTGCGCGAGTACACGCGTGTCCCCAGTCGTCAGCAGCAAACCCGTTTCGGTGCAGCCCCGTGTCGATCTTGAGGTGCACGCGACCAACCCCGGGCGCGGTAGCGACGGCCTCCAATTCGGCGAACGAGGACACGCCGAGGTCGATTCCCGCTGCGTTTGCGGCGGCGAAGTCGGTGTGGCGTCCATGAAGCCAGGCAAAGAGGGTCGCGGTAATTCCGTGCGCGCGCAGTCTGAGAGCGGCTGACACATCGAGAACCGCAAGGCCGGTTGCGCCTGCCTTGATGGCGTTGTCGGCGAGTTCGAGCATGCCGTGACCGTATGCGTTCGATTTGATCGCAATCCACGTCTGCGCGCTGGACGCGTCTGCAACGATTCTCGACACGTTGTGTTCGAACGCGGAGAGGTCGATGTGTGCGGTGGTTGACATTAGATCCACGACCGTTCGACTCGCCACGACAAACCGGAAACGAGGGACAGAGGGGCGCGACGCGTCGCGTTCGCCCACACGGTGACCGATTCCACCGTGTCCCACGTGGATGCGATGTCACCGACTTGCGCGTCCACCCCGGAAAGGTTGACGACACACTGGTCCATCGCGATGCGGCCGATGATCGGCACTTCGTGGCCGGCTACCGTCAGTGAAGCTGTGTTCGAGCCAGCACGGGGGAGTCCGTCGGCGAACCCCAGTGAAACGAGCCCAATCCGAGATTCTGCGGGCGCGGTCCACGTATAACCGTAGGAAACCGAATCCCCGGCGGGGATTGTCTTGATCGCGACGAGTTCAGCGGAAACGACAGCAACTCGTTCACCGTGCTCGGTTCCGTAGGTAAGCCCCGTTGATTCGGGGATGGGCGCTATTGGGTCGTCGTCGGTCAGAAAAGCACTGAACCCGAGCTCCCGCGCGCTCTCGGAAACCCAGTCGGAGCCGTGTCCATAGGCGTCGCAGCGAATGTCGATGACCGAGTCGAGTCCGGTCGTTGAAAGCGAGCGAAGGTTCGATTCCAACGCAGAGCGGGAAAACTCTACGAGACGTCGAGGGGCGTTGTTAGGCACCGTGTTCGTCGCGAAGGCGATCGGTCTCGTCGTGCCATTCCAGTGCGGTCGGCTTCAACGAGTCGCGAACTTCGCCGGCGTGGTGAGCGCAGAAGAACAACTCGCCTGATTGAAGGCGGACGCGCACATATGCCTGTGAACCGCAGGAATCGCAACGGTCGGTGGCATCCAGTTCCGGTGCAACCGGAGTGGTGGTTTCTGCTGACTGCGTCGTGTTCATGTTCGTCCTTCCGATGTATCTATTCCACCACGCTCGAGGTGCTTTCGGTGCCCATTTGCTGTCCATTTCGCCCGTGGCGTAAACCTTTTCCACCGCGACGGAGTGCCTCCGCCACCACTCGACTGCGAACGCTTATGGTGGGACAGTCCACCAAAACAAAGGTCATTCTGCGTGTCTAACGAATACTCCGCCCGTCATCTCAGCGTTCTTGAGGGGCTCGAGGCTGTTCGGAAGCGTCCCGGCATGTACATCGGGTCGACCGACGAGCGCGGACTCATGCACTGTCTCTGGGAAATCATTGACAACTCGGTCGACGAGGCGCTGGGTGGTTTCGGTTCGACCATCGAAGTCACTCTTCACGACGATAGTTCGGTCGAAGTGTCCGACAACGGTCGCGGAATCCCCGTAGACATCGAACCGCGAACTGGCCTGTCTGGGGTCGAGGTAGTCTTCACAAAGCTTCACGCCGGTGGAAAATTTGGCTCTGGCTCGTACACCGCGTCCGGAGGTCTTCACGGCGTTGGCGCTTCTGTCGTCAATGCGTTGAGCGAGCGACTCGACGTCTGGGTTGACCGCGACGGCAAGACGCACCAAATGTCCTTCCACCGCGGCGAGCCCGGTACATTCACCGATTCGGGCGAACCGTCGCCGCGTGCGCCGTTTACCGCGTTCGTCGAGAATTCGGAATTGACGATCGTCGGCAAGTCAGCAAAGGGCGCGACTGGAACCCGAGTGCGCTGGTGGCCGGATCCTGAAATCTTCGTTAAGTCATCAACCATCGACAAGGACGGCCTCGCCGCTCGTGCCCGACAGACCGCGTTCTTGGTGCCCGGCCTCAAACTGGCTGTCACCGACACCCGCGGAGGGCAGTCGGTACGTGACGAGTTCGCGTTCGACGGCGGCATCTCGGAGTTCACGGAATTCCTCGCGCCCGACGCACCGCTGACGAGCACATGGCGATTGACGGGCGAAGGGACGTTCACGGAAACCGTTCCGGTTCTCGACGACAACGGCCACATGGTGTCGACCGAGGTCGAGCGCAATTGTGCGGTGGATGTCGCGTTGCGCTGGGGGACGGGCTACGACACGGTTCAGAAGTCGTTCGTCAACATCATTGCGACGCCGAAGGGCGGGACTCACGTCACCGGCTTCGAGCAGGCGCTGATGAAGGTGATTCGTTCCGAGGTGGACAAGAACTCTCGGCGCCTCAAGGTCGGAACGGACAAGATCGAGAAGGATGACATCCTCACCGGTTTGACCACAGTGGTGACGGTGCGAGTCGCCGAACCGCAGTTCGAGGGACAGACCAAGGAGATCCTGGGCACGCCTGCTGTGCGAAACGTTGTGGCTCAGGTCGTCCAGAAGGCTCTCGAGGACCGATTCGCGTCGAGCAAGCGTGATGACAAGACGCAAACGGCCCTCGTCCTTGACAAGGTCGTCGCCGAGATGAAGTCGCGCATCTCTGCTCGCGCTCACAAGGAAACGCAGCGCCGCAAGAACGCGCTCGAATCCTCCACTCTTCCCGCGAAGCTCGTGGATTGTCGCAGTGACGACGTCGCGCAATCAGAACTCTTCATCGTCGAGGGTGACTCGGCGCTCGGCACCGCCAAGCTCGCGCGTGATTCCGAGTTCCAGGCGCTGCTGCCCATCCGAGGCAAGATCCTCAACGTCCAGAAGGCTTCCATCTCGGACATGCTGTCGAACACCGAATGCGCGTCGATTATCCAGGTGATCGGTGCAGGGTCGGGACGCACGTTCGATATCGACACCGCGCGATACGGCAAGGTCATCATCATGAGCGACGCCGACGTCGACGGTGCGCACATTCGAACGCTCCTTCTGACCCTCTTGTTCAAGTACATGCGTCCCCTCGTCGAAGCGGGTCGCGTGTACGCGGCGGTGCCGCCCCTCCATCGCATTCTCGTGATGAACCCCGGTTCGAAGCCGAACGACATCGTGTACACATATTCCGACGCCGAATTGCACGCGAAGCTGGACGAGCTTCGCAAGGCGGGCAAGAAGTGGCAAGAGCCGATTCAGCGCTATAAGGGACTTGGAGAGATGGACGCGGATCAGCTCGCGGACACGACGATGAACGTTGCGCACCGAACTCTCCGTCGCGTTCGACTGCACGATGCCGAGGAGGCCGCGTCGGTCTTTGAGTTGTTGATGGGTAACGAGGTTGCTCCTCGTCGCGAGTTCATCATCGACAGCGGTCAGTCGCTTGAACGCGACCGCATTGACGCCTAAGCACGCCTCTTAGCGAAGTCGGGTTCCGACGACCGAGATGGCATCGGTTAATGCCGTTCCGCTGCCGTCACGCTTGCCCGGTTCCGTCGGCAGGTCGCGTGGCGTTCCGTCCACAGCAGAGGCGCGCGGCTCGTCGCCAACCCACGCGAGCGACAATCCAACTTCGCCCTTGAGGAGAGAGTGTCCTCGAACACCGCCGGTGGCGCGCCCCTTTGCAGGGAACTCGGAGAGTGGGGTGACCTTTGCGCGGCCCGGGTCAGCTCCCGTCAGAGTGGCTTCTGCCGCGGTAACAGTGACAACCTGTGCCGTCTCGGGTGAAGCAACGGTGAAGTGTGCGACCTGGTCACCGTCGGACAGGTTGATGCCCGCGACACCGGCCGCACCGATTCCTTGGGCGCGCACGCCGGCGATGGGAAAGTGCAATACCTGAGTTCCGTGAGTCACAAACACGGCGTCGCCACCGTCCGGTGCGACGCAGGCACCGACGACTCGGTCTCCCTCGTCAAGGTTGATGATCGAGAAGTCGGGACGCGCGGGGAACCCGGTCGTGTCGACGCGCTTGATGACACCGCGCGCGGTTCCCAGCGCCAGCGGCTCACCCGTCAGTGCGACAATCGTGACGACTGTTTCCTTCGGCTGCAGCCCAACGACATAATCGTTGACCTTTGAGCCTGACGCGAATGAAATGGAGTCCGTTCCGCCAGGCAGGTCAACCGGCGAGAAGCGAATCAAGCGACCGCTACTTGTCACTGCGCCGAGTTCGCCACGGGTGGTAGAGCGGACGGCCGTGCGAACGACGTCGTGCTTGAAGCGCTTCGGTGCAACGGGGAATTCGTCTGTATTGGAGTTGCGAAGGATTCGACCTGTCGCGGTGAGGATGACCGTGCAGGGTTCATCTTCGAGTTCAAGCCCTTGGCTGGCAATTGCGCCCACCACAGGCGCGTCCTCCGCGTCAAGCAGTGTGGTGCGTCGTGGCGTCGCGTATTGCTTCGCAATCTCGGCGAGTTCGCTCGACACAAGGTCCCGCACGGCGTCCTTGCTGGACAGTAGTTTGGTCAGTCGCGCGATCTCGGCGGCGAGGTTGTCTCGCTCGGTCTCAAGTTCCACACGGCTGAATTTGGTGAGTCGGCGGAGTCGAAGTTCGAGGATGTATTCGGCCTGCAGTTCGGACAACGAGAAAGTCGACTGGAGTTGAGTTCGTGCCGTATCCACGTCATCCGACGCACGAATGACGGCGATGACCTTGTCGATGTCGAGGATCGCGAGCAACAAGCCTTCGACCAGGTGTAGTCGTTCGGTGCGGCGTGCAAGTCGATACTGCGAGCGGCGCGTCACGACCTCGATGCGGTGTTCGATGTAGACGCGCAACATGTCTTTGAGACCGAGGGTTTCGGGGCGGCCGTCTACGAGAGCGACGTTGTTGATCGAGAAGCCGTCCTCGAGCGGCGTGAGACGGTACAGCTGGTCGAGTACGGCCTCGGGCGAGAAGCCCGTCTTCACCTCGATGATGAGGCGCAGTCCGTGCTTGCGGTCGGTCAGGTCGACGACGTTCGAGATGCCGGTGATCTTCTTCTTGGTGACGCCGTCCTTGATGCGCTCGATAACGCGCTCGGGACCGACGAGGTACGGCAACTCCGTAACGACGATTCCCGTTTTGCGAGCAGAAACCTGCTCGATCGACGTGCGTGCACGGGTTCGGAAAGTTCCTTTGCCCGACTCGTACGCGTCACGGATTCCATCCAACCCGACGACGATTCCGCCACTGGGTAGGTCGGGACCGGGAATGAACTTCATGAGGTCGTCGAGGGTCGCTTCTGGGTGCGCGATGAGGTGGCGTGCTGCTTCGATGACCTCGCCCAAGTTGTGGGGAGCCATGTTTGTCGCCATACCAACCGCGATACCGCTCGCACCATTGACCAAAAGGTTGGGGAATGCCGCCGGGAGTACCTCGGGCTGCAGCAACTGACCGTCGTAGTTCGGAACGAAGTTGACGACGTCCTCGTCCAGACTTTCCGTCATCGTCATCGCTTCCGGGCGAAGACGAGCTTCGGTGTATCGGCTTGCCGCAGGTCCATCGTCAAGCGAACCGAAGTTGCCGTGGCCGTCGACGAATGGAACGCGAAGGCTAAACGGCTGAGCGAGGCGGACGAGTGCGTCATAAATGGCCGAGTCACCGTGCGGGTGAAGCTTGCCCATGACCTCGCCGACGACGCGGGCGCTCTTGACGTACCCTTTGTCGGGGCGCAGACCCATGTCCGCCATTTGGTAGATGATTCGACGCTGAACCGGCTTCAATCCATCACGCGCGTCCGGAAGAGCGCGAGAATAGATAACGGAGTACGCGTATTCGAGGAACGACCCCTGCATTTCGTGGGATAGGTCTACATCGTCGATGCGTTCGGAGAAGGATGGGGCGTCAGTCACAATGAGCACGATTTTACCCGTCATCGCTCCTGACGACCGTCGGCTCGCGGGGGTGTTGACGAGCGCGTTCGCGACGATTCGTGGGGAAAACAACCCGCTGGGGTTGCCGAAAGCAAACCGTTCCGTCGTGGTATTGGTGGACGGGCTCGGCGCCGAAAATCTTCAGGTGCACCGCGCACATGCGCGAACCCTCACGTCACTCACCAACGCACCAATCTTCGCAAATTTCCCGTCGACGACGGCGTCCTCTCTCGCCACGCTCTGCACTGGTTCGTCGCCCGGTGAGACGGGAATGCTCGGTTACGCGATTCGAAATCCGCAGTCGGGCGAGATCGTCAACCAGTTGTCACGACTCGACGCGCTCGACGTCGACCAGTGGCAGCCCGTACCGACGGTATGGGAAGCCAACCCCGACATTGCCAACGCGATCATCTCGGCAGAGCGATACGCGTCGACAGGTCTGACCCGGGCGATTTTGCGCGGGGGCGACTACCGTTCGGCGAACACCTACGAGCAACGTGTCGGCACCTTGCTCGAGTTCCTTCGAGGACACTCAAGCGGTGTCGCATACATCTACGTCCCCGAACTGGACCAGGCCGCCCATCAGTTCGGAGTCGCGAGCGATCAGTGGGTTCGCCGACTCGAGGACTTCGACGGTTTCATTGCCGACATTCTTCGTGTGTTGGGTCCTCGAGACGGGTTGCTCGTTACCGCTGACCACGGCGTTCTCGATGTTCCGTCGGTCAAGCACCGAATTGTTCCTGCGAGTTCGGAGCTTCTCGATGACGTCGTCACGGGCGGCGAGCCTCGTTTCCTTCATCTGTACTCATCGCGCAACCCTGATGAGCTCGCATCAGCGTGGCGAGAGGCTGAAGGCGAGCGCGCTCACGTCGTCACTCGAACCGAAGGCATTGCAGCAGGTTGGTTCGGGGCGGTCACCACCGAACACCTCGATCGAATCGGTGACGTCCTAATTACGCCGCGAGGAACGGCGGTCTATTACGACGAGCGCACCGCAACAACACAATCCATGGCAATGATCGGCCAACACGGTGGCCTGTCGCGGACAGAGACACACGTTCCGCTCATCCGCGGGGGAGCGTTCGGCTAGTCGTCGTCGGGACGAGTGCCGAAAACGATTTCGTCCCATGTCGGCATCGGCGCACGCTGGCGACGCTGCCGCTGGCTGGGAGTTTCATCGATAAAGACATCAGGGGCCGAGGGCTGCGGGTCAACGACTGCTTCCTCAGGAGCCTCGGGTGAGTCATCCGCGGTCTCGAGCATCTCGGGAGTGATCACCGGAATCGAACCAGTCGACGGGTGGCTAGACATCGCCTCGTTGCGTTCCCCGCGACGCTTGTGTAGTTCGTCCAACAAGTCAGCGGGCGCTGCGCCAGCCGGCTCGGTTACCGAGTCACCGACGATTTCGTCGATCTCGATCGGAATCTGTATCACGGGTTGTGGCTTGGGCTTTTCGATGACCGGCTCGAATTCGCCGCTGTCGAAACGCTGTGCGGCCTGGGGAGTCACGACTCGAAGCGGGGGGAACAGTGCCGCGTCGACCGCATCCGCTTTGCTGACACGAACCGCAACAGGGTTGGTCGGGACGAGCGTCAGCTTGCGAGGATCGAACGCCCAGGTCGCATCTTCGGTGACAGTTCCAACCGTGAATTCAGCGCCGACGACCCACTCATCATCGAGGCGGTAAGCCTGCCAGCGTGAGACGGTGCCGCCTTGATCGCGAAGTCGTCCTTCGATGGCAGCTCCAAAGCTGGTAGCGTCCTCGTCGTCGTGGGTGGTGACCGGAACCGACAGCGCACGCTCAAGAACGAAGGCTAATTCGGCGGTGATCGGCGCTTCGAAGCGCGCAATGTGGTCGGCGTCTTCACCGGTTCGCTCGGCAACTTCCGTGACCGACAGGCCGGAACGAAGCAAACTCTGAATCTCGCGGGGGCTCGTGCCGCCCGTGCTGGACACGCCCGGTTTGTGCGCGATTCCAGCGCGAAGCTCTGCATCAACGGGAATCGTAAAGCGGTGTCCGTCGCGTGACACGGCAACAATCGCGGTGGGGGACACCTCGATGACGGTCAGTTCTTCCACGGCAACTCCTGTTTGTGGCTGTGTCCCGACAATACCGCCGAACGACACGGAATTTGCGACATACGGCGAGGGAGTTTGATTTTCGACGTAATGTGTCGCAAACTACGAGCGCCCGTTACCAGAGAAAGGTTTGTCAAGTGGCAACGGATTACGATTCCCCCCGTAAGGGTGAAGAAGACCACGAGTCTTTGCAGGCACTGCAAGAGCGTGTCCCCGCACCGCGTCCCGGTGCCGAGTCAGACGACGCCGATAACCCGGACAGTCTCGAGATGAGCGGGCAGGATCTCGCGAACATGGAGCTCGACGTTGTCGTGCTTCCGCCTCAAGCTGACGAGTTCACCTGCAACGAGTGCTTCATCGTGAAGAACCGGTCGCAGATCGCAAAGGAAACGAAGAACGGCGCTATCTGCCTCGACTGCGCTTAGTTCGCGTTGAGCAGGTCCGCGAGCTTTGCGGGGTGACGACTCGAGACGTACCAGTACGGAGCCGGGTCGGTCGGATCGGTGTTGTCGACGCGTACTCCATTCGGAACCCACGCGCGCAGCACCTTCCACGCGCGAGCATCCGCAAGCGCCTCGGCGCGCTCTGATCGCTCAATCACCGTCGCTGCCCCGAGGAATTTGCGGTCAATCGTCGCGCGACCCGCTCGCAACGTTTCGCCGCTGAGGACGATTTGAGGCGCTCCAAGAGTCATCCACAGTTCGCCGAGTACATAAACCGCGACCGCGTTGATGACGCCCCAGGTGATATCGATGGGAGCAAGCATGCCGAATCCCATCGGAAGAAGAAGGAGCAGTGCGAGGTGAATCCCGACATTCGGGACGAGGCGTTCACGGTAAATGACCATGTTCCTATTCGACCATGTAATACCCTGAACGAATGACACCTGAGGTTCTTGTTGTCGGCCCGACTCCGACCTACGCCCATCCCGGCGACGCTGGAGCGGACATCACCGCATCGGAATCCGTGACTCTCGCCCCTGGAGAGCGCGCTCTCGTCAGGACAGGTTTGTCAATCGCTATTCCCAACGGTTTTGTCGCGTACGTGATGCCGCGAAGCGGATTGGCTCTCAAGCACGGAATCTCGTTGGTCAATGCGCCAGGGACCATTGATGCCGGTTATCGCGGCGAGATCGGTGTCATCATGCTGAACACGGATCGTGAGAACACTTTCCACATCGAACCGGGCGACCGCATCGCGCAACTCGTCATTCAACCCGTCGTTCAGGCGACTTTCGTTCCCGTTGCAGATTTGCCGGGAACTCATCGAGGATCGGGCGGCTTCGGCAGCACCGGTGTTAGGAAGGACTAGCAATGCACGAGAAGAGTGCGCCGGACAATCGAGCGACCGCGGGGCCATTCGACGTTTCTGAGGTCAGTCCCGTCCAACCGTTTATCGATCTTGGATCCATCAAAGTCACGCCGCGTGTCGGACTGCAACTTCGACTCGATGTTGATGACAGCACCAAACGAGTCGTTGCGGCGACTCTGGATTGCGATGGGTCGACTCTCCAGGTTCAAGCCTTCGCAGCGCCACGCTCTGAAGGGCTGTGGCACGAGATTCGCGAACAGGTCGTTTCCCAGGTCACGAAGCAGGGCGGAACGGTCGACGAGGTCGAGGGTCCGTTTGGTCTCGAGGTGCGTGCAGTCCTGCCAACGGCAGATGGCACACGCCGACCTGTTCGGTTCATCGGAGTCGACGGTCCCAAGTGGTTCCTGCGCGGTGTTATTTCTGGCAAGGGCGCCGACGAACCGGACAACGCGTTGCCGATCGAAGAGGTCTATCGCTCGATCGTGGTGAACCGCGGTATCGAGGCGTTGCCCCCGCGTGAGCTTCTGCCGCTACGGGTCCCGCCGCAGCCCGGCGTTCCCGCATGACCGAGCCAACTCCTTCCCGACGTGGACTATCCGCGTTGACCCCTGGCGAGGCGCCGACTGCCGATGCATTGTTCGGCGCAATCGGGGGAGTGCGCGGAATCATCGAGTCACTGACTCCCGGTCTCGTGTTTCTCGTCGTCTTCACCATCACGGGTCAGCTCACGCCGTCGGTCGTCGCTCCCGTCGCCGTGGCCGTCATCGTGCTTCTCGTTCGGTTGATTCAACGTCTCCCCGTACTTCCCGCAATTTCCGGGGGAATTGGGATTGCACTATCGGCAGGGCTGGCACTCTGGACTGGGCGGGCCGCAGACAATTTCGTCGGCGGATTCATCATCAACGCAGTCTCCCTGCTCGCGTTCTCGATCTCGTTGCTCGTTCGCAAGCCGCTCGTCGGTGTCATCGCAAACGCGCTCGCCCCCAAGACGAAGTGGCTGGACGAGCCCGCTCCGCGCCGAGCGGTGACAATCGCGTCGATACTGTGGGCCTGTTTCTTCGCACTTCGACTGGGCGTACAGTTGCCCCTGTACTTTGCAAATCTCACCGCTGCTCTGGCCGCGACGAAGCTCATCATGGGGCTGCCGTTGTACGCGTCAATGCTGTGGGTGACGTGGATGTTGCTACGTTCGTCGCACATTCGCACGACCTAGGCGCACCCGCGTCGGGGCTAGACTGAAAGCATCTTGTCGATGCAGAGGAGTGACTGGTGAGCATCAACTCATTCGGTGCGAAAAGCACGTTGACCGTAGACGGTCGTGACTACACGATTTTCCGTCTTGACGCCGTTGAAGGCCACGATCGACTTCCGTTCAGCCTGAAGGTGCTCCTCGAGAACCTGTTGCGCACCGAAGATGGTGCGAACATCACCTCCGACCAGATTCGCGCACTCGGTTCGTGGGTTCCGACCGCAGAACCCGACACTGAGATTCAGTTCACGCCCGCACGTGTTGTCATGCAGGACTTCACCGGCGTCCCCTGCATCGTCGACCTCGCCACCATGCGTGAAGCAGTAGCTGAACTCGGAGGCGACCCCGAAAAGATCAACCCCCTCGCCCCCGCAGAACTCGTCATCGACCACTCGGTCATTGCCGACCTATTCGGTCGTGAAGATGCCTTCGAACGCAACGTGGAAATCGAATACGAGCGCAATGGTGAGCGTTACCAGTTCCTCCGTTGGGGACAGACCGCTTTCGACAACTTCAAGGTTGTGCCGCCCGGGACCGGAATTGTCCACCAGGTCAACATGGAGAACCTCGCTAAGGTCGTGTACACCCGCGACGTCAATGGTGAAACGATCGCCTTCCCCGACACCTGTGTCGGAACTGACTCGCACACCACGATGGTCAACGGACTCGGTGTTCTCGGTTGGGGAGTCGGAGGAATCGAAGCAGAGGCCGCCATGCTCGGCCAGCCCGTTTCGATGCTCATCCCGAAGGTTGTCGGCTTCAAGCTAACGGGTGTAATCCCTTCCGCCGTCACCGCCACGGATGTTGTTCTCACCATCACGGACATGCTGCGTAAGCACGGAGTCGTCGGTAAGTTCGTCGAGTTCTATGGTGCCGGCGTGAGCCAGGTTCCTCTCGCGAACCGCGCCACCATCGGAAACATGAGCCCCGAATTCGGTTCGACGGCAGCGATGTTCCCGGTGGATTCGGTGACCGTCGACTATCTGCGACTCACGGGCCGCCCCGCCGAAACCGTTGCTCTCGTCGAGGCATATGCCAAGGCCCAGGGCTTGTGGCACAACCCCGACATCGAGCCCGTCTTCAGTGAATACCTCGAGCTCGACCTGTCGACGGTTGTTCCGTCGATCGCTGGTCCCAAGCGTCCGCAGGACCGCATCGAACTGTCGAAGGCTAAGTCTCAGTTCGGCACCGACCTCACCAACTACGGCGCTGGTAAGGCCGCAACGGTCACATACGAAGGCGAAACGTTCGAAGTTGACAACGGACACGTTGCTATTGCGGCAATCACCTCCTGCACGAACACCTCGAATCCGTCGGTGATGCTCGCCGCCGGACTCCTCGCCCGCAACGCCGTCGCTAAGGGTCTCACCTCGAAGCCGTGGGTGAAGACCACTCTCGCTCCTGGTTCGAAGGTTGTCACCGAGTACTACGAAAAGGCCGGCCTGATGGACGACCTCGAGGCGCTCGGTTTCTACCTCGTCGGTTACGGCTGCACCACCTGTATCGGAAACTCGGGACCGCTCCCTGCCGAGGTCTCGCAAGCCGTTCAGGACAACGATCTCGCGGTCACCGCGGTGCTGTCGGGAAACCGTAACTTCGAGGGACGAATCAACCCCGACGTGAAAATGAACTACCTTGCGTCGCCGCCCCTTGTCATCGCTTACGCACTCGCGGGAACGATGAACTTCGACTTCGAGGCCCAGCCCCTCGGTCAGGACTCTGAAGGCAAGGACGTATTCCTCGCCGACATCTGGCCGTCGGCCGCCGAGGTTCAGAAGACGATTGACTCGTCAATCGATACCGAAATGTTCGTGCGCCAGTACGGTGAAGTCTTTGACGGTGATGAGCGCTGGCGTTCGATTCCGACCCCGACCGGCAACGTGTTCGAGTGGGACGACAAGTCGACCTACGTCCGTAAGCCCCCGTACTTCGACGGAATGAAGAAGGAGACCACCCCGGTTTCCGACATTCACGGCGCGCGCGTTCTCGCAAAGCTCGGAGACTCGGTCACGACTGACCACATCTCGCCGGCTGGTTCGATCAAGGCCGACTCACCCGCAGGGCAGTACCTACAGGCGCATGGTGTCGCACGCGACGACTTCAACTCGTACGGCTCGCGTCGCGGAAACCACGAAATCATGATCCGTGGCACCTTCGCGAATATTCGCCTCAAGAACCAGTTGCTGGACGGTGTCGAGGGTGGTTACACCCGCGACTTCACCACCGCGGCGGGCGACCAGGCGTTCATCTACGACGCATCGGAGAAGTACCAGGCGAACGGCACTCCGCTCGTCATCCTCGCTGGCAAGGAATACGGTTCGGGTTCGAGCCGTGACTGGGCGGCGAAGGGAACCCGACTTCTCGGCGTTTCGGCCGTGATCGCCGAGTCGTTCGAGCGTATCCACCGTTCAAACTTGATCGGAATGGGCGTCATCCCGCTGCAGTTCCCCGCTGGCCAGAACGCGGACTCACTCGGTCTCGATGGAACGGAAGAATTCACGTTCACGGGAATCGAAGCGCTGAACGACGGTGTTACTCCTCGCACGGTTCACGTCACCGCGACGCCAACCTCGCACTCTGCGGCGGGCAAGTCGGTTGTCGAGTTCGACGCTGTTGTGCGTATCGATACACCGGGTGAGGCGGATTACTACCGCAACGGTGGAATTCTCCAGTACGTGCTTCGGTCGTTGCTGTAACCATCATGTTGCTGCCGAACATTCGAAGCCCGAAAGACCTCAAGGGGTTGACGGTCTCCGAGTGTGTGGCACTGGCTTCTGAGATTCGCGAATTCTTGGTGACGAATGTCGCCTCGACCGGCGGTCACCTTGGCCCGAACCTCGGCGTCGTTGAATTGACAATCGGAATCCACCGTGTCTTTGATTCGCCGACCGATCCCGTGATTTTCGACACCGGGCACCAGTCGTACGTTCACAAGCTACTGACTGGGCGCCAGGACTTTTCGGGACTTCGGTCCGCTGGCGGGCTTGCCGGTTACCCCCAGCGAAGCGAGTCTGTTCACGATGTCGTCGAAAGCAGTCACGCCTCCAGCTCACTGTCGTGGGCTGACGGAATCTCCAAGGCCTTTGAGATGACCGGTCAGGACGATCGACACGTGGTGGTCGTCGTCGGCGATGGTGCGCTGACGGGCGGAATGACGTGGGAAGCGCTGAACAACATCTCCCACGACAACTCGCGTCGCTTGGTCATCATCGTCAACGACAATGGGCGCTCGTACGCGCCGACCATCGGGGGAGTAGCACGATTCCTCTCTGACGTGCGAACGCGTCCGTCTTACCGTCGCCTTCACAACTTGTCGTGGGCGATCTTCAAGCGCCTTGGCGGACCCGCGCGCGCTTTCTACCGAGGTGTGCGTGGCGGTGTCCGAGGCTTCCTCGCTCGCTTCGCCAACAACGACTCGCTGTATTCCAACCTCGACATCAAGTACATCGGCCCCATCGACGGTCACAACATGGCCGATGTCGAACGCGCTCTCGAGCAGGCGAAGGACTACGGGACTCCCGTCATCGTCCACGCGATTACCGAGAAGGGTCGTGGTTACGAACCCGCCCGCGCGAACGCCGACGATCAGTTCCACGCAATCGGAGCGTTCGACCCCATTACCGGTGAAGAGACCAAGGGTTCGGGCACTTCCTGGACGAGTGTGTTCTCGCAGGAACTCGTCGCCATCGCGGACGAGAACGAAAAGGTCGTCGGAATCACCGCAGCCATGCTTCGGCCGACAGGTTTGGCAGCGTTCGCAGACAAGTACCCCGCGCGCGTTGTTGACGTCGGAATCGCCGAACAGCACGCCACGACTTCCGCGGCGGGACTCGCCTTTGGTGGTCTGCACCCCGTCGTTGCCGTCTACGCAACGTTCATGGGTCGTGCTTTTGACCAGGTGCTGATGGACGTTGCGCTACACAAGGCCGGTGTTACGTTTGTGCTCGACCGCGCGGGAGTCACCGGTCCCGATGGAGCTTCGCACCACGGGCAGTGGGACTTGGCGATGCTCAACATCGTTCCCGGAGTCCGCATTGCGGCTCCTCGTGACGATGTCACCCTGCGTGAGGAACTGCGCGAGGCAATCGGGGTGGATGACGCACCCACCGTCGTGCGCTTCCCGAAGGGAAGTATCGCCGGAAGCATCCCCGCTGTCCGTCGCACAACCGACGGCGTCGATGTGTTGGTCGACGAGGGCGCGAACGACGTGCTTCTCGTTGCGATTGGCGCGTTCGTTCCCATTGCATTGTCCGTCGCGACAGCACTTCGTGAAGCAGGCATCGGCGTCACAGTTGTTGACCCTCGCTGGGTGATCCCAGTACCGCAGAGCATCGTCGAGATGTCACGCGAACATCGAATCGTCGTTTCGCTGGAGGACGGAATCCGAGTTGGCGGAATTGGAACGCGAATCCGTCAGGACCTTCGTGCGGCGGGGATTGACACCGCTGTCGACGAACTGGGTCTTCCCGATGAATTCCTCGAGCACGATTCTCGTGACAATATTTTGCGTCGGGTGGGGCTTGATGCGCCCACGATCGCGGCAAAGATTCAGGCCCAGATCAATGGAACACAGATTCCGAAGGCCAAGCGCACATAACTAGTGGAAGCGACGCCCGAGCACGCGCTCGGTCGACCCGCAGTCATCGAGGTATCGGCTGATTCCACCGTGCGCAACGGGCCACCCGGCTCCGGCGATGAGGCACAGGTCGATGTCGCGAACGTCGGCGACCACATCCTCTTCGAGCATGAGCGCAATCTCTCGAGTCAAGGCATCCACAGTGCGGTCGTGAATCGCCCCTTGGGCGGTGTCGTCCGCTGATTCACCCGACGCCATGTCTGCGGCGATTGAAGCGCCCACGGGGTTATCCGTCGCAGCGCGAAGCGCGGGAGACACGTGAACGCGGTCCGGAGCGAATGCGTGAAGCGATTCGATCATGTGGAGAGAAACGGCGCGACCAATCAGATCGATGAGGGCGAATGGGTCCATCGGCAACCTCAAGGCGGACAACGCTTGCGAGACAGAGTCGGTGCCCACCCCGCGGTCCACAGCGTCAAGAGCTTCGCTGAGGAAAACCGAGAGGATTCGGTTGACGACGAATCCCGGAAGATCCTTGGTGATGACGGCCGTCTTTCTGAGGTTCCCGGCGCAGGCAATCGCGGTGGCAACTGCGGTGGGGGTGCTGTGTGTCGTCGCAACAACCTCGATGAGCGGCATGACGGCAACAGGGTTGAAGAAGTGGAAGCCGATCAGCCGGCCAGGGTGTTTGAGGGCTTCGGCCATGGTGGTGACCGAGAGCGACGACGTGTTCGTTGCCAGGATGCAGTCTGGCGAAACGAACTGTTCAACTTCGCGCAAAACGGCAACCTTGACATCGAGGTCCTCGAACACTGCTTCCATCACGAAGTCGCAGTCCGCGAAGTCCGCCTTGTCCAGTGTTGTCTGTACCTTTCCGAGAATTGTCGCGCGACGGTCATAGGTGAGTCCGCCGCGATCGACTCGACCGGTCAGGGCATCGCCGATTCGCGCAACCGCCGCATCGAGGCGTTCCTGTGAAACGTCGGTTAGGACGACCGGCACGTCCAGCTTCTCTGCAAAGAGGGTCGCGAACTGTGACGCCATCAGTCCAGCGCCAAGCACACCGATCTTGTTGACGTCATGTGGCTCGGCCGACGGAACGCCAGCTGGCTTCTTGGCGCGGCTCGACGTGAGGTGGAACGAATAGACACGGTTGCGGAATTCCGACGTCACGATGAGATCGGCCAGAGCATCGTCCTCAGCGGCGAAGCCTGTGCCCACTGTTGTACCTGCGCTGATGACTTCAACGAGACGATTGATCGCAACGGTCGGGTTCGCTGCGCGCGTAGCGTATTTGTTGGCCGTTGCGGTGAAGGTCGCAATGTCGTCGTCTGTGGTCTCGTGTTCGTGTCGTTTGACGGGGAATCCGTCGTCAATAAAGCGCAGTACGTCGTCGTGCAGGTGAGTGTCGTCGGCGAGCCGGTCGACCACTCCGAGGTCTGCGGCCTGCTGTGCCTTGAGCAGCGTGTTTCCCTTGACTGGATTGTCGAGCAGAACCGTCTGGGCGCGGTTCATTCCAATGAGCCGGGGGAGAAGTGTGGCACCGCCCCACCCGGGGATGAGTCCCAAACTGATTTCGGGGAGACCGATCGCTGCGACCGACGCAGCGGCGATACGATATGTGCAGTGAAGCGCCAATTCGAGTCCGCCACCGAGGGCAACACCGTTGATTTCGGCGATTGTGGGGACACCGAGTCGGCTGAGGCGACCGAGTACGCGGTGACCGGCCTCAGCCAGAGAAAGGGAGAGGGTCCGGTCGGTGATGGACGCCATCATGTCCAGGTCGGCGCCGGCACAGAAGGCGCGACCACTTCCGCGGACAATGACTGCGTCGATTGCCTCGGTTTCCAATTTCACAGCCAATTCGTCGAGAGCCGTGTTGAGGTTCTCTAGCCCGCGCGGCCCGAGAACTGCGGGGCGACCAGCGTCCTCAGCGACGAGCGTGAGCACAATCACGCTCTTTCCTGCCGGCGTAATCTCTGTGGACGTCTGCACCGTCGTCGCGAGGGCTTCGCTAAGTCGGGTCATGCGCTGAAGTGAGGGTTTTCCCAGATAACGGTTCCGCCCTGGCCCAGCCCGACGCACATGGTTGTCAGCCCGTATCGAACGTTCGGGTTGTTTTCGAAATGGCGAGCGAGCTGAATCGCGAGTCGGACACCTGAAGCCGCAAGCGGGTGTCCCATCGCGATGGCACCACCCCATGGGTTGAAGAGTGGTGACTCGGGATCGACGCCAAAGTGGTCGGCGAACGCGAGTACCTGAATCGCGAAGGCTTCATTGAGCTCAAAGATTTCGATGTCGTTGATAGTCAATCCGGCGATGGCGAGAGCCTTTTCGGTAGACGGGATCGGACCCATCCCCATCATGTCGGGTGAGACCCCCGCAAACGCATACGAGACCATCCGCATCGACGGAGTGAGTCCGTATCGGGCAACCGCTTCCTCGCCAGCGAGGAGACTCATGGTCGCACCGTCCGTGAGAGGCGACGCGTTACCCGCGGTGACTCGCCCATTTTCGCGGAAGGGCGGGTTGAGCGAGGCCAGCCCTTCGAGAGTTGTTCCGGGTCGCAACTGTTCGTCGCGGTCTGCTGCGCCGTGCGGAGTGTCGATGGTGACGAGGTCGAGTTGTGGACCGCCGTCCTCGTAGGCCTGCCACGCCCGAAGCTGGCTTTGAAGAGCAAACGCGTCGGTTCGGTCTTTGGTGATGTTCGGCAACTCGTCGTGAAGGTTCTCGGCTGTGCGTCCCATGAACAGGGAATCCTCCGTGAAGATTCCCATCTCGAACAGCGCGGGGTTCGCCTTCTTGTCGAACTCCATCGGGTGGCGACCCATGTGTTCGACACCTCCCGCAATCGCGAGGTCGATCTGGCCGAAGCCAATCCCGGCGCCAAGCGTCGTCATCGATGTCATCGCCCCCGCGCACATGCGGTCAATGGCGAAACCGGGGACGGAGGTGGGCAGCCCCGCGAGCAATCCGACGGTTCGGCCGAGTGTCAGGCCTTGGTCGCCTTCGTGGGTGGTTGCCGCGATTGCGACGTCGTCGATTGCGTCGAGTGGAACCGTCGCGTTTCTCGTCATCAAGCCCTTGAGCACTTCGGCGGCGAGATCGTCCGCTCTCGTGTCGCGATAGATTCCCTTGGCGCCCGCCCGACCAAACGGACTGCGCATCCCATCAACGAAATAGACTGACCGGCTCACTGTGCCTCCTTGCACTTCCATCGTGCCACCTTTATTCGGCTTCGCTGCCACCTGGTGCGGCTGTGGCAAGGAATTCCTCTGGATTTGCCTCGGCACGGGCGAAACCGCTGGCGATTCGAGCGCTCGTTGCGTCAACCTGCCACTTTCGAGCACCTGCGTGAGTCAACGCTCCCGCGATGCCGACAGCCGTTGTGTCTGCTGGTGGTTCCCAACAAAGCCTTCTGAGGATTTCGGGCGTCAACACGTTCTCGACCGGCACAACGAGTTCCTCTGAAACCGCGAGGACTTCCTGGCGCGAGGCGACAAATCGTGCGTACGCGTCGGGGTGGCGTTCCTTCCAGTTGCGCGGCGTAGACAGACCCCCACCGCGTACTCGCATCGGGGGTAAATCATCGGTCGCGGTGCCGCGTTCAATCGCCGCCCACCAACGGTCGAGCTGTTTTCTCGAGAGGCGGCCTGTGAAGGTGGACAGGCCAGCGAGTTGACCCTTGGACGTTGGCAAGGCACGTGCCGCCGCGACGATGGCGTGATCGGGGATTACGCGGCCGGGGCCCATGTCGAGTTCGCGAGCGATCGCATCGCGCTCGAGCCACAGTTCGCGCGCCACCGCGAGATGACGCGGTGTGGTCAACGTTTGAATCTGCGAGAGTCGGCGCCACGGGTCCGCACGAGGAGGAGCGGGTTGCCACGTGAGCAGGTTGTCAAATTCTTGTTTGGCGATCTCGAGCTTGCCGTTCTCGATCAACCGCGCCTCGAGAGCATCACGCAGATCCTGAAGAAGCTCGACATCGAGAGCGGCGTAAACGAGCCACTCGTGGGGAAGTGGTCTGGTCGACCAGTCCGCAGCCGAGTGTTCCTTTGCCAGGTGAAGACCTAAGAGCTCAGCAACGACAGTCCCAAGTCCTACGCGAGGTAGGCCCGCGAGCCGAGACCCCAGTTCGGTGTCGAACAACGCAGAAGGCACAAGCCCGACTTCGGCGAGACAGGCGAGGTCCTGCGTGGCGGCGTGCAGAATCCATTCGTCGGTGGACAACAGCACGCCCAAGCCGTCGAGGTTCTCGAACGCGGTCGGGTCAATCAAGTGAGTGCCTCCGCCACGGCGACTAACTTGGATCAGATACGCGCGGTTCGAATAGCGGAATCCGCTTGCCCGTTCCGCATCGACGCCGAACGGGCCGTGCCCCGAGGTGAGCCTCGCAATGGTTGCTTCTAGCGCATCGACAGTGTCAACGATGAACGGTTCCTCGGCGAGAGTTGCCGGGGGGAGTTCGACCTCGTCGGTCATCGAGCCTGGATGTTGGTGACGCCCTCGGGCTGCGGCGGGAAGCCGGCGAGTCGACAGACAAATCGCGCCCACGCTTCGACGTGCGGACGTGCGTCCCACGATTGCGGTGACCATGATGCGCGCACTTCGACTTGGGTGCCGCGGCCCTGAGGTGCGAGGTCGCCGAAGCCAGTGGAAATCACACGAGTCACCGTGCCGGCAGCGTGATCAAACTTTGCGCCGCCTTCCGCGAGCTCGTCGAGCAACGTTGCCCACGTTGCGGCGGAGTACATCTCGTCAGAGCCGAGATCAACCTCGAGGGGAGACTGGGCGAAGATGATCGCGCGCGACCGACCACCCCATGCGACGGGTTCTTCCGGGTCGTCAAGAATGATCAAGCGACCGGTGCCTCGGTCGAGGTGACTGGTGCCCGCGACAACATCGGCAGAGAACGCAATCGCGTTCGGTGCGAGCCCCTGCGGAGCATCGATTTCGTGAACCGCAACCTCGCGTGGGAGACCTGCGGCACGGGCAGACTCGACGAGAGATTCGAAGTATCCAGACGAGTTGTTCACGGTGTCAGCCTAGGTTCGCGATTTCGACGAAGTGCGAGGCGCGCCGTTGACGAGCCGCCGGGTGTAACGGAAGCCCGAATCATCGTGGGCCATAAGCGTAAGGTTCCCCGTTACTGCTGGCACAACGACGTCCGCTGACTGTTCGCCGGGATTCGGAGACACAGTCTGGCACCACTCAGTGACGACTCCCGACTTGAGGAACACGTCTATCAGCGCGAGTCCACCTTCGAGAACGATTCGACGGTGGCCCAGTGCGTGAATTGCCTTGAGGATTGCGGCGCCCGTGAATCGGCCGAGGACGACTCCTTCGACGCCATCAGGGACCGTGGCCGACGAGTGGTGAAGCACGGTGATTCCGCCATGCGCACGTTCAATGGCCGCAGCGGGAATGTCAGCTGACCGGGAGACGATGACGAGCGGCTTGTCACGGGGAACCGAAAGCGGTTCTGCTCGGACTGTCGCGCCACCCAACACCACGACGTCGGCGAGCTCTCGAAGCGCTAAAAGTAGTGTGCGGTCGGCTCCGCCCGTCAAATCTTGGCTCGTACCGGAAGCGCCGACGGCGTGGCCGAGGGCGTCCGTGATGACATTCACGCGCACCCATTCGTCGCCCGCGGTGTCCCACCAACGGATCGCGGCTTCGCGGTTGAGAGTGTCAAATGCGATTCCATACGGGAAGTCGGTGTGGACGAGCATGCCTCCATTGTCGTGGGTAGGCTGTGAACAACTCAGGAAGGTCTGCCACATCGTGTCGCTCGTTCACCTCGCGGATCGCCGCCCGTCGGTCACCACCGAGCAGATGTTGGCCCACCTTGTTCCGCCGCCGCAGTTTCACACGGCAAGCTTCGACTCGTATGTACCGGACGCAGCTTTCCCGTCACAGTCAGATGCACGCGAAGCTGCACGCGGATTTTTCACGACGACGGGTGGGGGACTGTTCAAGAAGGCGGTCGAGCAGCCCCTCGGGCTATACCTCGACGGAGGATTCGGCGTCGGCAAGACGCACCTTCTCGCCTCTGCGTGGCATATCGCGAAGGGGCGCAAGTACTTCGGCACGTTTATCGAGTACACCGCTCTGGTCGGTGCGCTGGGTTACGCGAACGCGGTGACGGCACTCACCGGTGCTTCGTTCATTGCAATCGACGAGTTTGAGCTTGATGATCCGGGCGACACGATGTTGATGACGCGGTTGTTGGGCGAATTGATGTCCGGCGGAACACGCGTGATGGCCACATCGAACACACCGCCGAACGCACTGGGCGAGGGTCGATTTGCCGCAGCAGATTTCGTGCGCGAGATTCAAGGGCTCTCTGACCGCTTCCGTACCTTCCGGATCGACGGGGTCGATTACCGCCATCGTGAGAATGAAGGCAAGGCCGTCGTAGTCTCCGAGGACGAGCTAGATGCAATTGAGCGAACCGAAGGACTCGTGATTGCTAGTGACGCCTTCGGTGACCTTGAGGTCGTTCTCGCCCGTGAGCACCCATCGAAGTACGCGATCCTCATTGACGGAATCGACGTCATCGCGTGGTGGGGCGTGATTCCGTTTACCGATCAAAACGACGCACT
Organism: Micrococcales bacterium; assembly: GCA_024641015.1. Lineage (GTDB taxonomy): Bacteria > Actinomycetota > Actinomycetes > Actinomycetales > Microbacteriaceae > MWH-TA3. Next base: position 57,331 of record JAHEDU010000003.1, read on the forward strand.
CCGATTCGTCGCGTTGGTCGACCGACTGTACGACGCAGACATTCCGATTCGCGCAACGGGCACTCCCGTCGACGAGGTGTTCCCCGAGGAGATGCTCAGCGGCGGATTCCGTAAAAAGTATTTGCGAGCCCAATCTCGACTCGTTGCACTGACGCATCGCGCAATCTCGCGTTAACAATCGCGCTGTTCCGTAACACAAGCGACACATGCCCGACGGCGAATCGAAATGTCAATCGCCCAATCTGACAGAGTGAGCAACCGCTCACGACGTTTGAAAGGGACAACGCTATGGATGTTGGAAACATGTCGTGGGCAATCGCCGCAACGGCTCTCGTACTCTTTATGACCCCCGGGGTCGCGTTTTTCTATGGCGGACTCGTCAAGGCCAAGAGTGTCATCTCGATGATGATGCTGTCGTTCGGTTCAATGGGCCTGGCCGGTGTCCTCTGGGTCCTCATCGGCTACAACATGTCCGCAGTCGCAAACCCGCTCGATTTCGCGGGCGACCCGTTCAGCGACTTCGCACTTGCCGCCGCCGATGACAACACGCTGCTCTATGCAACCTACGGCGGAACCTTCGCCATCATCACAATTGCTCTCGTGTCCGGGGCAATCGCCGACCGCGCGAAGTTCGGTTCGTGGATGGTGTTTGTCGGACTCTTTTCGGTTCTCGTCTATTTCCCTGTCGCTGCGTGGGTCTGGGGTGGCGGTTGGATCATGAACCTCGGCGATGCGCTGGGCCTGCCGGCAGTAATTGACTACGCGGGTGGAACGGCGGTTCACATCAACGCCGGTGCTGCAGCACTCGCCCTCGCGCTGATTCTCGGCAAGCGCGTTGCGTTCGGCAAGGGCGTCCACCAGCCTCACAATGTTCCGCTCACCCTGATCGGTGTCGCCATCCTGTGGTTCGGTTGGTTCGGATTCAACGCGGGTGCCCAGGCATTCGGAGATATGGGTCAGGTCGGACTCATCGTCATCAACACGTTCGTTGCCACCTCGGCTGCAATTCTCGGCTGGATGGTTATCGAGAAGGTTCGCGACGGCAAGGCGACGAGCGTCGGTGCCGGTTCAGGAGCGGTCGCCGGACTCGTGGCAATCACACCGGCGTGCGCCAACCTCACTCCGGGCTGGTCAATCGTCTTGGGTCTCGTCGTCGGCGCACTATGTGCACTGGCCATCAACCTCAAGTTCGCACTTGGTTTCGACGACTCGCTCGACGTGGTCGGAATCCACCTTGTCGGTGGAATCGCCGGAACCCTGTTCCTCGGCTTCTTCGCAAACGAGACCGGGCTCTTTTACTCGGGCGACTTCGGTCAGCTGATCACTCAGGTGATTGCCGCTGGTGGTGTGCTGATCTACTCGTTCGTCGTCTCGTTGATTCTCGGAATTCTCATCGAGAAGACGATCGGATTCCGCGCCTCGACCGAGGCCGAAATCGCGGGCATCGACACCGTGGTCCACGGGGAATTGGGCTACGCCATCACGGAGTAGTCCCAACAGACGGGAGGCACTCGGGTGGGTGCCTCCCGTCGCACATTTAACCTGCCCGAAACATTGCACGTCACTTCCTGTAACGCCGCTCTCAAAGAATTGGCTCACCTTCCTTTTCCACCCGAAAGGACCTCCGATGGATTCTGGTCAGTTGACGTGGGCGATTGTCGCCACCGCGATGGTGTTGTTTATGACCCCCGGTCTTGCCTTCTTCTACGGCGGACTCGTCAAGGCGAAGAGTGTCATCTCGATGATGATGATGTCTGTCGGAACCATGGCTCTCGTCGGTGTTCTTTGGGTCCTCGTCGGTCGCGGCATGTCCGTTGTTGATCACCCCGACGACTTCTCCGGCAATCCGTTCAGCGACTTCCTCGCTGTCAATGACACGAACGAGTCGCTCCTGTCGAGTCTGTTCGCAGCGTCGTTCGCCATCATCACCGTCGCACTCATTTCGGGTGCGGTCGCCGACCGAGCGAAATTCGGCGCTTGGATGCTCTTCGCTGGAGCGTTTGCGGTATTGGCATACTTCCCGATTTCAGCCTGGGTGTGGGGTGGCGGCTGGATCGCAAAGCTGGGGGAGTCGATGGGGCTTCCGCCAGTCATTGACTACGCCGGTGGACTCGCCGTCGAAATCACGTCGGGGTCAGCGGCACTCGCGCTCGCACTCGTTCTCGGTAAGCGCGTGAACTTTGGTCGTGGAATCCACCAGCCACACAACGTGCCGCTCACGCTCATCGGTTTTGGAATCCTCTTCTTCGGGTGGTTCGGATTCAACGCGGGCGCCGAGGCCTTTGGGGATATGTCCAAGGTCGGGCTCATCTGTATGAACACTTTCGTTGCCGGTGCTGCTGGTTCGCTGGGCTGGATGCTGATCGAACGAATCAAGGACGGCAAGGCTACTTCTGTTGGTGCCGCGTCGGGCGCGGTCGCTGGACTCGTCGCGATCACGCCGTCGTGCGCAAACCTCACGCCATCGTTCGCGATTCTGCTGGGGCTCATCGCGGGTATCGCCTGCGCCTACGCCATCGAGCTTAAATTCGCACTCGGGTTTGACGATTCGCTCGACGTCGTCGGAATCCACCTTGTCGGCGGACTCGTCGGGATGACGTTCCTCGGATTCTTCGCTACCGACACGGGCTGGGTCTTCACCGGTGACCCTGGCCAATTGATCGTGCAGGTCATCGCGGCACTGTCGGTTCTCGCGTACTCGTTCCTCGCCGCACTGCTTATCGGATCCATCATTGAAAAGACGATGGGGTTCCGTGCCTCGACCGAAGCGGAAATCGCTGGTATCGACACCGTCGTGCACGGCGAGTTGGGTTACGCGCTCGACGAAGATTGAGTGTGGGCGCGACAGTCCAGTGGACTGTCGCGAGGTATTGGTCTGAGACCACAACACCTTGTTTGCGGAACTAAATGGTGGGCGATACCGGACTTGCGCGAAAGTCCTGTGGACTGTCGCGTCTGAGGCTACGGGGACGTGAAGCTACTGTGTGGGCGATACCGGACTCGAACCGATGACCTCTTCCGTGTGAAGGAAGCGCGCTACCAACTGCGCCAATCGCCCGCCCGACCATTCTGACACATCGGTCACCAACACACGATTGCACGATTTCGAGCGACGCTCTACATTGACCGCATGGCAAATCGATACTGCGAGCGGTGCTCAAGACCACTCGAAGGAACACTGACCTTTTGTGATGCGTGTGCCACGATCGTGGGCGCGCCAGCATCGCCCGGCGACAGAGTTCCCGAATCCGGTGGATCGAATTTCGGTTGTGGGCTAGCGGCGATTGGCTGTGTCCTTCCTTTCGTTTTTGCGGGTGGCACTTTGGGGTTAATGAGCAACGCCGTAGATGGCAAGGGAGGAAGCGGACTGGTAATGGTCGCGCCGTTCATGGCAGGGCTTGTGATGGGTGTTCCACTCGTCATCATCGGACTTGTCTCTGCTGCTCACAAGCCGAAGCCTCAAGATGATGACACACCGCCCCCCGTTTTGTAATTGGTCGTGCTTTTGGGTAGAGTCATGAATGTCCCGCGAGGGACATGCGGATGTGGCGCAGTGGTAGCGCATAACCTTGCCAAGGTTAGGGTCGCGAGTTCGAATCTCGTCATCCGCTCGGAATAGCCTTTGGGCACAAATCCACATGGTGGCGTGGCCGAGAGGCGAGGCAGCGGCCTGCAAAGCCGTCCACACGGGTTCAAATCCCGTCGCCACCTCCACAACTTCATAAGCCTTGGGCGATTGGCGCAGCGGTAGCGCGCTTCCCTGACACGGAAGAGGTCACTGGTTCGATCCCAGTATCGCCCACTCCAAAAACCCTGCCACGCGCAGGGTTTTTTGTTTCCAGGGTGCGTTCCGTGAATCGCTAGGCTTGATAAGTACGACTGAGGAGTAACTGTGTCCGAATCTTTGACGCTCACCGCATCGAACACCGGGTTCGAGCTGTTCAGCGACCGTTCGATCGTCGCGATGCGTGTCAATGGCGAACTCCGTGACCTCGCCCACCAGGCGCAAGCCGGTGACGTCGTCGAAGGTGTCGAACTGTCCAGCCCGGACGGTCTCAACATTCTTCGCCACTCGACCGCGCACGTTCTCGCACAGGCGGTGCAGCGCATCAATCCGGAGGCGAAACTGGGCATTGGCCCGCCCGTCACGGACGGTTTCTACTACGACTTCAAGGTCGAAAACCCTTTCACCCCCGAGGACCTGACCGCTCTCGAAAAGGAAATGAATCGCATCGTTCAGGAGGGCCAACGTTTTATGCGCCGAGTCGTCACGGACGACGAAGCACGTGCCGAACTTGCGAACGAACCTTTCAAGCTTGAGCTCATTGGGCTGAAGGGTGGCAACACCGGCGACGACAACGAAAACGTCGAGGTCGGCGGTTCTGAGCTGACGATCTACGACAACGTCGATCCCAAGACTGGTGAAACGGTCTGGAAGGACCTGTGCCGCGGGCCCCACCTCCCGAACACTCGCATGATCGGTCAGGGTTACAAGCTCATGCGCTCGGCCGCTGCCTATTGGCGAGGTTCCGAGAAGAACCCTTCGCTTCAGCGCATTTATGGAACAGGCTGGCCAAACAAGCAGGAACTGCGCGACTACGCGGAACGACTCGAAGAGGCCGCGAAGCGTGACCACCGCCGACTCGGAGCGGAACTCGACCTGTTCTCGTTCCCCGACGAGATTGGTTCGGGACTCGCCGTCTTCCACCCCAAGGGCGGAATCATCCGTCGCGCGATGGAGGACTACTCGCGCAAGCGCCACGAAGAGGGCGGCTACGAGTTCGTCTACACGCCTCACATCACGAAGCAGAACCTGTTTGAGGCATCGGGCCACCTCGGTTGGTACAAGGAGGGCATGTTCCCTCCGATGCACCTCGACGAGGTTCGGAACGAAGCGGGCGAAATAACCCGCCAGGGCACCGACTATTACCTCAAGCCGATGAACTGCCCGTTCCACATTTTGATTTACCGTTCGCAGGGCCGTTCGTACCGCGATCTTCCGATGCGGCTGTTCGAGTTCGGTTCGGTCTATCGCTACGAGAAGTCGGGTGTCGTTCACGGCCTCACCCGAGTCCGCGGTATGACTCAGGACGATGCGCACATCTTCACCACCCCGGACAAGATGGAAGAGGAACTGACAAAGGTTCTCGACTTTGTCCTCTCGCTTTTGCGGGACTACGGGCTCAACGATTTCTACCTCGAACTGTCAACCCGTGACGGGTCGGACAAGTTCGTCGGCTCTGACGAGTTGTGGGACACCGCAACCGCGACTCTTGAAAAGGTCGCGACGGATTCCGGATTGACGCTCGTTCCCGATCCGGGTGGCGCGGCCTTCTATGGGCCGAAGATCTCGGTTCAGGCGCGCGACGCGATCGGACGTACGTGGCAGATGTCGACCATTCAGTTGGACTTCAACCTGCCAGAGCGCTTCGGTCTCGAGTACACCGCGTCCGACGGTTCTCGTCAGCGCCCGGTCATGATCCACCGTGCGCTGTTCGGTTCGGTCGAACGCTTCTTCGGCGTTCTCCTCGAGCACTACGCGGGCGCATTCCCCGTGTGGCTTGCGCCCCAGCAGGTTGTTGCTGTTCCCGTCGCAGAGGAATACGCCGACTACCTCGCCGACGTCGTTGCGCAGATGAAGAAGGCAGGCATCCGTGCCGAACTGGACGCGTCGGACGACCGCATGCAGAAGAAGATCCGCAACCACACGATTGCTAAGGTTCCGTACATTGTTATCGCCGGTGAAGAGGACCGTGCGAACGGAGCGGTGAGTTTCCGATTCCGAAACGGCGAACAGGTGAACGGGGTCCCCATCAACGACGCGATTGCTCGAATCACCGACATCATCGAACGCCGCAGCCAGGACATCTAGTGGTCGACGCTGAGCCGAGCGAACTTTTCCCCGGGGATCCGGACGGCATGGGTCGTTTGTGGACGCCTCACCGCATGGTCTACCTCAACAAGGAAACAGGGGAGACGGGGTGCCCGTTCTGTACCGCGCCGACTCGAAGCGATGAGGATGGACTAATCGTCGCTCGTGGCAAAACTGCCTACGTGATCATGAACCTGTACCCGTATAACTCGGGTCACATCATGGTGTGCCCTTACCGTCACGTGTCGACCTATGACCTTGCGACCCCCGACGAAGTTGCCGAAATCGGCGAGCTGTCACAAATCGCAATGCGAGTTCTTCGCGAGGCGACTGGCTGTGTAGGTTTCAACCTGGGCATGAATCAGGGCGAAGTCGCCGGAGCCGGTATCGCCGAGCACCTGCACCAACACATCGTTCCGCGCTGGCGAAATGATGCAAACTTCTTCCCGATAATTGCGCAAACCAAGGCTTTGCCTCGTCTTCTCGGCGAGGTTCGGGAACTGCTGGCGCAACACTGGCCGGCAGAGTCCTAAACTTGAAGAATGTCCCCCGTGGGCACTGCACAAGGAGTGATAGATATGGCGGAAAACACCGTCGGTACGTTGCGAATCAAGAGTGGTCTCGCTGACATGCTCAAGGGTGGCGTCATCATGGACGTCGTTACCCCCGAACAGGCACGCATTGCCGAGGACGCTGGCGCAGTAGCCGTCATGGCTCTCGAGCGCGTCCCCGCAGACATCCGCGCACAGGGTGGCGTTGCTCGCATGAGCGACCCTGACCTCATTGACGCGATCAAGCGCGAAGTCAAGATTCCCGTCATGGCCAAGGCGCGCATCGGTCACTTCGTCGAGGCTCAGGTCCTCGAAGCGCTCGAGGTCGACTACATCGACGAGTCCGAAGTTCTGTCGCCGGCTGACTACGTCAACCACATCGACAAGACCAACTTCACGGTTCCGTTCGTGTGTGGTGCAACCAACCTGGGCGAAGCGCTTCGCCGCATCACCGAGGGCGCAGCGATGATTCGCTCGAAGGGTGAAGCTGGTACCGGCGATGTTTCGGAAGCGACCAAGCACATCCGTACGATCAAGTCGGAAATTGCAGCGCTCGCCGCGAAGAACTCTGATGAACTTTTCGTCGCCGCGAAGGAACTCCAGGCTCCATACGAGCTCGTCAAGTGGGTTTCTGAAAACGGCAAACTGCCCGTTGTCTTGTTCGTTGCTGGTGGTGTCGCAACTCCTGCTGACGCAGCCATGATGATGCAGCTCGGCGCCGACGGGGTCTTCGTCGGTTCGGGAATCTTCAAGTCGGGAAACCCCATCGAGCGCGCCAAGGCAATCGTCAAGGCCACCGCGGCCTACACCGACGCGAAGGTCATCGCAGAGGTTTCGCGCGGACTGGGCGAGGCCATGGTCGGTATCAACGTCAACGACCTTCCCGCACCGCATCGCCTCGCAGAGCGTGGCTGGTAACAGCCCACTCGTTGGCGTGCTCGCCCTCCAGGGTGATGTTCGCGAACACGAAGAGGTCCTCTCCGAGCTCGGCGTGCTTCACCGTCAGGTGCGCAATGCCGAGCAGCTCGCCGAGGTCGACGCGCTCATTATTCCTGGCGGGGAATCAAGCGTCATCGACAAACTGACCCGCATCTTCGGTTTCCGAGATGACATCGTTGCGGCGATCCGTGGCGGGCTTCCGGTGCTTGGCACCTGTGCTGGTCTTATCCTTCTCGCTGATCGAATCACCGGGGGACTGGACGATCAGCAAACGTTCGGTGGGCTGGATGTGACTGTCGAGCGCAACGCGTTTGGCAGCCAGGTCGACTCGTTCGAAACCTCGATTGACATGCCCGCCATAGGTGGCGCAGCGATCCAGTCGTCGTTCATTCGCGCACCGATTGTTCGAGACGCTGGTTCAGCCGAGGTCATTGCGACGTTGCCGAGTGGCGAAATTGTCGGCGTCCGTCAGGGCAACCTCGTCGGAATCTCGTTCCACCCCGAGGTTTCCAACGAAACCCGTGTTCACGACTGGTGGGTTCGAACCGTGGTCGTGCCCTCACTTGGGTAACATCGAAAAGTCATAACGTAAGGGAAGTACATGTCCGGACACTCCAAATGGGCGACAACGAAGCACAAGAAGGCGGCGATTGACGCCAAGCGTGCCAAGTCGTTCGCGAAGCTCATCAAGAACATCGAAGTCGCTGCCCGTGCAGGCGGTGCCGACCTCGCCGGAAACCCGACCCTCGTTGATGCGATCTACAAGGCGAAGAAGACGAGTGTCCCGAACGACAACATCGATCGTGCCGTCAAGCGCGGTGCTGGCCTGTCGGGTGACGCGGTCGACTACCAGACGATCATGTACGAAGGCTATGGCCCAAATGGTGTCGCTCTCCTCATCGAGTGTCTGACAGACAACAAGAACCGCGCCGCTGCCGAAGTTCGCACGGCGATGTCGCGTAATGGGGGAGCCATGGCGGACCCCGGCTCGGTCGCTTACAACTTCGCGCGCAAGGGCGTCATCTCGATCACCAAAGTCGACGGGGTGACGGAGGACGATATCCTCATGGCCGTTCTTGACGCCGGTGCAGAGGAAGTGATTGACCAGGGTGGCGGGTTCGAAGTCATCACCGAACCGACTAACCTCGTTCCTGCTCGTACCGCGCTGCAAGAAGCCGGTCTCGACTATGACAGCGCTGACACCGAGTTCGTGCCCAACCTGTCAATCGATGTCGACGCGGCAACCGCTCGCAAAGTGTTCGCGCTGATTGACGCGCTCGAAGACAGCGACGACGTCCAGAACGTCTACGCCAACTTCTCTATTCCGGCCGACGTTCAGGCCGAACTCGACGCGGACGAGTAGCCGGTGCGCGTCCTCGGCGTCGACCCCGGTCTCACACGCTGTGGGTTCGGGGTAATCGAGTCGGGGGCTTCCCGCAAGGTCAGCTTCGTCGACGTCGGGGTCGTCCGTTCCGACGCCGGTCTCGACCTCGAGAAGAGACTTCTCATCATCCGTGACGAGCTTGCCGCCGTGATAGACCGCGTCAAGCCCGAGGTCGTCGCGATTGAGCGCGTCTTCGCACAACACAACGTTCGTTCGGTCATGGGAACCGCGCAGGTCGCTGGCATCGCATTGTTGCTTGCCGCCGAGCGGGGGATTGCTGTCGCGCTACATACGCCGAGCGAGGTGAAGGCCGCCGTGACGGGATACGGTCGCGCGGACAAGAAGCAGGTCACGGCGATGGTGGCGACGATTCTTGGATTGAAAGAGCTACCGAAGCCTGCCGACGCTGCGGATGCTCTCGCTCTTGCTATTTGCCACGCGTGGAAGGGTACGGTCGTCAGTGGCACGGAAACTGCCGCTCAACGCGCGTGGCGAACCGCTCTGGACAAAGGTCGCTCCTAGGCTGAAGCCATGTTGGCAACCGTTCGAGGAACGGTAACGGGCGTCGGTTCTTCCACGGTCGTTATCGAAACGGGTGGCGTCGGGTACGAACTTCACGTTCCCCGTGACGTCGCCCTGACTTTGCGCGCAGGTGCCGATGCGTTCCTTCACACCGTTCTCATCCCTCGTGAAGACGAGTGGCTGTTGTTTGGCTTCCTCGACCCAGCATCAAAGGAACTCTTCCAGTTGCTGCGAGGTGTCACCGGAGTCGGACCTAAGACCGCTCTCGCGGTTTTGTCCACGCTGTCGAACGATGAAATCGACGCGGCGGTGACCGCCGGTGACGACTCACGTTTCCGTAGCGTTCCTGGAATTGGTCAAAAGACGGCGTCTCTGATAATCGTGAGTTTGACCGGCAAGATGCCTCAGTCGGGCGGGTCGGACGTGACGGATCTGACAGCGGCACTCACCGGTCTTGGCTGGGCGATCAACGCGGCGACAGAAACCGCCCGAGACGTTGTCCGCGACCACCCTGATGCATCGCTGTCCGACCGGATCCGTGCCGCACTCGCCACACTCGGCGGTCGCGCGTGACCGACGAAACACCCGACGACCTCGTCTTCGAGGGAGCCCTTCGACCTGACACGCTCGACGAATTCGTCGGTCAGGAGAAGGTCCGCACACAGCTTTCGGTTCTGCTTGATGCCGCCCGAATGGAATCGCGTTCGCCCGACCACATCCTGCTTGCTGGCCCACCCGGCCTGGGTAAGACGACTCTCGCGATGATCGTCGCGCACGCGGCGCAAAGCCCGCTCCGCCTCGCCAGTGGTCCCGGAATCAAACACACGGGCGATTTGGCTGCCATTCTCTCGTCGTTGCAACCTGGCGAAACGCTCTTCATCGACGAAATCCACCGCCTCCACCGCTCCGTCGAAGAGATGTTGTACCTCGCGATGGAGGACTATCGAATTGACATTGTGGTCGGCAAGGGACCCGGCGCTACGACAGTTCCGCTTGAAATTGCGCCCTTCACTCTGGTTGGTGCAACTACTCGGTCCGGAATGCTTCCCGCACCCCTTCGCGACCGGTTTGGTTTCACTGCGCACCTCGAATATTACGAAGCCGACGAAATCGCCCGAATCATCACCCGCAGCGCCTCACTGTTGGGCATTGAGTTGGACTCGGCGGGGATTGTTGAGCTGAGTCGCCGATCGCGGGGGACTCCACGTATCGCGAACAGACTTCTTCGACGCGTCCGTGACTATCTCGTTGTCCACTCAGCCGAGGGAACCGAAAAGGCCGTGCGCGAAGCGCTGCGCGTGTTTGACATTGACGAGCACGGTCTCGATCGACTCGACCGTGCGGTTCTCGTTTCGCTCATCGACACGTTCGGCGGGGGACCCGTCGGTGTCTCGACCCTCGCGTCGGCCGTCGGCGAAGAGAAGGACACAATCGAGTCCGTTGTCGAGCCTTACCTGGTCCGAGTCGGGCTCGTTGCACGCACTCAACGCGGGCGAATCGCCACCGCGCAGGCTTACACAATGCTCGGGAGGGCTGCACCAAGCGGTCTATGATGGGAGAGTTGTGTCCCCACTCTGAAAGGTCCCCAGATGGATCCGCTTTCCCTTGGCATGTACGCCGTCGTCATCCTCATGGTTGTTTTCATGATCCGCAACTCGCGCAAGCAGAAGCAGGCACGTGAAGACCTCGCGAAGAGCGTTGTCAAGGGCGCACAGGTCATGACCACCGCCGGAATCTTCGGAAAGGTCGTCTCCGTTGACGACGCCGAGAACGAGATCGTCATCGAATCGACCCCCGGAACTGTTCTTCGCATGCACCGCCAGTCGGTCGCGTCGATCATCGAGAAGTCGGCTGCTCCCAAGGCTGAGAAGCCCGCTGCGGCGAAGCCTGCCGCAGCCAAGAAGCCTGCGGCGAAGAAGCCCGCAGCGAAGTCAACCGCCAAGTAAACCCTTCGGAGTTCGTTCCTCGTGTCCACACAAAGCACAGCCCGTCGCGCCGTTCGCGCGATCACGTGGCTCCTCATCATCACCGCATCGCTGGTCGCTCTTATCGGCGGGGGAGTCATCTGGGACAAGCAGTCGTGGACCCCGAAGCTCGCACTTGACCTTGAAGGTGGAACCGAGATCATCCTCGCTCCGCAGATTCAAGAGGGAACCCAGCTCACCGAAGACCAGCTTGCGCAGGCTGTTGGCATCATCCGTCAGCGCGTCGACTCGGCCGGAGTGAGCGAATCCGAGGTCGCTACGCAGGGTGGAACCAACATCGTGGTGTCGATCCCGGGCACGCCCGATCAGGCAACGCTTGACCGTATTCGTTCGTCCGCCAAGCTCGAATTCCGCGCGGTGCTGTTGACCGATGCTGTTGCATCGCTCGAGGCAGTTGGCGGAACCGCAACGGGAACGGATGCAACACCGGCGCCCACGGTGACCCCGTGGCCCGCGCCTACCGCGTCGCCCACCGATGGCAGCGACACCAATTGGATTGACGACACCATATACCAGTCGTACCTGAAGTCGACCTGTGACGAACTCGACGCCGCTGGCGCGAACGTTGCCGACCCGACCAAGCCGCTCATCGTGTGCTCGGACGACGGACTCTACAAATACGTCCTCGGACCGGTCGAGGTCGACGGTTCGATGATTGCAAACGCCCAGGGCAACTACCTTTACGGTTCAAACGGCGTTCAGACGAACGAGTGGGGTGTCTACCTCACGTTCAATGGCGAAGGAACCAAGGCGTTCTCCACTGTTACTCAGCGCCTGTCGGTACTCACGGGAGCCCGCAATCAGTTCGCCATCGTTCTTGACGGTCGCGTGATTAGTGCACCACGCACCTTGGCCGCAATCGCCGACGGCAAGCCGGTCATCTCGGGCTCGTTTACGGAGACCTCGGCGAAGTCGCTTTCCGACCAGCTCAAGTTCGGTGCCCTGCCGATCGGTTTTGAGGTGCAGTCCTCTGACACCGTGACCCCGACCCTGGGTGTTGCGCAACTTCAGTCGGGACTCATCGCCGGTGCAATCGGTTTGCTGCTCGTCATCATCTATTCGATCGTTCAATACCGTGCGCTCGCGCTCGTCACGATCTCCTCGTTGCTCGTCGCGTTCGGTTTCACCTATCTGGTGATCACGTACCTGTCAGCCGCCAACGGTTACCGACTCTCGCTCGCGGGTGTTGCTGGTTTGATTGTGGCGATCGGTATTACCGCGGACTCGTTCATCGTCTACTTCGAGCGCGTTCGAGACGAACTGCGTGAAGGTCGCACTTTGGCATCGGCAGTTGAGTCAGGTTGGGCCCGCGCGGTTCGCACCATCGTGGTGTCTGACACAGTCAACCTGCTCGCGGCTGTGGTCCTCTTCGTTCTCGCAGTCGGAAACGTCCGCGGATTTGCCTTCACGCTCGGTGTGACGACCGTCGTCGACCTTTTGGTTGTCGTATTGTTCACCCACCCGCTTCTCCAGTTGCTCGCACGCACGCGCTTCTTCGCATCTGGACACCCGTGGTCGGGCCTCAACCCCAAGTCACTGGGTGCCGTGTACCGCGGTCGCGCGAAGTTCGTCGTCGATTCGACGGTGACGGGTGCCGAGCTGGGCAAGGTTTCCAAGGAAGCGCGCAAGCGTCAGACAATTGCCGAGCGTCGCGCGGCCGACAACGGAGGTGAATCGTGAGTTCGATCACGCAGTTCGGTAACCGCCTGTACACAGGCGAGACGAGCCTCAACTTCATCGGTCGCCGTACCCTCTGGTACATCATCTCGGCCGTCGCCATCGCACTTGCTGTGGGTGTCACCGTCCTTCGCGGAGGATTCTCGTTCGGTATCGAATTCCGCGGTGGATCTGAATTCCAGATTTCCAACCCGGCGCAGGTCGACACGTCGATTGCGACCGAGACGGTGAACACCGAAATTGGTGACGGTGCGGCTTCGCGTGTCACCATCGTTGGTGGTAACAGCGTGCGTGTTCAGACGGATCAGCTGACCACCGAAGAGAACGACGCTCTTCGCGTCAAGCTTGCCGACGCCTACAAGGTCGATGTCAACAGCGTGACTGCTAGCTTCATCGGTGCTTCGTGGGGTACTGACATCACCAGCCAAGCTCTTCGAGCACTGGCCATCTTCGTCGCTCTCGTCAGCGTCGTCATGGCGTTGTACTTCCGTACGTGGAAGATGTCCGTGGCTGCGATTGTCGCAATGATCCACGACCTCGTCCTCACGGCTGCGGTGTACGGCGCGTTCGGGCTCGAAGTCACCCCCGCCGCTGTAATTGGTCTGTTGACGATTCTCGGATACTCGCTGTACGACACCGTCGTAGTGTTCGACAAGGTTCGCGAAAACACCTCTGTCGCATACGACGAGTCGAAGCGAACCTTTGCGGATTCCGTCAACCTCGCGGTCAACCAGACCCTGGTTCGCTCGATCAACACGAGCATCGTGGCGATCCTTCCGGTTGCAGCGATTCTGTTTATCGGTTCAATGCTCCTCGGTGCCGGCACGCTGCGCGACATTGCGCTGTCGTTGTTCGTCGGAATCATCTCGGGTGCGTACTCGACGATGTTCATCGCGGCTCCTCTCTACGCACAGCTGCGCGAGGGCGAATCGGAATCGAAGAAGCAGGGTCGTCCCGAGAAGGTCGAAATCGTTCGCAACTCTTCGGGCGCAGTTCGCTAATTTCTCGCGCCTAAACTGTAACCAGGAGGCGTCATGACGGACAGTGGATCGACAGGTTCGATTCTCCGCCGTGCACTAACTCCACGCCTGTTTGTACGATCCGAATCGGGTGGCGTTCTCGAGCGCATCAAGCGCACGCTTCGACAGCACAATGCTCGCGCTGATGTTGCTCTCGTCGATCGTGCGTTCGCCGTCGCGAAGAAGGCGCACGAGGGACAGTTCCGCAAGTCGGGGGAGCCGTACATCACGCATCCGCTGGCAGTTGCTGAGATCCTCGTCGAACTCGGTATCGGCGCCAAGACGATTGCCGCAGCTCTGCTTCACGACACGGTCGAAGACACCGAGTATTCCCTCGACCAGCTCCGGGCTGACTTTGGGGACGAAATCGCGCTTCTCGTCGATGGTGTCACCAAACTCGATCGTCTCAAGTATGGCGAAGACGCACAGGCGGAGACCGTTCGAAAGATGGTCGTCGCAATGTCGAAGGACATCCGCGTCATCCTCATCAAGCTCGCCGACCGTCTTCACAACGCGCGAACGTGGGGCTTTGTCGAATCGGCTTCAGCCGAACGCAAGGCCCGCGAGACGCTCGAGATTTATGCGCCGCTCGCACACCGCTTGGGAATCCAAACCATCAAGTGGGAGCTCGAAGACCTGTCTTTCGCGGTCATGCACCCGAAGTTGTATGCCGAGATCGACACTTTGGTCAAGGAACGCACGCCGGAAAGCGACCTGTTCGTCAAGGACATCATCGACCAGATCGCATCGGACATGCGGCTGGCGAAGGTCAAGGGAACGGTTCTCGGCCGTCAAAAGCAGCACTATTCGATCTATCAGAAGATGATTCGCCAGTCCCGCGACTTCCAGGACATCTACGACCTCACGGGTATCCGTATTCTCGTCTCATCCATCCGAGACTGTTACGCCGCTCTTGGAGCGGTTCACGCGCGCTGGAACCCGATGCCGGGACGTTTTAAGGACTACATCGCGACGCCAAAGTTCAATCTGTATCAAAGTCTGCACACCACCGTGTTCGGTCCCGGTGGCAAGGCGGTTGAGATCCAGATTCGTACCGAGGACATGCACCGTCGTGCCGAGTACGGTGTCGCCGCTCACTGGAAGTACAAGGAGCGCCAGGCGCTGGGGCTGCGGACTCCCGAGGACCTTCCGCCAGACGAGAACATGGCGTGGCTTGCTCACATCACCGACTGGGAAGCCGAAACAGAAGACCCGTCAGAGTTCCTCGACACGTTGCGCTATGAAATCGGCGCCAAAGAGGTTTATGTCTTCACACCTAAGGGCCGCGTCGTCGGTCTGCCGTCAGGCGCAACCCCGGTTGACTTTGCCTACGCAGTGCACACCGAAATCGGTCACCGGGTTATGGGCGCCAAGGTCAACGATCGACTCGTTCCGCTCGACACGGTGTTGGGCTCGGGGGACACCGTCGAGGTACTGACGAGCAAGAACCCCGAAGCGGGGCCGAGCCAGGACTGGCTCAACTTTGTTACCTCGCAGCGCGCACGAGCCAAGATTCGTGGTTGGTTTACCAAGGAGCGCCGCGACGAGGCCGTCGAAAACGGTCGCGAGGCTCTTGCCCGCGTCGTTCGCAAGAAGAACCTGCCTCTTCACCGCGTGCTCTCCGCCCAGAACTTGTCCGAAGTGGCTCACATCCTTCGATACGAAACGGTTGACGGTTTGTACGCTGCAATCGGCGAAGGCCATGTCTCGACGCAGTCGGTGCTCGAGAAGTTCATGGCGCTCATGGACGAGAGTGCGACGGACGACGACGTTTTCACCGTTCCGACCAAGAAGCCGTCAAACAAGTCGACAAATGACTCGGGCGTGCTGGTTCGTGGTGCACCGGACATCCTCGTCAAATTGGCGAAGTGCTGCACCCCGGTTCCCGGTGACGCCATCGTCGGTTTCATCACTCGCGGAAATGGTGTCAGTGTTCACCGTGGAGACTGCCCCAACGTCAAGGGCTTCGACGGCGAGCGCGAACGAATGATTGAAGTCGAATGGGGTGCTTCGGGCAAGTCGGTCTTCCGTGTCCACATTCAAGTTGAGGCGCTCGACCGTTCCGGATTGCTGTCGGACATCACTCGCGTGCTCAGCGAACACCACGTCAACATTCTGTCGGCGACCGTCAACACCGACGCAAAACGTCTGGCAACGTCGCGATTCGTCTTTGAAATGTCAGACGCGACACATCTTGATCGCGTACTTCAGGCCGTTCGACGCATCGAAGCCGTCTATGACGTTTACCGCGTCAATTCGGGTTAGCCCAGAGCAGAAAGCCATTCGCGCTTCGCGGCGATTTCCGCCTCGAGCGCCTTCGACTTTGCGGGGTCCTTCGACGCCTTGAGCTCAGCTTCAAGTGCCTCGATGGCCGATTCAACCTGAGCGGCGAATCCTTCACGACGGCCAACCTTCTCGGGGTTGGTTCGGTCAAGGTGCTCGGCTTCAATTCCGCGCACGTGACGATCGATCTCGGCGAGTTTTCCGTTCACCGCACGCTCATCCGCCTTGGCGACATGGCCGATCTTGTCCCACTCGGCGTGAAGCTCACGAAGGCCCTTCTTCGCCGCACCGACCTCAGTTTCCTTGAGGAGGTGCTGGTACTTGTCGACAAGAGCAAGTTTGGCCGCCTTGTTTGCGTCCCACTCGGCCGAGCCAGCGTTGTACAGGGCGTCGCCGGCAGCCTTGAATCGGTCCCACAGCTGGTTGTCGAGAGCGCGGGCCGCGCGAGGGGCCTTTTTCCACTGCTCGAGAAGTCCTCGGTACGCGGGAATGCCTTCGGCACCCTTGTCCGCGAGAGCTTCTGCCTTTTCGCACAGATCCGTCTTGACCGACTTCGCTTCCTTGTCAACCGCGTGCTTGCCGTTGAAGTAGGCGCGCTGTGCCTTGTCGAACGTCTGACGAGCAGCGCGGAATCGCGACCACAGGTCGTCCGCTGCCTTCTTCGGGATTCGGTGGGGGAGCTTCTGCTCTTCCTGCCACTGCGCAAAGAGCTCAGCAATTTCCTTCTGCGAGTTGCGCCAATGCGTTTTCTCGCCGATCCCCGCCGCGATCGCTTCCGCACGTTCGACAATCGCGGTGCGCTTGGCGAGCGACTCTTCCGAGAACGCCTTGGTGGCCTCGTCCTGTGCCTTCTTGAGGTCGCCAAGAGTTTCAGCGACAACGCCGACTCGGTGACGAAGTGCTTCGAGGTCTCCGACTGCGTGGGCGTCGGTCAAATCGACAACGAGGACCTGGACCGCAGTCAACAGGTCTTTCGCCGGAGCGCCGTTCTTGGCGCGGGTTTCGAGGAGGGCTACCTTCGATTCGAGGTCGAGGAATCGGGTCTCATAGAACGCGAGCGCCTCAGCGGGCTCTGCTCCGACAACCTGTCCGACTGAACGCCAGTCGCCGTCCTTGACCCAGACGGTTCCATCGGCGTCAACGCGCCCGAATGCTTTGGTATTTGTAGCCATTCGTCAAGCGTACACAGAGGAATGGCAACCGTGCCAGCCGTGACTCAACGGTTGCGGTTCGTTCGGTCGTAGTCTGGACGGGTGTCGGACTCGATGTTGCGTGGTTCCGCACCGCTCGCGGTGCGGATGCGCCCTCGTTCGCTCGATGAGGTTGTTGGTCAAGAACACCTGCTCGGTCCCGGTTCGCCGTTGCGTCGACTGTCAGAGCCCGGCGGTTCGAGCGGCGTTTCCTTGATCCTCTGGGGTCCTCCCGGAACGGGGAAGACGACCCTCGCTCACGCTATTGCCTTGTCGTCTGAACGCTACTTCGTCGAGTTGTCTGCGGTCACTGCCGGTGTCAAGGATGTCCGTTCGGTCATGGAAACCGCTCTCGCGCGGGTCAGCGAAGGTGGTCGCCCGACGCTGCTGTTTCTCGACGAAATCCACCGGTTCACGAAGGCGCAGCAGGACGCGTTGCTACCGGGCGTCGAAAACGGGTGGGTGACTCTGGTCGCTGCGACGACCGAAAATCCTTCGTTCAGCGTGATCACACCGCTCCTCAGTAGGTCACTTCTGTTAACGCTTCAACCGCTCACAGATTCAGACGTGGCGACCGTAATTGACCGTGCGCTGGAAGCTGGGCACGGATTGAACGGCACCTGCACTCTCACCGATGAAGCGCGAGACGCAATCGTGCGGTTGTCCTCGGGCGATGCTCGACGTGCACTCACGGTTCTCGAGGCGTGTGCTGACCTCGTCGGGGCCGGTGGTTCCATTACTCCTGAAGTTGTGTCGTCCGCCAGTGACCGCGCCCTCCTCCGATATGACCGAGCCGGCGACGAGCACTACGACGTGATTTCGGCATTCATCAAGTCGGTGCGGGGGAGCGACGTCGACTCCGCGATTCACTATCTGGCTCGAATGATCGAAGCGGGCGAAGACCCTCGGTTTATCGCCCGTCGGTTGATCATCCTCGCCGCCGAGGACATCGGTGTAGCCGATCCGTCGTGTCTGACCGTTGCAGTCGCGGCTGCTGATGCAGTCCAGTTCATCGGGATGCCCGAGGGTCGAATCCCGCTGGCCGAAGCAACGATTCATCTCGCTCTCGCGCCCAAATCGAACGCGACGATCGTTGCAATCGACTCTGCGTTACGCGATATTCGCGACGGGAACTTCGAACCAGTGCCCAAGCATCTTCGCGATGCCCACTATCCCGGCGCAAAGAAGTTGGGTCACGGTAAGGGGTACGTGTACCCGCACGACGTCCCCGGAGGCGTTGCGAAGCAGACCTATCGTGATGGTGCGGCTCCCGAATACTTCGTACCGAGCGGGTATGGACGGGAAAAGGAGCTTTCCGAACGCCTGGAGAGGATCCGCGCCATGCTTCGCGGTCAGTGAATGGAATCACGAACCGTTTCCTGTTAGTCTAGAAAGACCGCTGTGAGTGATTGACGTGCGGCTGCGTCTCCACAAAACAGTTTCGGTGTCATTAGCCGACACCGTGGCCCTCAATTTTCTCCCTCACGTGGGGAGTACCGAATTGTTTGCATCCACGAAAAGGAAATCATGTCCGACAAGAACCGCACACGCGCCAAGGTCCGCCTCTCGCGTGCACTGGGAATCGCACTCACCCCCAAGGCAGCACGCCTCATGGGCGAATCGTCGTTCCCGCCCGGCCAGCACGGTCGCACCAAGCGCAAGTCCGAAGGAGACTTCGCGACCCG
The DNA here is from genome assembly GCA_024641015.1 of Micrococcales bacterium. Classification (GTDB taxonomy): domain Bacteria; phylum Actinomycetota; class Actinomycetes; order Actinomycetales; family Microbacteriaceae; genus MWH-TA3. The sequence goes on from JAHEDU010000003.1 coordinate 76,438, forward strand.
TCTGCGCGAGAAGCAGCGTCTTCGCGCCCAGTACGGAATCCGCGAGAAGCAGATGCGCAACACCTTCAACGAAGCTCGTCGCACTCAGGGCCTGACTGGTGAAAACCTGGTCGAGCTTCTCGAGATGCGTCTCGACGCGCTCGTCCTTCGTTCGGGCTTCGCTCGCACGACGGCACAGGCTCGTCAGATGGTTGTTCACCGCCACATCCTCGTTGACGGCCAGCTCGTCGACCGTCCGTCGTTCCGCGTCAAGCCGGGTCAGATGATCCACGTCAAGGAGCGCTCGGAAGGAACTCCGTTGTTCCAGGACTCGGCAATCGGTGTCCACCGCGACGTTCTTCCTCCCGTTCCCGGCTACCTCGAGGTTTCGCTCGAGAAGCTTCAGGCACGACTCGTTCGTCGCCCCAAGCGCGCCGAGGTTCCGGTGCAGTGTGACGTACAGCTCGTCGTCGAGTACTACGCCGCCCGCTAAGCCCATCCGAGAGGGGGTGGGCTTCGTGCCCACCCCTTTTCTCTTTCCCCTAAACTTTTTCGCAGCAAAGGAGTCCGCGATGAAAGCACTGTTCTGGTTCGTGACGGGCGTTGTCGGTGGACTCGCCCTCGGTCACGTCATGGCCAACGATCCCCGCGGTCGAGCGGTTCTTGCAGAACTGGAAACCGGAGCACGTGATTTCGTCGATGCCGTCAAGGACGGATATTCCGAGCGCAACACCACGGTCAAGTAGAAGGTCGTCATGGAAACCGCTGAGATTCAACGCCGCTGGCTCAAATTCTTCGAGGGCGAAGGGCACACCGTTGTGCCATCGGCGTCACTCGTCTCCGACGACCCGACTCTGCTTTTCACCGTCGCCGGCATGGTGCCGTTCATCCCGTACCTCACCGGAGTCGTCCCTGCGCCTTTCCCGCGCGCAACAAGCGTCCAGAAGTGCATCCGCACCCTCGACATCGAAGAAGTTGGCAAGACCACGCGTCACGGCACCTTCTTCCAGATGAACGGAAACTTCTCGTTCGGTGACTATTTCAAGGAAGGCGCGATCGGTTACGCGTGGTCGCTACTGACTACGCCCGAAAGTGACGGCGGACTAGGTTTCGACGAAAAGGACCTGTGGGTCACGGTGTACGAAGAGGACGACGAAGCGATTGAACTCTGGAAAAAGATTGCGGGAATCCCGGAATCGCGAATCCAACGCTTCGGAAAGACCGACAACTTCTGGTCGACAGGTCAACCTGGCCCCGCTGGTCCTTGTTCGGAAATCTACTTCGACCGAGGACCGCAGTACGGCCCCGACGGTGGCCCTGCTGTCGACGACACGCGTTACCTCGAAATCTGGAACCTCGTGTTCATGCAGTACCTCATCTCGGACGTGAAGTCGAAGACCGAGTTCACGATCGATGGTGAGCTTCCCCGCAAGAACATCGACACCGGTATGGGCATGGAGCGCGTCGCGTTCATCAAGCAGGGCGTCGACAACATGTACGAGATCGACCAGGTTCGCCCGGTCCTCGACATGGCCGCAGCACTGTCAGGTCGCACCTACGGCGCGAACCACGAGGACGACGTCCGCATGCGCGTCATCGCTGACCACATCCGTTCGTCGCTCATGTTGATGTCGGACGGAGTCACGCCGTCTAATGAGGGTCGCGGATACATCCTGCGTCGCCTGCTTCGCCGTTCGGTTCGTTCCATGCGACTGCTCGGAGTCGATGCACCGACTTTCACTGAATTGTTCGCCGCATCACGTGATGCGATGAAGGGGTCGTACCCCGAGGTCGAGACGCACTACGACCGTATTTCGCGCACGGCACTGGGTGAAGAAGAAACCTTCCTCCGCACTCTGGCGGCGGGAACCCAGATTCTCGATCTCGCCGTCACGGAACACAAAGCGTCCAAGGACGCGTCGCTCGGTGGAGAAACCGCGTTCCTCCTTCACGACACCTACGGCTTCCCGATCGACTTGACGATGGAAATGGCCGAAGAAGCCGGCATCTCGGTTGACCGTGAGAAGTTCGATTCGTTGATGAACGCACAGCGTTCGCGCGCTAAGGCAGATGCGAAGGCGAAGCGCGGCAACCTCGCCGACGTCAGCGTCTATGGCGAATTCCGCACCGCGGGCGAGACCGTGTTCACTGGCTATGACGACTACACGACCGAGACAACCGTCATCGGAATCATCAAGGACGGCGCTTCCGTGTCGTCGGCTCGCGTTGGTGACACTGTCGAGTTGATCGTTCGCGAGACCAGCCTCTACGCCGAGAGTGGTGGCCAGGACGCGGACGAGGGCACTATCGTCGGCGCGAGCTTCACCGCTGAAGTGCTCGATGTTCAGCGCCCGATCAAGGGACTGACCGCCCACACGGTCCGTATTTCGGACGGTGAGGTCGGAGTAGATGACGCCGTCACGACCATCGTCGATCGCGTCTATCGCCAGCAGGCGGCTCAGGCACACTCGGCGACGCACCTTGTACACGCGGCTCTTCGCCAGACACTCGGACCCGATGCACACCAGGCTGGCTCGTACAACAAGGCCGGGTATATGCGTTTTGACTTCGCGTGGAACGCAGGTCTTTCCGCCGCTACCCGCACCGAGATCGAGGAGATTGCGAACAATGCAATCACCGACAACCTCGAAGTGTCGACCCGCGTGATGTCGCTCGATGACGCCAAGAAAGAGGGCGCTATGGCTCTCT
>JAHEDU010000007.1 GCA_024641015.1 Micrococcales bacterium
AGCTCGAGCTCAAACGGAACATCGAGTGGTTCCCGATAACAACTGGGCATCGAATATCGCGGCCGACGCACTTCGAGCAGCTCACACCCCTGGCGGCAGCGTCGTTCTCACGCGCGAATTTTCGGTGATGGGAACGATTGCCCACATCGTTCTCGTTGCCGGCACCGATGCGATGATGGACGAACTCGTCGACGTCGCGCAATTTCTCAACGATCGGTGGAGCCGCTTTGTCTCGTCGAGCGACATCTCGCGACTGAATGCTGCTGAGGGCGCATCGGTCGATGTCGACCCGACGACAGTTGCCCTGGTGATGGAGATGCTCGCCGCGCGTCGACTCACCGACGGCCTGTACGACCCGACGATTTTGCCACGGTTAATTGCGGAGGGATATGACCGTTCGCGCGTCGACCCCAGTTTGCGAACCGAGCTTCCCGCTTCTGCACATTGGCCGGTCGACACCGCGGGAACGACTGTTTCGGGCAATTCCATCACGCTTCCGCTCGGGATGACACTCGACCCGGGCGGGATTGGCAAAGGATTCGCGGCCGACGTCCTCGTGACGCGTGCATTGGAACTCGGTGCAAACGGCGCACTCGTCGAAATCGGTGGTGACCTTCGCCTTGCCGGATCTGCGCCCGACGGCGAGAACTGGCACATCGGAATTGAAGACCCGCACAATCCGGGGCAGCACTGTGCTCGGGTGAATCTCGTCGATGGCGCTGTCGCTACCTCGTCGACGCTGACCCGGACGTGGGAACACGAAGGGACGACTCGTCACCACCTCATCGATTCCGAGACCGGTTTGCCGATGGCGTCGGATGTCGTGTCGGTGTCGGTCATTGCGGTGTCCGCTGCAATTGCCGAAGTTGTTGCGAAATGCGGGTTCGCCCGCCCGGATTTCTTGGTGTGGGCGCCTAGTCTCGGAACTGCGGCACTCGTGGTGCACCGCGACGGCTCAATTGCCGAGTCAGAGAATTGGAAGGACTACGCGTGAGCGATCCGCATGTGTGGTGGTACCTCTCGCGCATTAGCGCGATGGTGGCGTGGGGACTCATGTCCTTTTCGATGGTGTGGGGAGTCCTTCTCGCATCGCGTGTATTCCGAGGCCTCGACAACCCCAGCTGGTTGAAGGATCTCCACAAGTACCTCAGCACGTTGACGGTTCTCATGGCGTCGATTCACACGACCGCGTTGACGCTCGACCCATACGTTCATTTCACCGCGCTGGACCTGCTCGTACCCGGCCGTGCAACCTACGACGGCGCAACGCCCGTCATCGAACTGTCTCTTGCCATCGGGGTCATCACGTTTTGGGCGATGAGCATCGTGTACGTGACCAGCCTGGTGATGGACAAGCTTCCGCGCTGGTTGTGGAAATCGATTCACTACCTCGCCTACGCGATCTTCTTCGCCGTCGGTGTTCACGCCGCCTTCTCGGGAACCGATGTGGGGACCTGGTGGTACGCCGCCGTCAGCATCACGGTCATCACCCTGGGCATGCTCGCCCTCGTCATTCGACTGACGGTCGTCGCGTTGATGGGTCGTCGAAACGAACACGATGCCGCGATCAAGGCGGCGAAGGCCGCCCGCGACAAGGAACGCAACGAGAAGGTTCTGGTTACCGCGGACGAGGACAGTCGCGACAAGCGCACGATGGTTGTGCACTCGGCGACTGTCATCGCGAACGACGTGCTCGCCATCCGACTGATCCCCGTCGGCGGCGGACGTGTCGCGTGGTGGGATGCCGGTTCACACATCACCCTTCACCTTCCCGACGGCCGCGAACGCCAGTACTCGCTGTGCGGCGATCCGACCGACCGCTCTGGTTACGACATCGCCGTGCTCGACACTCATGGTGACGGCGCCGCATCGTCGTGGATTCACGCAAACGTCAAGGCCGGGATGGTCATCACGGTGAGCGGTCCCCGCAATCACTTCCCGATGGTTCCGTCCCGCGAATACCTCTTCATCGCTGGTGGCATCGGAATCACCCCGATTCGCGCGATGATCGAGTCCGTTCCCGCGACACGCAAATGGTCGCTGATCTATCTGGGGAAGAACAAGGCGGGGATGGGGTTCGTGTCCGAGTTGGCGCGCCAGTACCCCAAGCGCGTCACGATTCACGAGTCCGAGGTGTCAGGCCGACTGGACCTGAACCCGATCCTCACCTCGACGACGGCGGACGTGTTCTGTTGTGGACCCGAAAGTTTGATGGACGAAATCGAGAAGACCGTCGGAAGCCCGAACGCTCACGTTGAGCGATTCAGTCCCGTCGCCCGCGAAATTGCGGGCGGGGCAAAGCCGTTCGTCGTGCGGCTCGCGTCAACTGGTTCACAGATCCCGGTTGCCGCAAACGAAACGGTCATCGACGCACTGTCCAAGGCGGGAGTCCGGGTCGACTCATCCTGCGGTCGCGGTGTTTGTGGCACCTGCGAGATGCGCGTGATCGACGGAAAGCCAGCTCACCTCGACAGCGTCATGCCCGATGACGTCAAGGACCAAATGCAGGTCTTCTACCCTTGCGTGTCGCGCTCGGCGACTCCCGAATTGACGCTCGACGCCTAGTCGACGTCGAGTTCGTCTTCGACCCACGCGTCGTCGTCAGTGCGCAGGGTCTGCCATGCAACATATGCAACTCCGGCGACAAGTGCGACCGCGAAGCCCGCGGCGATGAATGATCCGAGTCCCGACTTCTTCTTCGGGACGGGTGCCGAACGAAGATAACGACGGCCAGCAGCAAGTCCCGTGGCGACCAGCGGAGCGAGGTGCTCGACGTATTCGTTGCGTGCCCGGGGCGCGATTTCGTTGCGCGAGTATCGAGCAGCGAGTCGAGCCGCATCCGCGAGGATACGCCCGGCGTTGCTCACCGTGTCGCCACCGGCCGATCGAAGATCAGCGAGTTCGCGCGAGTAGTTCTTTGCCATGACGTCTCCTTAGAACTTCATTATCGTGCCGGGCGCGGTTCGGATACAACTTGAGCAGTGGGAGAATGGTCACATGTCGATTCACACCAACGTTGCCACCATCCACACCAACCACGGAGACATCCGGGTCAACCTGTTCGGGAACCACGCACCGGTCACCGTCGAGAACTTCATCGGTCTCGCCACGGGTGCGAAGGAGTGGACCCACCCGAACACGGGCGAGAAGAGCACCACACCGCTGTACGACGGCGTTGTGTTCCACCGCATCATCCGCAACTTCATGATTCAGGGCGGCGACCCGCTCGGAATGGGCTACGGCGGACCGGGTTACCAGTTCCGCGACGAAATCCACCCCGAGCTCGCATTCAACAAGCCCTTCCTTCTCGCGATGGCGAACGCCGGCCCGGGAACCAATGGCTCGCAGTTCTTCATCACGACTGTCCAGACCCCTCACCTGCAGGGCCGCCACACCATCTTCGGTGAGGTCGCCGACGAAGCGTCGCAGAAGGTCGTCCTCGACATCGAAGGTGTCCCCACCGGTGCACAGGATCGCCCGATCGAGCCTGTCGTCATCTCGTCCATCACCGTCGAATGACCGCTGCCGCCGGCGTCTGTTACCGACACCCCAATCGCGAATCGTGGGTGTTGTGCCAACGTTGCGGCAACACCATCTGCGGTGATTGTCAACGGCAGGCCGCTGTCGGATTCCACTGCCCCGACTGCGTGAAGGCGGCGGCACCCGCGACGGCGAAAATCGTCAGCGGCGCGCGCCTTCGCAGTGTCGTCCGAGGACGGACCCCGGCAACCGTCGTGCTGCTGGGGATCATGGCGATCACGTATGTCGCACAGTTCCTGACCCAAGACGTCGTTACCGCCTATCTGGCGTACATCCCTCAGATCACCACGACGGAACCGTGGCGACTCGTCACGTCGGCGTTCGTCCATGGCGGACTTATGCACATCCTCTTCAACGGCTATTCGCTGTGGGTCATGGGCAATCTGCTGGAGCGAACTTTGGGAACCGGCCGATTCCTCACCGTCTTCTTTGCCTCGGTCATCGCGGGAAACCTGGCGGTGCTGGCTTTGGGTTCGTCCAGCTTCGTTGTCGGCGCATCCGGCGGAATTTTCGGGCTGTTTGCTGCACTTTTCGTGCTCAATCGCGGTTTCGGCGGAAACAACGTGTCGCTCGTCGTGATTATCGGAATCAACCTTGCGCTGGGATTCATTCTTCCCGGCATCGCGTGGGAGGCACACGTCGGCGGTCTCGCGGCGGGGTTCGTCGTGACGACGTTTCTGCTTCGACTTCGCCGATAACAGGGTTATCCACGGAGTTATCCACAGAGGTGGATAATTACACGGGTGTAAGTTCGGTTAGCGCCAGCGAGTCGTCATAAGGAAGCCGACGAACATCAGGCCAAAGCCGATGAGGATGTTCGAGGCGCCGATGCCCGGAATCGGGAAGGCTGCTGCGCTCACGTAGAACGTGATGATCCAGAGCAAACCGACGAGCATGAAGCCAAACATGATCGGCTTGAACCACACCGGGTTCGGAGCTTCGTGACGGGTGGTCTCAGCATCGCCCAGCGATGCGGACGAGTCGCGTTCCTTCTTAGCCATGCTGACCAGCATACCGATGGTGCGCTGCGCTTAGAAACCGTCGGTACAATCGAGGTCGTGCCTATTCGGAACAAACTCCCTCGATTCCGCGCCCCTCGCGGTGGAAAGAGTCGTACGCGCGTTCCGCTGAGCATCAGCCTGCGTCGCACGCTCGAGAAGGTTCGTCGATTCCGCTTCACGCGCAAGGTTGTCGACAACATCATCGGCGTGACGGGCGAATTGCTCATGACGGCCGGTGTGTTCGTCCTGCTGTTCCTCGGCTGGCACGTCTGGTACAACGACATCGTCTCGGGAATCGCCCAGAACAACGCCGGTGCGGCACTCGCCCAGAAGTGGAACGACGTTCCGATCACGGTCCCGGAATTTGACCGCACCGAAGGCAACTCGTCGGGAGTGGCGCAGACGCCCGAACCCCCGATTACCAAGTCGGGCGCGAACGCCGAACGCTTTGCGACCATGTTGGTCCCCCGCTTTGGCCCTACCTTCGAACGTGCCATCGCTACGGGAATCGACCCCAAGACGGTCCTCAACATCCGCGATGCCGGAATTGGCCACTACCCGCAGTCGAATAACCTCGGCGAAATTGGAAACTTTGCCGTGGCTGGCCACCGAACCACCTACGGCGCGCCGTTTGGAAATATCGCCGAACTTCAGGTGGGCGACCGCATCTACATCGAAACCGATGCGGGCTGGTACGTCTACCGTTTCCGCAACCTCGAGTACGTGTGGCCCAACAACACGCGCGTTCTTCGACCCGTTCCCGAGATGTCGATCAAGGCCAAGGACCGCATCTTGACGATGACGAGTTGCCACCCGAAGCTCTCGGCCGCTGAGCGCATCATCGCGTACTCGGTCCTCGAAACTTTCGTCCCACGTGAATTGGGTGCACCTTCTGAGGTCGCCGCGATCAAGGCAGCAGGTTAGTCAATGTACGCAGCACTGTGGCGAATTCTTCCCGGCAGCCGTTGGGTGAAGATTGCGATTCTCAGCGTCTTGGCCATCGCGGTGCTGTCCGTCGCCGTTGAATGGGTTTTCCCGTGGGCGGCAGCAACCTTTATCCAACCGGAGACCGTGGTCGAACCGTGACCCGGATTTTCGTCCTCGACAATTACGACTCGTTCGTTTACACGCTCGCGGGATATCTTCGCCAGCTCGGTGCCGAGGTAGAGGTCGTTCGAAACGACGCATTCCCCGAAGCTGACATAGCCGACCGTGTCGCCGGGTTTGATGGCATTCTGATTTCGCCCGGTCCCGGAAACCCCAGCCAAGCTGGCCTGTCGATTCCCTTGATTCAGCATGCACGAGCTGCCGGCATCCCGCTCTTCGGGGTGTGTCTTGGACACCAGGCAATCGCCGAAGCGATGGGCGGAATCGTCACCCACGCTGAAGAGCTCATGCACGGAAAGACGAGTCAGGTCCACCACGAGGGAACGGCACTGTTCGACGGCGTCCCGAACCCGTTCACCGCAACGCGGTATCACTCGCTCGCTGTCGTCGATGGGACGATTCCCGACGAACTCCGTGTCACCGCTCGAACCGAGGGTGGCGTCATCATGGCGCTGGAACACGTGTCCGAACCGCTGTGGGGAGTGCAGTTCCACCCCGAGTCCGTGCTGACCCAGGGCGGCTACACGATGCTCGGCAATTGGCTAGAGACCACCGGCATGACCGGGGTCAGCGAGCTCGCGCGAACGCTCAGCCCACTCGTTTCAGCGAACTAACCCGCGCAGTACACCAGGTCGATCGTCTGGTGCTGGGGGCCGTCGCCAGCTTTGATCGACTGGGACTTGACGACCGATCCACCGCAGGACAGATCCGTGGTGACGTTCACTTGGTACTGAACGGTGACGGCTTCGAGAAGTTCCTTGGCCTTTTGGATCGACTTACCGACGACGTTCGGGACCTTGACGAGACCGGTCGAGACGATGAGGTCGATGGGTTCACCGGCCGCAAGCTCGGTTCCCGGTGCCGGAGTTGCACTGATGACGGCGTTCTTTGCGACGGTCGCCGAGTAGTCCTTGGTCACCGTGCCGAGAACGAACCCCGCGTCGGTGATCATCGCCGTCGCCTTGTCGAGTGCGGTCAACGAGATGTCGGGAACTGCCTTGAGTTCGGGGCCGGTTGATTCAACGACGGTGACAACCTCGCCGGCTGCGACGCGAATGCCCGCCTCGGGTGATGTCGAAATGACTGTTCCTGCCGGGACAGTGTCGCTCGAGGCTGTTTCGTGCTTCACGACGAGACCGAGCTTGACGATGGCGGCTTCGGCGTCATCGAATTGCTGCAGAGACACCGCGGGGATTTCGATTGCCATGCTGGTGACGCCTGGCGCTCCGCCGAGAGTGAGAACCCAGAACATCATTCCGGCGATGACGCTCGCGACAACAACGACTCCGGCCGAGACGGTCAGAATCCACTTCATCGTCTTTGTCTGAGGAGGGGTGTCACTGCGGAGTGAGTCGCGGATTTCTGAAAGATCCAATGTCGGGGGCTTTCCTGAGGTTTGCGGGGGTATCGGTGCGGGAGCCGCTGGCCGATTTATAGTCGATTCTACGGTTTCGGGGGTGATGTCGACTCGGGGAGCCGGTCCCGTACCGATGAGGTTCTTGATGCCACGAAGTGCCGACGCAAAATCCGCGGCCGAGCCGAATCGCAGGGTGCGATCCTTTTCCAGCCCCTTGGCGATGATGACATCGAGTTCGGGTGACAGTTCGGGGCGGCGACTTCGCGCGCGAGGGGCCGTTTGAGTCACGTGTTGGAAGGCGACAGCGACGGACGTGTCACCGGTGAAGAGCGGTGTTCCCGTGACCATCTCGAACAACACGACAGCGGTCGAATACAGGTCGCTTCGCCCGTCGATGATTTCGCCCTTGGCCTGCTCGGGCGAGAAGTACTGTGCGGTACCCACGATCGCACTGGGGTCGTTGGTGGGGTCTTCAATCGCCTGGGCGATTCCGAAGTCACAGACCTTGACGAGTCCGGTCGGCGTCACCATGACGTTCCCCGGCTTGATGTCCCGGTGAATAATTCCCGCGCGGTGCGATTCGTCGAGCGCGTCGAGGATTCCCAGAGCGATGTGAATCGCCACCTTCGGCTCGAACGGTCCGTTGTCCATGAGCTTCCGCAGAATCTTGCCGTCGATGTACTCCATGACGATGAAAGGAATCGGAATCTCGGTCGACGCAGCCGGAATCATCTCTTCGCCGGCGTCGTAGACACGAACGATGCTGGGGTGACCCATCGTGCTGACCGCGTGCGCCTCGCGTTGGAATCGCTTGCGGGAATCTTTGTCAATGGCGACCTCAGGGCGCAGCGCCTTGATGGCGACGCGACGCTGCAATCGAGTATCGGTTCCCAGGTAGACGTTCGCCATTCCTCCGCGACCAATGAGGTGCTCGGGTCGGTAACGCCCGCCGAACTGGAAGCCCGACGTCAGAATCGAGTCGAGTCCGCTTCGCGAGGGAGTGGGTGCATCAGTCAACGGGGACCACCAGATCATCAGAGGGGTTGGAGGATAGCGAACCGCACTTGACGACATACGAAACGCGAACTTCGTTGGTGTCGCTATCGATGACGATCGACGCGCTAGTCGCCGTCGGTCCGAACGAACCGCCACTCGACACCGTTCCACCGGTGACCGTCAGTGTGTAGTTCTTCAGCGCGAAACCGGTCGGGCACTGGGCGTAGCTGGGCCACGACACGGTGATCGTCGAGCCGGCGGTGTACGGACCGGTGCTAACCGTCAGCCCACCGGGCGCGGCGGGTGTCGGGATCGCGTCGTAGAAGTACACGGCGACGAGAGTGTTGAGCGGGAGCGAACCGAGCGGGTTCACGCGGTACGCGGTGCCTACGAGGTCAGCCGATTCGGGGATGCTGCCCACCACTGCGTCGAGGCGAAGACCGCGAGATTCCAACAGGTCGCGAACCTGGTTCTCAGTAAGCCCAATGAACTCGGCCTCGGTGATGGTGACGCGGCCGTTCGTTGTCGGCTCTGCGCTGGGCGACTCCGAGCTGCTCGTCGACGGTGTCACCGACGGCGATGGCTGGTCAATCATTCGACCGATCAACCCGATCGCGGTTCCCACAACGACAAGTGCGAGAACCGACGCAAGTGCGATTACCTGCCATGGCAACTTCTTGCGCGGGGCCTTGGCGGGCTTCGGCATGTCCTCCGGTGCAATTGACACCGGAATGATGCGGGTCGTCATGTCCTCGTTGTCATCGTCGAGGATGTCCTCGTTGTGGTCGACCGTCGGGACGAGAGCGAGCGCTTCGCCGTAACGACCGCGAGAGATGGCGATAGCGGCACGGGCAAGGTGTTGTGCCGAGGCGGGACGAAGTTCGGGCTTCTTGGCGATGCAGCTCAGTACGAGATTGCGAACCGGCAGGGGAATGCTTTCGGGCAGCGGCGGCGGCGGGTTCTTGATGTGCGCCATCGCAATCGATACCTGTGACTCACCGGTGAACGGGCGGCGGCCGGCAAGCGCTTCGTACGCGACGATTCCGAGCGAGTAGATGTCGGTCAGCGGACTCGCGGTCTTGCCCGATGCCTGTTCGGGCGAAAGGTATTGAACCGTTCCCATCACCTGGCCGGTCGCGGTGAGGGGAACCTGGTCGGCGGCACGCGCGATACCGAAGTCGGTGATCTTGACCCGACCGTCAGGCGTGATGAGCAGGTTTCCCGGCTTGATGTCACGGTGGACCAATCCAGCTTCGTGAGCAGCGTGAAGCGCCGAGGACGTCTGGGCGACAATGTCGAGAACTCGTTCGGCTGACAGGATCCTTTCACGCTCGAGAATGACGGAAAGCGCCTCGCCGGGGACGAGTTCCATGACGAGGTAGGCGCTGCCCTCCTCTTCACCGAAGTCGTAGACGCCCGCGATGCCTTCGTGGTTGACGAGTGCCGCGTGACGAGCCTCGGCGCGGAAGCGTTCCCGGAACGCCTGGTCCGAGACGTACTCTTCCTTCAAAATCTTGATGGCGACGCTGCGTTCGATGACCGTGTCGACGGCGTGCCACACCTCACCCATTCCACCGATTGCAAGTCGGCTCTTCAGTTCGTAACGACCGCCGAAGGTCTGACCGATTTCTGGTCTCACTGTGCCAACACCGCCTCCATGATTGCGCGCGCAATGGGTGCCGCAACGCTGTTTCCCGTGCCGCTCTGGCCAAGACCGCCGCCGTTTTCCACCATGACGGTGACAACGACCTGGGGGTCCTCGGCGGGAGCAAAACCTGTAAACCATAGCGTGTACGGGTTTCCGTCACCGTTCTCGGCGGTGCCGGTCTTACCAGCGACGGTCACGCCACGAATCTTCGCATTCGATGCCACTCCGCTTTGCACGTTGTTGATCATCATTTGTACAAGCGTGCTTGCCGTGTCCGTCGAAATCGGCGTGCTGTACTCGGACGCTTCAAACGTCGTCAGCGGCGTCAAATCCGGTGCGAGCACCGAGTCGACAACGGTGGGCTTCATCAGCTTCCCGCCGTTCGCAATCGCCGATGTAACCATCGCGATCTGCAGCGGAGAAACTCGGACGTCGAACTGCCCGAAGGAGGACAACATCAGCTGAGCGTCATCCATTCCCGTGGGGTAGACGGACGGAGTTGCCGGCATGGGGATTTCGATGGTCGCACCGAAACCGAACCTTTCGGCGTAATCCTGAATCGTCTTTTCACCAACAAGCTGACCGATTTCCGCGAACGGGATATTGCACGAACGAAGCAGCGCTTCGGCGATGGTGACCGTGTCACCCTTCCCGCACTTTCCACCGCTCGAGTTGCGAATCGTCGAGGTGCTCTGCGGAAGAACGAGGCTCGACGGGTTGGGCACGCTCGAGGTCGTGTTCATTGCACCCGAGTCGAGCGCCGCCGCCGCGACGACCAGCTTGAAAACCGAACCGGGGTGGTACAGGGTCGATGCGATCGCGCGGTTTTCGAGAGGCGAGTTGCTTGAATCGAGAAGGCTCTTGTATGTCGAGGCGGCCTTGTCGGCATCGTGCGACGCCATGTCGTTCGGGTCGTACGACGGAGTGCTGACAAGAGCCAGGATTTGCCCGGTCTTCGGGTTGATCGCAATCGCCGCACCGATCTGGTCACCCAGCGCATCGCGCGCAGCCTGCTGGACACTGGCGTTAAGCGTCAGGCGAACCGAGGCACCCCGCGGGTTTGTTCCCGTCACGAGGGCGAGCACCTGGTCGAAGAATTGCGAGTTGGACTGTCCGCTGAGCTGGTCGTTCATCGCCGATTCCAGGCCGGTCAGTCCCTGGTTGATCGAGTAGTACCCGGTCACGGGCGCGTACAAACCACCACCGGCGTAGGTGCGCTGGAACGTGTAGATGTCGTCGGAGGGAACGGATTCCGCAATGCTCGTCGTGCCGACGATGATTGCACCGCGCTCGGCCGAATAGCTGTCGTACAGTGTGCGCACGTTTCGGGGGTCGACGCGGAGGTTGTCGACCTGGAATACCTGGATGACGGTAGTCGAGGCGAACAGGGTCGAGAACAGCACGAGGATTCCGAGACTGACTCGGCGCAATTCCTTGATCATCGAACATCACCGCCGTCGCGTTGTTGGCGAACGGTGTCGCTGAGGCGAAGCAATAGCGCGACGATGATCCAGTTCGCGACGAGTGACGAACCACCGGCCGCGAGGAACGGAGTCGTCAGTCCCGTGACCGGGATCACACGCGTCACGCCACCGATTACGATGAAGACCTGCAACGCGATGACGAACGTCAGACCGACGGCAAGAAGTCGACCGAAGTCATCGGCGCCGTTGATGCCGATGCGCATTCCGCGCGAGATGAAGAGCAAGTACAGGCAGAGGATGGCGAAGATTCCGACGAGCCCCAGTTCCTCGCCGAGGCTGGCGACGATGTAGTCGGATTCGGCCAGGGGAACGATGCTGGGGTGGCCGGCTCCGAGCCCGGTTCCGATCACGCCTCCTGATGCGAAACCGAAGAGTCCCTGGACGAGTTGGTATGACCCTCCGATGGATTCGTAGATGGTGGGGTTGAACGAATCGAGCCACGCGGCAAAGCGGCCTTCGACATAGGTGAGGAATCGGCTGGCGACAAGCGCGCCGGTTCCGAACAGTCCGCCCCCGACGACGAACCAGATGGCGCGACCGGTCGCGACGTACATCAGCACCAGGAACAGCCCGAAGTACAGCAACGACGTTCCCATGTCGCGCTGGAAGATGAGCACCATCATCGCCACGAGCCAGACGACGAAGATCGGTCCGAGGTCTTTCACCTGGGGCCAGCGCACACCGAGGAACTTCTTGCCCACCATCGACAGTGAGTCGCGCGCGGTAACGAGATACCCCGCAAAGAAGAGTGCGAGGGCGATCTTGCCGATCTCGCCAGGCTGGAAGGACACGATTCCGAGGTTGACCCAGAGTCGCGCGCCGTTGATGGTGACACCGATGAACGGAACCAGCGGCAGAATCAACAGCGCGATTCCGGTCGCCATCCAGACGTAGCGGTAGCGCTGCAGGATTCGGTGGTTGCGAACCGTCACGATGACGGCGATGGCGACGATCGTGGCGATCGCGGTCCAGACCATCTGACGTGTTGCCTGTGACTGCCAACCGGTCAACCCGTTCGCGATGTCGAGACGGTGAATCATGGCGATTCCCAGTCCGTTGAGCAATGTGACGATGGGAAGGATGAGCGGGTCGGCGTCGCGTGCGACGAATCGTTGGGCGACATGCATCGCCAGCACAATCGCACCGAGTCCCAGCGACAGGCCAATGATCGAGACGTTGAGGTGACCGGTCGCGCCGAGGTCGACAAGCGCGAGAGCGAACGACGTGATGATCATCGCAAAAAGGATGAGAGTCGCTTCGAGGTTGCGAAGTTTGGTCGGAATTTTCAACCGAAGCAGAAGCTGTTCGGTGATCGTCGACGATTCGAGGCTACTGAGTGGCGCTGACATTTCGAATCCTTGAAACGACTTCGAGAGCCGCGTTGTAGCTGTCCACGGGGATGGTGTGTTCGACGCTCGTGCGCAGGTATTGCGGCAACGACTTTAGGGGGATGTCCGTGTCGCGCTCGACCGAATTGAGGTTGAGCCCGCCGATTTCACCGGTGATGCCTCGGTAAATGACGACCGAGTTCCCGTCGCTTCCGACGTAGAACTGTGACTGAGTCCAGAAGTAGCCCCAGATCGCGAATCCAACGATGAGGGTAAGGGCAATTCCGAAATACGTCCCCCAGCGAAGGCGACGACGAGCGGCGCGCTTCTTGTCCTCGGCGATGATCGTCTCGAGGAAGTCGGGAGTCGCAAACGTTTCCGCTTCACCGAGCCCCGCATAGGCGCCAAACATCCCCGTGATCTTGGGCAAACGCTTGGTGACCGCGTCGAAGATCAGGGGTTGAGCGGCAGCTCCGACGAGGATCGGCCGCGAGGCGGCGCTGACGTTGGTTTCGTTGACCCCCGCGATGACGACGGTGACGTTGTCCGGTGCACCGCGGTCAAGTGCGGCCTCGATAAGCCGATTGCTAGCTGCAGCCGCATCCGGGGTTTCGCGCAGAATCTGTGCCACGACGTCGTCCGGCACGTATCCACACAACCCGTCCGAACACAACAGCCAGCGATCACCGGGTTCGGTCTCGACAATGAACGAATCAACGTCGGGGTTGGTGTCAAAATCGCCGAGCACGCGCATCAACACGTTGCGGCGCGGGTGAACCATCGCCTCTTCGGCGGTGATGCGACCGGTTTCAACCAGCTTCTGAACGAACGTGTGGTCCGTCGTGATCTGTTCGAGTTTGGAATCGCGGAACAAATAGATGCGCGAGTCTCCGATGTGCGCGACAACCACCTTGTCGTCATGGCGAATCATCGCACTGACGGTGGTTCCCATCCCCTGAAGGTCGGGGTGGTCACGGACCGCGTCCGACAATTCCTGTGCGCTGTGCTTGATCGCATTGACCAACGTCTCTTGCGCGAGCGGAATCGACTCGAATCGTTCGTCGGCGACGGCGGTGATCGCCTGAGTGGCCAATGAACTCGCGACGTCGCCACCGGCGTGACCGCCCATTCCGTCGGCGACCATGAACAAGTGCGTTCCCGCGTAACCCGAATCCTGATTGCTCAGTCGGATTCGCCCGACGTGGCTTGCCGCCGTCGTGAGAACGCGTGCGTCCATCACGGCCTCAGTTCAAAGATTGTCGAGCCGATGGAGACGGGCGTGTACAGCGGAACCGGGGTGGGAACACTGACGCGTTGGTTGTTGACGAACGTGCCGTTCGTCGAGGAGAGGTCTTGAATTACCCAGTCGCCGTTCCACAGTTGCAGACGGGCGTGGTTCGTCGAGGTGTACTCGTCGCGAATGACGAGTCCCGACTGGGCGCTGCGGCCAATCGTCAGCTGATCGGCATCGAGAGGAATTTCGAGTCCCTCGCGCGCACCGGCCGTGATGACGAGAGTGCGTGCCGGGTCTGCGTTTACTGGCGCATCAACCGGCGGGATGAAGGTGGGTGCCTGGGCAGCCGGATTGACGGTGATGTCCGGAACCGTGCGTTCACCGCGGCGGGTGTAGTGCCCGAAGAGGTCGCTGCGCAGAGCAAAAACGACGGCAAAGACGAAGATCCACAGAATCGCGAGGAATCCGAAGCGGAGGACGAACAGTGTCAGTTCACTCATGCGGTTGCCCCCGGAAGGATTCGGAAGACGAGTCGCGTCCCGCCGATTTCGATGACGTCGCCCTGTTCCAGCGGCGAAACGGTGATGCGCTGACCGTTGAGAAGCGTCCCGTTTGTCGATTGAAGGTCTTCGACTCCGGCGGCCTTGCCGTTCCAGACGATTCGCGCGTGGTTACGGGAAGCGCCTCCGTCGTTGATGACGATGGTGGCGGTCGCGCCGCGACCAATGATCGATTCGGTCTCGGTCAGGTAGATGGTGGTTCCGTTCACTTCGACCGCGGGCTGCCACTGGGCGACGGCGTCGAGGTTTTGCGAGGTGACGCGAACGACTCCGTTCGGGATGTCGGCGGCAGCGGCCAAACCGACCGTGACCGGCGCGGCAAACGAGTAGCGCTGACGGTTTGCGTAGTCGCGAACGGCCTCGACCAATTCCGCAATGAGGACAGAACCGTGAGCGTTGAGCTGGCTGAAATCTTGAGCCGAGAGTCCGACGGTGTACGCGTGCGGTGCGAGGATACGATCGCGTTGAACGACGACGGCACGCGAATCGAGTTCGCGCTTGAGAGCCGCAACGATTTCGATGGGCTGAACGCCACCGCGGAACGATTTCGCGAATGCGCCACTGACGAGCTTCTCTAGACCACGTTCAACGTTGTCGAGCAAACCCATCGAAAGACCCCCTACGGCATTGACCCAAGTCTATTCTTTGAGCCAGCCCGAGCCCGTTGCGACAGGGCTTCGGCGCCTGTTTCCCGCGTGATAGCCTTGACGAGTTCGTTCAACGACGAGCGCAAGTGGCGGAATGGCAGACGCGCTGGCTTCAGGTGCCAGTGCCCGTAAGGGCGTAGGGGTTCAAGTCCCCTCTTGCGCACCACAGTTTGGGAATTAAGTCCCCGCGAACCGATTTGTATTCGGTGAGAGGATGAAACCATGAGCACAACCGATTACACGGTCACCGGCTTGACCTGCAACCACTGCGTGATGACCGTTTCCCGCGCCGTCGCTGGCGTTCCGGGTATCACCGGCGTCAGCATTGATCTCGTTGCGAACGGCGAATCGACTCTTCACGTTCAATCGGACGAGGCCGTTGACGCTTCAGCCGTTGAAACCGCGGTCGAAACCGCCGGCTACCACGTCGTTCACTAGTGACTACACACCACGTTGACCTCGCACTCGAGGGAATGACTTGCGCGACCTGCGCTGGTCGAATCGAGGGAGCGCTGAGCGCGGTTCCCGGTGTGACGGCGTCGGTCAACTTCGCGACGGAACGCGCATCGGTCGACGTGGACGGAATCATCGACGCCACCGCACTCATTGCGGCCGTTGAAAAGGTCGGGTACGGCGCTCGCGCAATCGATCCCACCGCGGATCGCGAACCCGAAGCCCCCGTCGATCGTCTGTTGTTATGGCGAGTTCTTGCGGGAATCGTTCTCGCATCCCCCGTTCTCGCCATCTCGATGATCCCCGACCTGCAGTTCGACGGGTATCAGTGGGTGCTCGCCGCGCTGACGACACCGATCGTGACGTGGGTCGCCTGGCCTTTCCACCGGGCAGCGTGGTCAAACCTTCGCCACGGCGCGACGACGATGGACACCCTCGTGTCGCTGGGCGTGCTCGTCGCGTATGTCTGGTCGTTGTACGCGGTCGCCTTCACGCACGCCGGCATGATCGGCATGCGCATGGAGATGTCTCTGTTCGGTGACGCCACTCATGCGTTGTACTTCGAGTCAGCTTCAGCAGTGACCGCATTCGTGCTGCTCGGTCGATTCCTCGAGGCGCTGTCCAAGCGTTCCGCTCGGCGATCGTTGACCGCGTTGCTGGATGTCGCTGCAAAGGACGCCATCCTGTTGGTCGACGGCCGCGAAGTTCACCTGCCCGCTGGTGCAATTCAGGTGGGAGACCGGTTCGTTGTCCTTGCGGGCGGAATCGTCGCCACCGACGGCATCATCGTCGAGGGTTCGTCCACCGTCGACGCCAGTTCCGTCACGGGCGAGAGCATGCCCGTCGCCGTCGGACCCGGCGCACGGGTCACCGGCGGGACGATCAACGCGGGTGGGCGACTCGTCATCGAAGCGACCGCCGTCGGGTCCGCCACCGAACTTGCTCGATTGACCCGGATGGTCGAGGCCGCCCAGGCTTCGAAAGCTCCTGTCCAGAAGCTCGTAGACCGCGTTTCGGCTGTCTTCGTTCCGATCGTCATCGTCCTCGCGGCGGGGGCGGGCGTGTGGTGGTACCTGCAGGACGCCGATCTGACGAAGGCCATCTCGGTTGCCGTGGCGACTCTGGTTGTTGCTTGTCCCTGCGCACTCGGGCTTGCGACGCCGATGGCGTTGCTCGTCGGAACTGGTCGCGGAGCGCGAAGCGGAATCATCATTCGCGGAACCGACGTGCTGGAAAGCACACGGAGAATCGACACCATCATCTTTGACAAGACCGGAACTCTCACGGCCGGGCGACCCGCGGTCGTCGGCATCGCAGGAGACGGACTCGACGACACCGTCGTTCTGTCTGACGCGGCTCGAATCGATATGGGGACAGACCACCCGATTGCGCGCGCCATCGTTGCCGAAGCAACCGCCCGTGGACTTGACATTCCCGGCGGCCGCGACATCGTGGCAGTGCCGGGTTACGGGGTTGTCGGCTATCTGGGATCAACCCGGGTTCGCGTCGGAACGCTCGCCTGGGCGCTCGCCGAGGGTTCGACTATCAGCGACGAACTTCGCGGAACGGTCGA
>JAHEDU010000073.1 GCA_024641015.1 Micrococcales bacterium
GCTCACGACACCGCGATTCTCATAAGGAGAAACCAAGCATGGCTAAGAAGTCCAAGGCGTACAACGCCGCAGTCGCCCTTCTCGAAGAGGGCAAGTTCTACACCCCCGTTGAAGCAGTCGAAATCGCCAAGAAGACCGGCTCGTCGAAGTTCAACTCGACCGTTGAGGTTGCACTGAAGCTCGCAGTTGACCCGCGTAAGGCAGACCAGATGGTTCGTGGAACCGTCAACCTGCCTCACGGCACCGGTAAGACCGCTCGCGTCATCGTGTTCGCAACCGGTCCCGCAGCAGAGGCAGCTCTCGCTGCTGGTGCTGACGAGGTCGGTGGCGTCGAGCTCATCGACAAGGTTGCTGGTGGTTACACCGCGTTCGACGCAGCCGTCGCGACCCCCGAGCTCATGGGTCAGGTCGGTCGTCTCGGTAAGGTCCTCGGACCCCGTAACCTCATGCCGAACCCCAAGACCGGAACGGTTACCCCCGACCCGGCCAAGGCTGTCACCGACATCAAGGGCGGAAAGATCGAGTTCCGCGTCGACAAGCACGCTAACGTTCACTTCATCGTGGGCAAGGCGTCCTTCTCGGAGGAGCAGCTCGGAGACAACTTCCGCGCAGCGATGGACGAAGTTCAGCGTCTGAAGCCGTCGTCGGCGAAGGGTCGCTACATCCAGAAGGCGTCGATCTCGACGACTTTCGGTCCGGGCATCCCGCTCGACCTCTCGTCGCTCTAAATCACACCTTCAGAACGCCCGGGCTTCGGCTCGGGCGTTCTGCGTTTTCTCAGCGCAATTTCTGTCCTCGTTAGGGATTTTCATAGGAAAGTCATAAGACTGGAACTATGACGACCGACACCACAGAACTTGTGAAGCCCGATGGCAAGCCGATTCGCGCACTCGTTGTCGACGACGAGTCATCGATTTCCGACCTCGTCGCACTCGCTCTTCGATATGAAAAGTTCGAGGTGCGCACCGCAGCATCCGGCCAGCAGGCCGTGACCGCCGCCCACGATTTCGACCCGGACATCATCGTCCTCGACATCATGCTTCCCGACTTCGACGGCCTCGAAGTGATGAAGCGTATCCGCGCCGACGGCACCGACGTCCCTGTCCTCTTCCTCACCGCAAAGGATGACGTCAAAGACCGCATCGCCGGGCTCACAGCCGGTGGCGACGACTACGTCACCAAGCCGTTCTCGATCGAAGAGCTCGTCGCGCGAATTCGCGGAATCGTTCGACGCACCCTGTCGGCGGCAACCGTCAAGGACGACCCCGAGATCCGTGTTGGCGACCTTGTCCTCAACGAAGAAACATACGAAGTCTTCCGCGGAGACAACCGTATCGACCTCACCGCGACCGAGTTCGAGCTGCTTCGTTACCTCATGCGCAACCCCAAGCGCGTCCTGTCCAAGGCGCAGATCCTCGACCGCGTCTGGTCGTACGACTTCGGCGGTCGCTCGTCCATCGTCGAGATCTACATCTCGTACCTGCGCAAGAAGATCGACACTCTCGGTCCCGCTCTCATCCACACCGTCCGCGGTGTCGGATACGTGATTCGACCGACCAGCTAACGATGTTCACGACCTGGCCTCTTCGCAAACGGCTCATTGCCGTCACCGCTGTGCTGACAGCACTGGCGGGACTTGCGATTGGCGTCGCGACCCTCGTGGGAATTCGGTCGTACATGGTCGGGCAGTTGGACGAGGAACTTATTCAGGCGACGGACCGTCAGCACTCTGTCGATCACGACCACGACGGCGACCTCACATCACCGCTCAACGGACCCGGAACCGCCGTCGGCACAGTGTTGGTTGCGTTCAACTCGACCGGTGCAATTTCGGCAACGTACCTGAACGCGGAGGCGAACGCCCGAGCTTTCACGGGACCGCAACTCGCGGGAATTCCGCAGACCGGCTGGGGCGAAGGAATCCGAACCGTCCGCATCGACCATTCGGGTGAATATCGAATGGCCGTCCTCGAACAGCGCGGAGACACCACCGTGTTGATGGGCTTGCCGACCGCCGCGATCGACCGGACCGTTTCGCGAATCGCTACTTTCCAGCTTGTGCTTGTCATCGCCATCGTCGGTCTTGTGATTCTCGCAGGGCGAAAGGGCGTCACCGTCGCGATGCGCCCGCTCGAACGAATGCGTGAAACCGCCCAGCGCATCTCAGGCATGCAGCTCGCGTCGGGTGAAGTGGCTCTGACCGAGCGCGTCCAGGTGGACGAACCCGAAACCGAAGTCGGCCAATTGGGAACTGCGTTCAACCGCATGCTCGACAACGTCGACGAGGCACTCACCGCCCGTCGCGCGAGCGAGGCCAAGGTCCGACAGTTTGTTTCGGACGCAAGCCACGAACTACGAACGCCACTCACCGCGATCCGTGGATACTCCGAACTCACGCGTCGACTGAACATGGATGTCAGCGATGACGTTCGCCACGCGCTTTCGCGAATCGAAAGCGAATCGATCCGCATGACCGAACTGGTCGAAGACCTTCTGCTCCTCGCACGACTAGACGAGGGTCGTGACCTCGACGTCACCAAACTCGACGTTGCCAAACTTCTCAAAGACGCCGTCAACGACGCCCAGGTCGCCGGGCCCGACCACACGTGGACAGTCAAGGCGTCGCGAGGCCTTTCCGTCATGGCAGACAAGCACCGACTGCACCAGGTGTTCACGAACCTGCTCGCAAACGCACGCACCCACACTCCGGCGGGCACGACAGTTTCGGTGACGGCGACGGCGACCGAGAAGGATGTCGTCATCGTGGTTGCCGACAACGGGCCCGGAATCCCCGCCGACATCCGTGAGTCGCTGTTCGAACGGTTTGTCAGGGCCGATACATCGCGTCAGCGCGCGACGGGCTCGACCGGTCTTGGCCTTGCGATTGTTGACGGACTTGTTCGCGCCCACAAGGGCTCGATCGCTGTCGAGAGCGAGCCGGGGAACACCCGCTTCACCGTCACTCTGCCCCGCGCAACCTAGGAACGATTTGCGCAGCGGCAACGTGCGCTGTTACTGTTAACGAACCGAAGACCGCTGGTCATCGAGGAGCAATCCCCGATCGAAGATTCACCCAGGTGAAGTCCCGCGCAGGCAAACGAAGTTCCATGGCGAAAGCCGTTCCCACTCCGTGCGCGTGCGCCGGAGTTTTTTCTTTGCCAGAGGTGTTCGGGTCCATATCCAACACACAAGGAGCACCATGGCGAACAAGGAAGCATCCGTCGCCGAGATTGCGGAGGGATTCCGTACCTCGAGCGC
>JAHEDU010000016.1 GCA_024641015.1 Micrococcales bacterium
CGCGCGAACCGGGTGCACCGCTGCCACGGCCTCGAATCCTGTCGACCGAAGCCGAACACCACGCCGCCCTCGACGCGCTGCACTGGTTGGCCGAAGCGGAAGGCGCCATCATCGAATTCGTGCGCGTCGACGAGGCCGGGACGGTTGACCTCGACGACCTCGCCGCAAGACTGGGACCGGACGTTGCGCTGTTCACCACGCTGTGGACGAACAACGAAGTAGGAACGATTCAACCCGTCGCCGAGATCGTCGCCGCGGCCGACGCCCACGGAGTACCCGTGCACCTCGACGCCGTCGCCACACTCGGATACACGCCCATCGACTTCCACAACAGCGGGCTCGCCGCGCTGTCCGTTTCGGCCCACAAGGTCGGAGGACCGGTGGGGGTGGGGGCGCTCGCCGTCTCGCGCACCGCGCCGATCGTCCCGCTGATTCATGGCGGCTCCCAGCAGCGACTTCGCAGTGGTTCGCTCGACGCGGCCGGGGTTTTCGCGGCCGGGCTCGCTGCGGAAATTGCCACCGCCGACATCGAGGGCAAGGCGGCACGACTGACCGCGCTGCGCGATCGATTGGCGAACGGCATTCTCGCGGCCGTTCCGACGGCGACCATTCGCGGACACCTGACGAACCGTTCGCCCGGAAACGTCCACGTCACGATTCCCGGTCTCGACTCAGTGTCCGCCCTGTTCTTGTTGGACGAGGCCGGTCACTCTGTCAGCGCGGGAAGCGCCTGCCAGGCGGGAGTTCAGTCGTCCTCGCACGTTCTTCGCGCGATGGGCGTCGACGCCAGCGAAGGTCCGTTGCGCTTCACGCTCGGGCTAACGAACTCAGAGGGCGAGATTGACGCGGTGCTGAAACTGTTGCCGTCTATCGTTGCCCGCACCACACACTGACCGCGCGCCTAGACTTAAGCCGTGAAGGTATTGGCGGCGATGAGTGGCGGAGTGGACTCCGCGGTCGCGGCTGCGCGTGCGGTCGAAGCCGGCCACGACGTCACGGGCGTTCACCTCGCGCTTTCGCGCATGCCGGGTCTGTTCCGTTCCGGTTCGCGCGGGTGCTGCACGATCGAGGATTCACTCGATGCACGTCGAGCCGCCGGGCTTCTCGGAATCCCGTTCTACGTGTGGGACTTCAGCGAACAATTCACCGAGGCTGTCGTCGACGACTTCATCGCCGAATATTCTGCTGGTCGAACCCCCAACCCCTGCATGCGGTGCAACGAGCGAATCAAATTCGCAGCACTTCTCGATCGCGCACTCGAGCTCGGCTTTGACGCGGTTGCGACCGGCCACTACGCCAACGTCGAGTGGGCGGCGGACGGCACACCCGAACTTCACCGCGCCAGCGCGTGGGCGAAAGACCAGTCCTATGTTCTCGGCGTCTTGACGACCGAGCAGTTGCGTCACGCGATGTTCCCGCTCGGTGACACACCGTCCAAGGATCTCGTTCGTGCCGAGGCCGAGCGCCGCGGGCTTTCCGTCGCGAACAAGCCGGACAGCCACGACATTTGTTTCATCTCGGACGGTGACACCCGCGGGTGGCTCTCCGAGCGCATCCCGATGGAGCCGGGCGAGATCGTCGACACCGACGGCAATGTGATTGGTGAACACGACGGCGCTTTGGCCTACACGGTTGGGCAGCGCAAGGGACTGAACCTCGGTGTTCCCGCCGCGGACGGCCGCCCGCGATTCGTTGTCACGGTCAAGCCGGCCGAGAACCAGGTTGTTGTGGGTTCGCGGGACAAGCTCGATGTTGTGGAAATTGCTGGTGCGCGTTTTTCGTGGGCGGGCAACGACCCCGTCACCAGCGGAATCACGACTGCGACTGACGACGGGTTTGCCGGGTTCGAGTGCGAGGTACAGATTCGAGCACACGCCGACCCCGTGCCCGCCATCGCTGAGAACATCGGGGGCGAGGTCGTGGTTCGACCCGTCGACCCGCTCAGCGGAGTCGCCACCGGCCAGACCGCTGTCCTCTATGTCGGCACGCGTGTTCTCGGGCAGTTCACGATTGATCGCACCCGTCCGATTTTCGAATCCTGGCTCGACGAGGGATTCGAGGTCGTTCGATGAAGGACGTCATCGTCCTCGGCAGCACCGGGTCAATCGGAACCCAGGCGCTCGACGTCATCCGTGACAACCCCGATAAGTTCCGTGTCGTCGGTTTGGGTGCCGGTCGAAACCGTGAACTTGCTGAGGCGCAGGCCGCCGAATTCGGCGTGACCGAGGTCGCCTATGGCGCCGAAGAAGCCGTCGAACTGATCCGCTGGAACGAAGCCGACGTGATTCTCAACGGAATCACGGGCGCCGTCGGACTGTTGCCAACTCTTGCTGCACTCGAAACCGACGCGACCCTCGCTCTGGCGAACAAGGAATCGCTGATCATCGGTGGGGAACTGGTGACGCGCTCGGCGGCGCCCGGCCAAATCGTCCCCGTCGACTCGGAACATTCCGCGATCGCCCAGTCCCTTCTCGCGGGAACGCACGCCGAGGTCGCCAAGCTCGTCCTCACCGCAAGTGGCGGTCCGTTCCGCGGCTACTCGCGCGAACAGCTCAAGGACGTCACACCCGAACAGGCGTCGAAGCACCCGACCTGGAACATGGGCTCAGTGATCACGACGAACTCGTCGACGCTCGTCAACAAGGGGCTCGAGGTCATCGAGGCGCACCTGCTGTTCGACGTTCCGTTCGACCGCATCGAGGTGACCGTTCACCCGCAGTCCGTCATTCACTCGATGGTCGAGTTCGTTGACGGGTCCACCATCGCCCAGGCATCCCCGCCCGATATGCACCTTCCGATTGCGCTCGGTTTGGACTGGCCGAACCGCGTCGCCGGCGCAACAACCCCGGTCGACTGGACGAAGGCGCACGAGTGGACCTTCGCGCCTCTCGACGAGGACGTGTTCCCCGCGATCCGACTCGCACGACAGGTCGGCGTCGCCGGCGCAACGTTCCCCGCCGTGTACAACGCGGCGAACGAGGTTGCGGTCGACGCCTTCAACTCGGGCGCGATCGGCTTCCTTGACATCGTGTCGACGATTGAGCGAGTTGTCGGCGAACACACCGCACCCGACGCGATCACCCTCGAATCGGTACTCGCCGCGGACGCCTGGGCGCGCGCCGAGGCTATGAAGTTCCTGAGCAAGTAGCCCTCCGCGTCGGTCGCGTCCGAGCCCGCGAGTACCCTTGACCCATGGACGTTCTGTTGTCGATTCTGGGTGTTGTCGTGGTCGCTCTCGGCATCGGCATCTCCATCGGCCTTCACGAATTCGGGCACTTCTATCCCGCCCGTAAGTTCGGTGTTTACGTTGGCAAGTTCATGGTCGGCTTCGGTCCGACCGTGTGGTCCCGCACGTTTGGTGAAACCGAATTCGGTATCAAGGCAATCCCGCTCGGTGGCTACGTGTCGCTGTCGGGAATGTATCCGCCCACCGCGTCGACTAATCGCGGCTTCAAACTCTTCCGCTCGCTCGTCCAAGACGCGCGCGACGCCTCGGCCGAAACCATCACCGACGAAAACCGCACGTTCTACAAGCTGGGAACCGCGAAGCGAATCGTCACCATGCTCGGCGGTCCGTTCATGAACCTCCTCATCGCTGCGGTTCTGTATCTCGTCTTGTTCTCGGGCATCGGGATCATGGCGGCCAGCACTTCGGTGGGCTCTCTCGCGGATTGCGTTCGGCCCGTCACCGCCACCAGCCAGACCTGCACCGATTCTGACCCCGTCGCCCCCGCCAAGGCCGCCGGCATCAAACTGGGCGACAACATCGTGTCCATCGACGGTGTTCCGTTCACCGACTGGGTAAGCCAGATCGCCGTCATCCGTGACCACGCGAACCAGCCGATCGACTTCGTGGTCGAACGAGCGGGCAAGCAGATCACGCTGACCGTCACCCCGATCGAGGCGGAGCGTTATGCATTCGACGACGCCGGGAACGTCATCACGAACCCCGACGGCACGTGGAGGACTGCGATGGTTGGCTATGCGGGAATCGGCCCGGAATACACCCGTCAAACCCAGTCGCCCGCGGTTGCGCTGACAAACCTTGGAACGAACGTCGTTGACGTGGGAAAGATCATTGTCGACCTGCCGTCGCGAATGGGACAAGTGTGGGATGCGGCATTCGGCGGCGCGGAACGTGACGCCAACGGTCCCGTGTCGGTGGTCGGAGTCGGCCGCATCGCGGGTGAAGTCGCCAGCCTTGACGGGCTCGACGTTGTCGCGCGGATTTCGGCACTGATCGGAATCGTTGCATCGCTGAACGTCGCGCTCTTCGTCTTTAACCTCATCCCGCTGTTGCCGCTTGACGGCGGGCACGTCGCCGTCGCCATCATCGACTGGATCCGCCAGCGCGTCGCGAAACTGTTCGGTCGCCCGGCGCCCGCTCCCATCGACACCGCTCGACTGGTGCCGATTACGGTCGTCGCCACCGCACTTCTCATCGCCATGAGCGCACTCCTGATTTACGCGGACATCGTCAAGCCGATTACTCTCGGCCCATAGCGAGTACGCTGGCAACGTGGCTGCAGTCAACATTGGAACTCCGCGAGTGGTCGAAACCCTCGCGCCCCGCCGTAAGTCCCGCCAGATCAAGGTCGGCAAGATCATGGTCGGCGGTGACGCCCCGGTTTCGGTTCAGTCGATGACCACGACGAAGACGACCGACATCAACGGGACACTCCAGCAGATCGCGGAACTCACCGCGTCGGGCTGTGACATCGTCCGAGTCGCCGTTCCCACACAGGACGACGCTGACGTTCTTCACATCATCGCGAAGAAGAGCCAGATCCCCGTCATCGCGGACATTCACTTCCAGCCCAAGTACGTCTTCCAGGCGATCGACGCCGGCTGCGCCGCGGTTCGCGTGAACCCCGGGAACATCAAGCAGTTTGACGACAAGGTCGGCGAAATCGCCAAGGCCGCCAAGGACGCCGGCGTCGCGATTCGCATCGGCGTCAATGCTGGCTCGTTGGACCCGCGCCTTCTGCAGAAGTACGGCCGCCCGTCCGCCGAAGCGCTCGTCGAATCAGCAGTCTGGGAAGCCAGCCTGTTCGAAGAGCACGACTTCCACGACTTCAAGATCTCGGTCAAGCACAATGACCCGATCGTCATGGTCAAGGCATACCGCCAACTCGCCGAACGCGGCGACTGGCCGCTTCACCTCGGCGTCACCGAAGCCGGCCCCGCCTTCCAGGGAACCATTAAGTCAGCGACGGCGTTCGGAATTCTCCTCGCCGAGGGCATCGGTGACACCATCCGCGTCTCGCTCTCGGCTCCGCCGGCGGAAGAAGTCAAGGTCGGACTCAAGATCCTCGAATCGCTGAACCTTCGCGAACGCAAGCTGGAAATCGTGTCCTGCCCGTCGTGCGGTCGCGCCCAGGTCGACGTGTACACGCTCGCCGAAGACGTCACCAAGGGACTCGAAGGAATGACCGTCCCGCTGCGTGTCGCCGTCATGGGCTGTGTCGTCAACGGACCGGGTGAAGCTCGCGAAGCCGACCTCGGCGTCGCATCGGGCAACGGCAAGGGTCAGATCTTCGTCAAGGGTGAAGTCATCAAGACCGTCCCCGAGGCCGACATCGTCAAGACCCTCATCGAAGAGGCCAACCGACTTGCTGCGGAAATGCCCGCCAGCGCGACTGGTTCGCCCGAGGTCACCGTCTCCTAACCCTCTCGAACGGTAGGGTTGAGGCGTGGTGACCCGACTTTCTCAGCTGTTCGTCCGTACGCTTCGCGAGGACCCCTCCGACGCGGAAGTGACGTCGCACCGCCTGCTCGTGCGCGCGGGGTACATCCGCCGCCAGGCTCCCGGTGTCTTCGCGTGGCTGCCTTTGGGCCTCAAGGTTCGCCGCAAGGTCGAGAACATCATTCACGAAGAGATGGAGCGCGCGGGCGCCCAGAACGTACACTTCCCGGCCCTGTTGCCGCGCGAACCGTACGAAGCGACCGGTCGCTGGACCGAGTACGGCGACGGAATTTTCCGCCTCAAGGACCGCAAGGACGCGGATTACCTGCTCGCGCCGACGCACGAAGAGGTCTTCACGCTTCTCGTCAAGGACCTGTACTCGTCGTACAAGGACCTTCCCGTCACGATTTACCAGATTCAAGACAAGTACCGCGACGAAGCTCGTCCTCGCGCCGGCCTCCTGCGCGGCCGCGAATTCTCGATGAAGGATGCTTACTCGTTCGACTACACCGACGAGGGACTGGGCGTTTCGTACCAGGCACAGCGCGACGCCTACGAGCGCATCTTCCAGCGCCTCGGCCTTGACTACGTCATCGTGTCGGCGGACGCCGGAGCAATGGGTGGCAGCAAGTCGGAAGAATTCCTGCACCCGACTCCGATCGGCGAGGACACCTTCGTCCAGTCGGCGAACGGGTACGCAGCGAACGTCGAGGCGTATCGCACGCCCGCACCGGACGCCATTGCCATCGACGGCCAGCCCGTTGCGACGGTGTTCGATTCGCCGAACACTCCGACGATTGACGCGCTCGTTGCGCTGACGAACGATCGCCACCCGCGCGTCGACCGCCCGTGGACCGCGGCGGACACGCTCAAGAACGTCGTTCTCGCGCTGACCAGCCCGACGGGCGACCGCGAACTTGTCGTCGTCGGTGTTCCGGGTGACCGCGAAGTGGACATGAAACGCGCCGAGGCGTGGTTCTCGCCTAACGCCGTCGAACCCGCCACCGACGCGGACTTCGCCAAGAACAAGGCTCTCGTCAAGGGGTACATCGGCCCGTGGTCGGCCGCTGGCCCAGTTCTCGGTGAGAAGTCGACCAGCCAGATCCGCTTCCTCGTCGACCCTCGCGTGGTCGAGGGCACGTCGTGGGTGACCGGGGCGAACGAGGACCAGAAGCACGTCTTCAACCTCGTCGCTGGTCGTGATTTCACCGCCGACGGCATCGCCGACATCGCCGAGGTTCGCGACGGCGACCCCGCTCCAGATGGGTCCGGTCCGATTCACGCCGCCCGCGGAATGGAGATCGGTCACGTTTTCCAGCTCGGTCGCAAGTACGCCGAGGCGCTTGGACTTCAGGTCCTCGACGAGAACGGCAAGCTCGTCACCGTCACGATGGGGTCGTACGGAATCGGCGTCACGCGCATTCTCGCGGTCATCGCCGAAACGAACAACGACGACCGCGGACTCATTTGGCCGATCAACGTTGCCCCGTTCCACGTTCACGTGGTCGCGACGGGCAAGGACGACGAAGCCCTCACCCTGGCCGAAGGACTCTCCGCCGAGTTCGAAACGGCAGGTTTCGAGGTCGTCCTCGATGACCGACCGAAGGTTTCGCCCGGTGTGAAGTTCGGCGACGCCGAGCTCATTGGCGTTCCGCTCATCGTGATTGCCGGCCGCGGCGCAGCCGACGGCGTGGTCGAGGTGTGGGACCGCCGCACAGGCGAGCGCAACGAATTGCCCGCCACCGAAGCCCTCACCTGGCTGACGTCAGTCGCCAAATAGGCTGAGTTTCGCTAACCTAGATCGTACGGCGCTCCCACCCGGGCGCCAACAACCGAATACCGACATCTGAATAGGGGTACCGAATGCACATCGATATTAAGAATCTGCGCGATGTTGAAGCGGAAAAGGAAATCCCGTTCGACGAACTCGTCGACATTGTGGAAGACGCTGTAGAGCGCGCCTATGTGAAGCACATCACCCCGGTACCCGCAGAACTCGGTGATCGCCCGGCCCCCGTCAAGATGGAGGACGAGCACGGCAACAAGCGTGCCCGCGCCACTCTCGACCGCAAGACCGGCGACATCACGATTTTCACGCCGACCTACAACGAGGACGACGAACTGACCGGTGAAGAGGAAGTCCTCGACACCGATTTCGGGTACATCGCCGCGAACGAGGCGAAGCGCGTTCTCGTGCAGCGCATCCGTGCCATCGACGACGAGAAGATCCTCGGCGAGTTCAGCCACAAGAAGGGCGACCTCATCTCGGGTGTCATCCAGCAGTCGTCGAACTCGAAGATGGTCCAGGTGCTCATCGGCAAGAACCTCGAAGCAGTCATGCCGTCGGCAGAGCAGGTCGCGGGCGAGGAGTACGCCCACGGCAAGCGCATCCGCGTGGTCATCACGGACGTGAAGAAGGGTCTCAAGGGCCCGTCGATCACAGTTAGTCGCCACCATCCCGACCTGGTTCGCCGTCTGTTCGAACTCGAAGTTCCCGAAATCAGCCAGGGTCTCGTCAAGATCGCCGCGATTTCCCGCCACCAGGGTCACCGCACCAAGATCGCCGTCTTCTCGACCGAGCCCGGCTTCAATGCCAAGGGCGCATTTATCGGCGAGCTCGGTGCCCGTGTTCGCAACGTGTCCAAGGAACTCGGTGACGAGAAGATCGACATCGTCGACTACTCGCCGAACGTGGCTGAATTCGTCGCTCACGCACTGTCGCCCGCCAAGGTGACGAAGGCGATTCTCGTCGACGAAGCCACCAACGCTGTGCGCGCGTACGTCCCCGAGTACCAGCTCTCGCTGGCGATCGGTAAGGACGGACAGAACGCTCGACTCGCCGCAATGCTCACTCGCGCCAAGATCGACGTGAAGAGCGACACCCTGCTGGACGAGTAGCGGAATTGTCGGGGTAGAATGGAACCCGTCAGAACCTGTATCGGTTGTCGCTCACGCGATAATCGGGCCTCTCTCCTGAGAGTCGTCCTGACCGGAAACATCGTGGTCGTCGATTCGACGGCAACAATGACCGGTCGCGGGGCGTGGGTCCACCCCACAACGGATTGCGTGAATAACGCGATTTCGCGGGGAGGATTCGCTCGGTCGTTTCGTCGAAGCGGACCGTTCGATACAGGCGGGCTCACCGCCCACATCATCACGGAAAAGGTTGAAGGCTGATGGACCACTAATGAGCGGCTCGAAATGAGTACCTCGCACTAGTGGCGTGCCCTGTTTTGGGGGTTCGCCCCGGACAGGAGAATTGTGGCTGGAAAACCACGCGTACACGAGATTGCGTCGGAGTACGGAATCGAAAGCAAGCAGGTCATCGAGAAACTCGGTGGTCTCGGTGAATTCGTTAAGTCGTCTTCTTCGACGATCGAACCGCCCGTAGCCCGCAAGCTGCGTGAGGCGCTCGAAAAGGATGGCCTCAAGCGCCAGGAAGCCGCGGCTGCACCGGCCAAGGCTCCGGCTAAGCCGCGCACCACGGCTCACGTTGATCTGCCGACGATTCCGTCGGAAGCCGAAGCGGCAGCCCAGGCCGCGGCACCCGCCGCGCCGGCTGCACCCGCAAACCCCGACGCTCCGGAAGGCCCCGCGCCGACCGCACCGCCGCGTCCGGGCGGGAACAACCCGTTCCAGGCCGCACCGGCGATGCCGCGTCCTCCGCGTCCGGGTAACAACCCGTTCATGACCGCGGGCGCACAGCGTCCCGTCGGCGGTCCTCGCCCGACGGGTGGACCCGGCCGTCCCGCAGGCGGTCCCGGTCGTCCCAACGCTCCGTTCCAGTCCCGCACCGGCGCTCCCGGCGCTCGTCCCGCGGGCGGTGGCTTCCAGCGCCCCGGCGGTCCCGGTGGCGCTCCTGGTGGTCCCGGTGGCGGACCCAGCCGTCCCGGCGGTGGCCCCTCGGGTGGTCGCGGTCGTGGTGGTAACACCGCTGGTGCATTCGGTAAGGGTGGTGGCAAGTCCAAGGCCCGCAAGTCGAAGCGTACGAAGCGTCAAGAGTTTGAAATGCGAGAGGCCCCGTCGCTCGGCGGCGTCAAGATTCCTCGTGGCGACGGTGCAACCGTCATTCGTCTTCGTCAGGGTTCGTCCATCTCGGACTTCGCCGACAAGATCGAAACGATGTGGGGCATTCCGGTTCCCCCCGGAAACCTCGTAACAGTCCTCTTCCAGTTGGGCGAGATGGCGACCGCAACCGAGTCGCTCGACGGCGCAACCTTCGAGGTGCTCGGCCAGGAACTCGGTTACAAGATCGAGATTGTCAGTCCCGAGGACGAGGACAAGGAAATTCTCGAATCGTTCTCGATCGACCTCGACTCCGAGGACGACGAAGCCGACCTCGTCATTCGTCCCCCCGTCGTCACCGTCATGGGTCACGTCGACCACGGTAAGACCCGACTTCTCGACGCGATTCGTCGCGCCGACGTTGCGGGCGGCGAAGCCGGTGGAATCACCCAGGCGATCGGTGCGTACCAGGTCTGGACTGAACACGAAGGCATCGAACGAGCCATCACCTTCATCGACACCCCGGGTCACGAGGCGTTCACCGCCATGCGTGCTCGTGGTGCTCAGGTCACCGACATCGCGATCCTCGTGGTCGCGGCGGACGACGGAATCATGCCCCAGACGATCGAAGCGTTGAACCACGCCCAGGCCGCCGGTGTTCCGATTGTCGTCGCCGTCAACAAGGTCGACAAGGAAGGCGCGAACCCGGACAAGGTGCGCCAGCAGCTCACCGAGTACGGACTCGTCACCGAGGAGTACGGCGGAGACACGATGTTCGTCAACGTCTCGGCGCTCAAGGGTGACGGTGTTCGCGAACTTCTGGACGCCGTTCTGCTCACCGCGGACGCCGGCCTCGACCTCACTGCGAACCCGAACAAGGACGCCCGCGGTATCGCCATCGAAGCGAAGCTCGACAAGGGACGCGGTTCTGTTGCGACCGTCCTCATCCAGTCGGGAACTCTTCGCGTCGGTGACGCCATCGTCGCTGGAACCGCCTACGGTCGCGTCCGCGCGATGGTGGACGAGCACGGCGAGAAGGTCGAAGAGGCCTACCCGAGCCGCCCGGTTCAGGTTCAGGGTCTCTCGTCGGTTCCTCGCGCCGGTGACACGTTCATCGTGACCGACGACGACCGCACCGCCCGCCAGATCGCCGAAAAGCGTGAAGCCGCCGAGCGCAATGCTCAGCTGGCCAAGGCACGCAAGCGCATCTCGCTCGAAGACTTCTCGAAGGCTCTCGAAGACGGCAAGGTCCAGTCGCTCAACCTCATCCTCAAGGGTGATGTTTCGGGTGCGGTCGAAGCGCTCGAAGAGTCGCTCCTCAAGATCGAGGTGGACGACAGCGTGCAGTTGCGCATCATCCACCGCGGTGTTGGTGCGATCACGGAAAGCGACATCAACCTCGCTACCATCGACAACGCGATCGTCGTCGGATTCAACGTTCGACCCGACACCAAGGCGCGCGAGCGTGCCCAGCGTGAAGGCGTGGACGTGCGTTTCTACAACGTCATCTACAACGCCCTCGAGGAAATCGAACAGAGCCTCAAGGGAATGCTCAAGCCGGAATTCGAAGAGGTTCAGAGCGGTGTCGCGGAAATCCGCGAAATCTTCCGTTCGTCGAAGCTCGGAAACATCGCCGGTTGTATCGTGCGCTCGGGAACCATCACCCGAAACTCTAAAGCCCGTGTCATCCGCGAAGGCATCGTCATCGCGGACGGACTGGCGATCGAGTCGTTGCGACGCTTCAAGGACGACGTCACCGAAGTCAAGACCGACTTCGAGTGCGGTATCGGCCTCGGCAAGTACAACGACATTCAGCTCGGCGACGAGATTGAGACCATCGAAATGAAGGAGAAGGTCCGCGCCTAATGTCAGCTCCGGATCGCGCTCGCAAGATGGCGGAACGAATCAAAGAGATCGTTGCCCGCCGTCTTGAAAAGGGGATGCGTGACGAACGCCTCGGCTTCGTCACCATCACCGACGTGCGTGTGACGGGTGACCTGCAGCACGCGACCATCTTTTTCACGGTCTACGGCTCCGATCAGGAACGCCAGGACTCGTGGGATGCGTTGAAGTCGGCGACGGGGATGTTGCGCTCGGAAGTGGGCCGCAACATCACCGCCCGACTCACCCCGTCGCTCGAGTTCGTTCTCGACGCTCTTCCGGAAACGTCGGCACACCTCGAGGATCTGCTTCTCAAGGCGAAGATGCACGACGACGAGGTGGCAAAGGCAGCCTCCGGCGCGCAGTTTGCCGGTGACGAAGACCCTTACGTTCACCCGCGTGAAGACGAGGATGACGACGCGAAATAGCGAACGCGAGCGCGCACTGGTCACCACCGTCGCGCGCTGGTTCCGCCGTACCGCCCGTCCGTTGCCGTGGCGTGACTCGGAGACTTCAGCGTGGGGGATTGTGCTGTCCGAAGTGATGGCACAGCAGACGCCTGTTGCCCGTGTCGCGCCGATCTGGCTCGAGTGGATGGATCGTTGGCCTACCGCCACGGACCTGGCCAACGCAAGCCCTGCCGACGTTGTTCGGGCCTGGGGGCGCATGGGTTATCCGCGCCGGGCGCTCAACCTGCACGCAGCCGCGGTCCGCATCCGCGATGAGTACGGGGGAGAAGTCCCCGCCGACGTTGACGCGCTCGAATCGCTTCCCGGGATCGGTTCGTACACCGCGCGAGCGGTTGCCGCATTCGCCTTCGGTCAGCGAGTGCCCGTCGTCGACACGAACATTCGGCGCGTGCTCGCACGTGCTGTTCTGGGAATCGCCGTGCCCGAGCCACCACGTGTGAAGGCCGACATCGACCTCATGGAATCCGTTCTTCCGACTTCGGCAAAGGAATCCGTCGCGGTGAATGCGGGCATCATGGAGCTGGGAGCGGTTGTCTGTACCGCTCGTAGCCCCCTCTGTGGCGATTGCCCCGTCGCCGAGCACTGTGCGTGGGCGCTGGCCGGGTTCCCCGCCAACGCAGGCCGAACGCGCACCCCACAGAAGAAGTACGAGGGCTCGATCCGTCAGGCGCGTGGCGCGATCCTCGCGCTCGCCCGTAACAATCCGCACGTCACCGCATCCGACATCGCCACCGCAGTTCCGGACCAGCCCCGACGCGACCTCGCTCTTGAGGGGCTTCTGTCCGACGGGCTTCTCGTCGACAGCGCACAGGGCTTCTCGTTGCCTACCTGACGAATCATCGGGCAATCAATTACGCTGTAGAAATGCAACGTCGCATCCTTCGAATCCTTGCGTCATTCCTGTTGGGCGTTCTCGCAACGATCGTCTCAGCTGGCCCGTCTCAGGCAAGCGACTTCGAACTCGATCTGTGGAACGAGTACATGCCCGACGACGCTTACGTCGAGAACTATGAAGTTGAAATCGACTTATCGAAGTCTGCTTTCGGTTATCCGCGAATGCATGTCACCGAACTGGTAACGCTTCAGTGGAACCCCGACTCGACTGACATGAATGACTTTATGTTCCGAAGTCGCGATGACTTTGGTGAGAAATGGGCGCTGTTCAACAACAATGCTCGAATCCTTTCAGGCGACAGCAAAGTAGTGTGGCCCGTCATGATTTGCGGCAAGCGAAGTTGTTCCGGATCTGACCAGATGACCATTCGGGCGCCTTCGGATGATGACCCGACTCGGCGTGTGATTTACGAGAGCACATACACGGTTGTCGGGTACATGGATGTCACGAGCAAGGAATGGGTCAGCTGGCGCTATCCCGCAACTGACTTTTACACCCTGACCAGACACACGTCCGTGATGTGGCACATTTCCCCCGAGCTTGCTCCACATTTCACGTCAGATCCCTGTGAATACCCTGCGGTCTGTAACCGCGCAGCAGACGGAAGTTGGCTTCGCGTGACCAGTTCGGACGAGGACATGAACGAAGCGGTACGGTCGTACCACCGGCTCGGCTTCGACATGGGCACTTTCAACACGGGTAACGCGAATTGGTGGGGCAATGATTGGCTAATCCTGTTCTGGGTGTTTGGCGGTGGCGCGATTCTGCTGCTCGGGCTTCGCGTCGGGTGGCGACTTATTGTCGAAAGGGTGATTCCGTGGTGGCGAACGAACCCAACAATCGAGACCCCTTTACATGGAGTGGGACAGGTTGGTGCTCTGATCGGTGCGAAGACTCGGACAGGATATGCCGTGATGTTGGACCTTGCTATTCGTGGATATGCAGTGGTTCACGCGGGAACTCGAACGGATGGAGTTCGCGGCTTCGAAATCCAGTTTCGGGAATCAACGACCGAGGCCGACAGCGCCGAACGCGAACTGATCGGATTGTTTGTCAAGACCTATCGGAAGTCGACGCTTCGATATGCTCTTTCCTGGGCGCGCAGTGACGTAATTCTTGAGGGAATCAAGCGCGTGGAGGCGCATTTCAGGGACCTCAACGATGAGACCGGTCTGACCGCGCTGAAGTGGTTCCGAAATTTGTTGCACGTACTCAACGTGGTCAGTGTTGTAGCTGCGTTCGGTTGTCTAGTTCTTGGCCTTGGCCTTTTCGACATCGCAGCATTTGGGATCTATTTCACTCTGGCGCTGATTGGTGTGGCGAGCTGGTTTGCGATTCAGCGAGGCCCCTCGGCTAGTCGGGCCGGGTTGAACGTGATCAACCACGCGGGTGACCTCGAGGCATTTATCGAGAGGCAGACGGCCGGCCAGACGGAGATGCTCGCTGGGCACGCGCGGGATTTCGCGCGATGGGAGTCCTACCTTCCGTGGTGGTTGCTATTGGGCAAGTCTGACAATTGGCTTCGCAGGATTGACGTTGTTGCATTGCCAACCGAATGGCCTTCGTGGATTTCAGCCCGTGAACCCTTTAGCGCTGAAGCCCTCGCCGAGGTCCTCGCCGATTTGAATCTGCACGTTACCAAGCAAATTGCGCAGCGCGATGACGCTGACGTTGATCCGAAGGGAACTACCGTTCGCGAAAATGCGCGAAAGCTGGGTTTCGGAAAAAAGTAGCGGGGCTACGAACTACCGAAGTAGCCCGCAGCCCCGCTGCAGTTAGTTGCTAGGCGCGCTGTGCACGGCGGCGTGCGACGGTGATCGCCACGCCCGTTCCGGCAAGTGCCAGTCCGGTCCAGAGCCCGAACGAGGGGTCGACACCGGTCGACGCAAGAGCGTACTCGTCGACGAGCTGTGCGCCGCCTTCGGGTCCCCAGACGTCGAAGTTGAACGTGGCGTCGGTCGGAGTCCAGTCCCCATAGTTCGACGTACCGTCATCCCAGTTTGCGCTCGAGATGTGTCCCCAGAAGGTGAAGACCAGGGTGTAGTTGCCGGGCTGAAGGTCCGTCACCAGGTAAGGCTGGCGGTTGTGGTACAGGTCGCCGTCTGTGGTGAAGTACGCGTGGTCGTAGTGGTCTGTGCCGTCAATGGTTTCACCCTGAAGGTCATCGTCACAAGCGAAAGTCGATGCTGCCGGGTCAGTGTCGTCGAACTCACCAGCAATCATGAGGAACGTGTCTTCGGTGGGCGTGTATGCCGCACCAGGCTGCAGGAGGCTTGATTGAGGATCGGTGCTGACTACACGGAAGGTGTACGTGCCAGCCTTTGTCACCGTGATCTTCTGCGCGGTGTAGGCGTGGTCACCGGAAACGAAGCCACAGCCATCTCCGTCACCGAGGTCGACGGCTGCCTCAGGGTCTCCCGGAACGGTGAACTGCGCGGGCGAGGAACCGATGACCTGTGAGCCGGCACCGAGGAAGACGCCCGAGTCAGGGTCGGGAAGTGTGTCGGGGTTGTAGAAGTGGAAAGTGAAGAAGTTACCGTCTTGGTACGCAAGGTTGACATCAACTTCGCCAGTGATGTCCAACGTCTCAGAAGGCGAGTTGAGCACTACTGCCGTTCCCGACGTCAAATCGGTGCCATCGACTGATGCATTAGTCGTGTCGCTCTCGTCGTAAAGGTAGAAGTCACCACAATCGGTGAGAGTCACGGTCACCGAAGTGGTGTCGACGAGCGGGTAGTTTGCCCAGCTGTTCTCGTAAGGGTCGTAGTCGTTGCAGTTGATTTCTGCGACCGAGAAATCGAGGGGCGTTGCCGAAGCGGGGGCCACAGCTGCGAGGGGGAACAGCACAACTGCAACAGCTGCAAAGGCGGTGCGCAATGCGCGACGAACGTCAATCATTGTCTTCCTTCTTCGAGGGGGTTGTTGTGTGGAAAGTTTATCCGATTATGCGCGCTGTGCACGGCGGCGTGCGACGGTGATCGCCACACCCGTTCCGGCAAGTGCCAGTCCGGTCCAGAGACCGAACGAGGGGTCGACACCGGTCGATGCGAGTGCCGAATACGCTAGCTCGGCGCCGCCCTCCGGCCCCCACAGCTCAGTGGTGATGATTTGGGGAGTCGGGTCCCACGTAAAGTACCCGTCGTCGCCAGCAGCCCAGTCGTCACTCGTCAGAGTTTCATAAGTCGCGTAGACAAGCGTGTAGTGACCTGCGTCCAGAGCGAGGTTGACATTTGGCCAGGCCTTCGAGACAGCATCTCCATCAGCAGTGCGGTACCACCAATATTCCGCCAATGCGGGGCTGAAAGCGTCGACCTCAAGTTCATCGCCACACCCAACTATGTTGT
>JAHEDU010000018.1 GCA_024641015.1 Micrococcales bacterium
CGGTGCCCTTGATGCCGTATCCGCCGAACCAGCCGAACAGCTTCTGTGCTCCGTGGGGAGCGATGATGAGTCCGACGGCGAGGCGCAGGACCAAAAGACCGAGGTCAGTGTTTTCCATGTTATTTCCTTTGATGAGTTCTGGCTTACTAAAAGTAAGTGACTTACTGAAAGTACTCTAAACTAGAATCGATTGCAAATGGGAGGTCTGATGAACGAGCGTGTCGCGCCGGTCGACGAGGTGTGCAGCGAGTTGCACGAATCGATCGAACTCATCGGAAAGCGCTGGACGGGCGCAATCGTCTCCGTCATGCTCGGCGGCGCAAACCACGCCTGCGATATTCGGAATGCCGTTCCCGGGCTATCCGATCGCCTGTTGACCGAACGCTTGCGCGAGCTCGAAGCTGCCGGAATCGTTCGCCGCGACGTCACCGATGCCCGCCCTCCGCTCGTTGAATACTCGCTGACGCCCAAGGGGGAGGCTTTGTCGCCCGTCCTCGAAGCGCTCTCGTCGTGGGGCAAGACCTGGAAATAGGCGCGGAGTAAATCCTGCAGGAGTAGAGTAATTGCGGATGCACGAAGGAGCAATCATGACCGGATTCTCGAAGACCGAAGATGTCATGGGGTTTGACGCCCTCTTCACCGCAAAGGAACTCGCCTGGCGCGACAAGGCCCGCAAATTCTCGGTGGAGCGGATTGCTCCCGAGATTGACGAAGATTTCGAGATCCAGCGACTTCGCGACGAACTCATCGGCGAAATGGGTGACTTGGGGATGCTGGGCATGCACATCGAGGGCTACGGCTGCGCCGGCGCCAGTGCGGTCGAGTACGGACTTGTCTGCTACGAACTCGAAGCAATTGACACGTCTTGGCGCACACACGTCTCTGTTCTCGGATCCCTCGCCATGTCGGCGATTGCGAAGTTTGGTTCGGAAGAACAGAAGAACGAATTCCTGCCCCCGATGGCGCGCGGCGAAAAGGCCGGCTGCTTCGGGTTGACCGAGCCTCACGGCGGTAGCGATCCCGCAAACATGCTCACCACGGCCGTCAAGGACGGCGACTCGTGGGTCATCAACGGTGCCAAGCGATGGATCGGTATCGCGAACATCGCCGACCTCGCCATCATCTGGGCGATGACGGAAGATGGCGTTCGCGGATTCATCGTCCCCACCGACACTCCTGGATACACGGCAACCCCGATTGCGGGAAAGCTGTCGATGCGCGCGTCGATCCAGTGCCACATCGACCTCGTCAACGTTCGCGTTCCCGAATCTCTTCGTCTTCCGAACGCTGCCGGTCTCGGTTCGCCGTTCAAGTGCCTCACCGAGGCCCGTTACGGCATCATCTGGGGCGTCATGGGCGCTGCTCGTGCGTCGATTGATGTTGCCATCGACTTCGCGGCGAAGCGCGAATTGTTCGGTCGCCCGCTGTCACGCACACAAATCACTCAGACCAAGCTCGCCGACGCATTCCTCGAATACGAAAAGGGTGTTCTGCTCTCGCACCACATCGGCAAGCTGAAGGACTCGGGCAACCTTCAGGTTGAACAGATTTCGGTCGGCAAGCTCAACAACGTCCGTGAAGCGGTGAAGATCGTCAGCACCGTTCGTTCCATCCTCGGTGGCGACGGCGTGACCGCCGAATACCCGCTCATGCGCCATATGATGAACCTCGAGTCGGTTCGCACGTATGAAGGAACTGACGAGGTGCACGCGCTGGTTGTCGGTCGTGCATTGACCGGAGAAAACGCGTTCTAAGGACTGCACATGGCCCTGCATCACGACCCTCTGTGGCCGCGCGCGGGCGCCTGGACTTCTGACGCGAAGCGTGTCGACTTCGGGATTATCGGTGTCCCGACGTTTTCTACGTCGATAACGCCTGGTTCGACGAACCTAACCCCGGCGGCCGTGCGCGACGTTTTGCCCCGATATTCCGAGATGTCCCTCGAGCCCAGCGGTGCCCGCAGTGCCGACTCTCTCGAACGGGCAGACTTCGGGGACATCGTCGATCCCGACGGTGATGAAGCGGGTGCAATTGAGGCCATTCGAGCCGCGGCCGCACGTGCACGACTTCTCGTCGCCATTGGCGGTGACAATGCGTTGACCGTTCCCGTCGCCGTTGGTGCGTGGGGCGACGAGGCGTCAACCGCCGGGCTCATCACTGTCGATGCCCACCTCGACGTTCGCCACGGTCGCAGTAACGGCTCACCCGTCCGTCGACTGGTTGACGAGTTCGGGCTCGACCCGTCGCGAATCGTGCAGATCGGGATCGCGGAATTCGCCAACTCGGTCGACTACATCGAGCAGGTTCAGGCGTGGGGAGTGACCGTCATTACTCGTGATGACGTCGAGCGCCGTGGCGTCGACGCGGTAGTCGCCGAGGCACTGGCAATCGCGGGCGGTGCTGGTGGCCCGATCCACGTCGACCTCGACATCGACGCCTGCGACCGAAGTGTTGCGCCTGCTTGTCCGGCCTCAATTCCTGGCGGATTCACGGCTTACGAAATGCGCCGGTTCGCCCGCCGGTTCGCCGGATCCGATGCCGTGCGCTCCATCGACCTTGCCGAGGTAGACGCTGCTCAGGACTCCGCAGACGGTCGAACCGTCCGACTAACCGCGTTGTGTGTTCTCGAGGCCTTAGCGGGCGTTCTCGAGCGTTAGAACGTCATTCGACGGACAAGGTTTACGCCGGGGCGATACGCCAGGTGAACGTGGCTGGGGGCGTTCAATTCGACGAGCTTCGCCTGTGCGCCGACACGAATTGTTCCGACATCGTCGCGGTCGAGGGCTTTTGCGCCTCCCGCGGTCGCTGCCCACAGTGCCTCGGCGGTGGTGAGACCCATTTCGCGTACCGCCAGCGCGATACAGAACGCCATCGACGTCGTGTACGACGACCCGGGGTTGCAGTTGGTCGCGATGGCGATCTGTACCCCCGCATCGATCAGTCGACGAGCGTCGGGGTAGGGCTGTTTGGTCGAAAACTCGGCACCGGGAAGCAGCGTCACAACGGCATCCGAGTTTGCGAGCAGGTCGATGTCGCTGTCGGACAGGAAGGTGCCGTGGTCGATGCTCGTCGCACCCATCGACACGGCCATTCGAACCGAGTCACTGGGACCGAGTTGTGCGGCATGAATTCGCGGACGCAACCCCGCCATCATTCCGGCCTCGAGAATGCGGCGCGATTGCGCGACCGTGAACGCGCCTTCTTCGGCAAACACATCAATCCACTTGGCGAAAGGTGCGACGGCGTCCAACATGGCGCCACACACGAGGTCAACATAAGCGTCTGAATCGTCGGCGAACTCTGGGGGAACGACATGTCCGCCGAGGAACGTGACGTCCTCGGCGAATTCACGGGCGATTCGCGCCAGTCGCGCTTCGTGATCGACGGTCAGCCCGTAGCCAGTCTTGATCTCGACGGTTCCCGTGCCCTGGTTGTGCATTTCCTCGACGCGCGCCTCGACGAGTTCGCGCAACTCCTCATCGGAAGCTTCTCGCGTTGCCAGGACGGTGGAATTGATGCCGCCCGCGGCGTACGCGGTTCCCTTCATGCGCGATTCGAACTCGGCGGAACGATCCCCGGCGAAGATGAGGTGTGTGTGTGAGTCGACGAATGCCGGAATGACGGCACGACCCTCGACATCGACGACTTGGTCCGCCCGGCGAACTCGTGCCTGCATTTCGGTGCCGACCCAGGTAATGACACCCTCGTCGTATTCGACCGCAGCGTCGGTGATGATCCCGTAACGTCCGCCCCATTCGGGGTCGTTCGTGACGAGCTCCCCGATGTTGCGAAGCTGGGTGGTCATGCAGTCAGCCTAGGCGTCGACTTCCCACATGGGCACGCGCAAACCGCGTTCGCGTGCCACCTCGGCAGCGCGGTCGTAACCCGCGTCGACGTGACGCATGACACCGGTTCCGGGGTCATTCACGAGGACGCGCGAGACCTTCTCGGCCGCGAGGTCGGTACCGTCGACCACGAGGACCTGACCGCAGTGGATCGAACGGCCGATGCCAACACCGCCACCGTGGTGGAGTGACACCCAGGTCGCGCCACTCGCGGTGTTGAGGAGGGCGTTGAGGAGCGGCCAGTCAGCAATTGCGTCAGAACCGTCGAGCATCGATTCGGTCTCGCGGTAAGGCGATGCAACCGATCCCGAGTCGAGGTGATCGCGGCCGATGACGATCGGAGCCGACACCTCCCCGTTCTTGACCATCTCGTTGAATCGAAGACCGGCAAGGTGTCGTTCCTTGTAGCCGAGCCAACAGATTCGAGCGGGCAGTCCCTCGAAGTGGACCTTCTCGCCGGCTTTCTCGATCCAGCGCTTGAGGTGTTCGTCTTCCGGGAAGAGCTCGAGAATCGCCTTGTCGGTGGCGGCAATGTCAGCTGGGTCTCCCGACAGGGCAACCCAACGGAACGGTCCCTTGCCTTCGGCGAAGAGCGGGCGGATGTACGCGGGGACGAATCCGGGGAACTCGAACGCGCGGTCGTAACCGCCCAGTTCCGCTTCGCGACGGATCGAGTTGCCGTAATCGAAGACAACGGAACCGCGGTCCTGGAACTCGACCATCGCCTTGACCTGCTTGGCCATCGCGGCACGAGCGTGAAGCGTGAACTTCTCGGGGTCGGCGGCGGCATCGGCCAGCCACGACTCGACCGACTCGTCTTCGGGCAGGTACGACAGCGGGTCGTGCGCGCTCGTCTGGTCGGTGACGATGTCCATGTGCACACCACGCTCGAGGATCTCGGTGAAGACCGTTGCC
Organism: Micrococcales bacterium; assembly: GCA_024641015.1. GTDB lineage: Bacteria > Actinomycetota > Actinomycetes > Actinomycetales > Microbacteriaceae > MWH-TA3. The sequence continues at coordinate 4,761 of JAHEDU010000018.1, forward strand.
GCGTTTCCGACGAGCCCAACGGACAGCGGGCGGCGCTCAGCCTTGGCGGCCAGCACACGCTCGAGAGCGTCATCAAGGTCGTGAGTCATTTCGTCGAGGTAACCGTGGTCGACGCGACGCTTGATGCGATCGGCGTCAACGTCGACGATGAGGACGGCGCCGTCATTCAACGTGACGGCGAGCGGCTGTGCGCCACCCATTCCTCCGCAACCACCGGTCAGTGTCACCGTTCCGGCGAGGGTACCGTTGAACTTCTCGCGGGCGACTGCGCCAAACGTTTCATACGTTCCCTGGAGGATTCCCTGGCTTCCGATGTAGATCCACGAACCGGCCGTCATCTGGCCGTACATCGTGAGTCCTTCGGCTTCCAGCTTGCGGAACTCGGGCCAGTTCGCCCAGTCGCCCACGAGGTTCGAGTTCGCGATGAGCACGCGTGGCGCCCACTCGTGAGTCGTGAAGATTCCAACGGGCTTTCCCGACTGGACGAGCAGGGTCTCGTTCGGGTCGAGCGTGTCGAGCGCCTTGACGATTGCGTCGAACGCGAGCCAGTTGCGCGCAGCGCGACCGGTGCCACCGTAGACAACGAGGTCCTCGGGGCGCTCGGCGACATCGGGGTCAAGGTTGTTCATGAGCATGCGCTTGGCGGCCTCGGTCGTCCAGTGCTTGGTCGAGATTTCGCTTCCGCGTGCAGCGCGAACTGTGCGCGATTCGTGTCCGGGGACGGATCCGCCGACGGGGATTACAGCCATGAGTTGCTCCTTCTAATCGAGTGCGCCGGTGACGGCTTCGGTGGTGGACAAAATGCGACCCGACTGAACGAGGTCAACGACGGCCTCGATGGCGGGGGAGAGGAAACGGTCGGGGCCGGGGCCGCCAGTGACTCCGTTGACGATGTCAACGACGGGTCGGTTGGCGGGTGACGGGGACACCGAGCGAAGTGCGATGCCGCGGCAGGCCGTGAGGATTTCGATGGCGAGTACACGCGACAGTCCGTCGATCGCGGTGCGCAGCTTGCGACCTGCGGCCCAGCCCATCGACACGTGGTCTTCCTGCATCGCTGACGACGGAATCGAGTCGACCGATGCGGGGACGGCCAGACGCTTGAGTTCACTGACGATTCCGGCGGCCGTGTACTGGGCGATCATGAGACCGCTGTCGACGCCTGCGCGGTCCGCGAGGAACGGAGGCAATCCGAAGTTGCGGGACTTGTCGAGGAAGCGGTCGGTGCGACGCTCGCTCATGCTGGCGACGTCGGCGACGGCGATGGCGAGGAAGTCGAGCACGTACGCGACGGGGGCGCCGTGGAAGTTGCCGTTGGACTCGACGCGGTAGTCGTGGGTGACGACGGGGTTGTCGATCGACGAGTTGAGTTCGTGCGACGCGACGCGGAAAGCGTGGTCGACGGTGTCTCGGGCGGCGCCGTGCACCTGTGGCGAGCAACGAAGCGAGTAGGCGTCCTGGGTGCGCACGGTGTCCGTGTCGCGTTCGCCGTGAACTAGCTCGCTTCCGTGGAGGAGCGCACGGATGTTCGACGCCGAAGCGCGCTGACCGGGGTGGGGGCGAAGTTCCTGAAGGTCGTCGGCAAAGACCGCAGCGTTTCCGCGAAGTCCCTCGAGCGACAGCGCCACGGCAATGTCCGCAACCCGAAGGAGGTGACGGAGGTCGTGAATCGCGAGAACGAGCATTCCCGTCATCCCGTCGGTTCCGTTGATGAGCGCGAGGCCTTCCTTTTCACGCAGTTCGACGGGTTCGATTCGGGCGGCGGCGAAAGCCTCGGCGGCCGTCGTTACCGTGCCGTGGGCGTCTCGCACATCACCCTCGCCCATCAACGCCAGAGCGCAGTGCGACAGGGGCGCAAGGTCGCCCGAGCAACCGAGTGAACCGTATTCGCGCACGATGGGGGTGATTCCCGCATTGAGCATCGCGGCGTATGTTTCGACGACGACCGGTCGAACACCGGTCCGTGCGGTCATCAACGTCGACAAACGTTGAGCCATCAGCGCACGGATGACTTCGCGCTCCACTTCGGCACCGCTGCCGGCGGCGTGTGAGCGAACCAACGACTTCTGCAACTGCACTCGCAGGTCGTCGGGGATGAACTGCGTGGCCAAAGCGCCGAAGCCCGTGGAAATTCCATAGTGCGGTTCGGGATCGTTCGCCAGGGCATCGATCGCGACGCGGGTAGCCGCGACGGCGTCGACAGCGACAGGGTCGAGTTCGATGGCCTCGTCGAATCGCGCGATGGCGATGAGGTCGTGGTGGGCGAGTGGTCCGATTCCAAGCGTGACGGTCATGTTTCGATTACACCGTTTCGAGCACTGTGCGGGGAGGCGTGGACGGACTAAACTGTCTGGTATGCCAGACAAAGTTAAAGTCCCCGCCGCGGACCAAACTTTGGCGATTCTGGGTTACTTGGCACGACAGCGCGCGTCCGTTCCGGCTGCGACCATTGCGACCGCGCTCGGTATCCCACGTTCGACGACGTACCACCTGCTCGCGACACTGTCCGATCACGGATTTGTGGTCAGCGGCGACCGGCGCTGGGCGCTCGGTGTTGCCGCTCACGACCTCGGCACGGGCTATCTACGACAACAACCGCTCACGCTCGTCGGGCGTCCTCTCGTGTCGAAGCTGGTTGACGCAGTCGGTGAAAACGGCCATCTCGCAGTCTTGAACGGTCGAGACGTTGTGTACGTGGTCGAGGAACGCGCAGCGGGCAAGCCCTCGCTCGTGACCGACGTTGGTGTTCGACTTCCCGCTCACCTCACGGCGAGTGGACGCTCAATGCTCGCGCAATTGTCCCGCGAGCAATTCCTCGCGTTGTATCCCGACGACGCGGCGATTGGTCGCCGAGGCGACGCAACGATGACCAGGCGCGAACTGCGCGAAGAGCTGCGCGAAACTCGTTCGCGCGGATTCGCCACGGAACACGGGGACGTGACCGCTGGACTTGCGTCGGTCGCAGTCGCAATTGTGGATCGCGTGGGTTGGCCAATTGCGGCCCTCGCTCTGACGTTTGACGAGTCGCGTGGCATCGACGATGCCGTGGTGTCGGCACTGAGAGTGACGGCCTCTGACATCTCGAAGAGGCTGCGCGTCTGACGTACGGAAAGTAAGTGCCAGAATGGGGGCATGGATTCGCTCTCGCGACACGAGGATTACGGTTCAATTCCGTTGCACGAATCACACATGGTCGCCGATCCACTGGCGCAGTTCGCCGAATGGCTGACCGAAGCGGAAGCATTTCCGATCTACGAACCGAACGCTTTCGTCCTCGGCACGATCGATGACGACGGCCGTCCGACCGCGCGCACGGTTCTTCTCAAAGGCCTTGACGAAGGGTTCCTCTTCGCGACCAACTACCTTTCGCGCAAGGGGCACGCTCTCGACGGAGACAACCACGTGACCGCCGTCTTCGGGTGGTACGCGATGCACCGCCAGGTGATCATTGAAGGAAGCGCGACGAAGGTGTCACCGGAGGAGTCAACGGATTATTTCGCGTCGCGTCCTCGAGGTTCACAAGTTGCCGCGTGGGCGAGCGAACAGTCCAAGCCGATTGACTCGCGCGACGCGCTGGAACAGCAGTTCGCCGACGCCGAGCAGCGCTTTGCGGGCGACGGAGAAGTGCCACGTCCGCCGCACTGGGGCGGGTATCGCATTGTTCCGACTCGAATCGAATTCTGGAAGGGTCGATCCAACCGAATGCACGATCGAATTGTGTACCTTCGCACCCCCGACGGCTGGACCGTCGAACGACTTCAGCCGTAACGACCACAACGAAAGAAACCATGACAAACCCTGCAGAACTGCTCTTCGGACTCGACACCTTCGGGGACATGAACGACAAACTCGACGGAACCCCCGAGACCGCCGGTCAGGTGATTCGCAACATCGTCGAGCAGGCGGTTCTTGCCGACGAACTGGGACTGCACGCGTTCAACATCGGTGAACATCACCGAGACGACTTCGCGGTCTCCGCTCCCGACAGCGTCCTGGCTGGAATCGCCACTCGAACGTCGCGAATCACGCTGGGAACCGGTGTCACGGTTCTCTCGAGCGACGACCCCGTTCGCGTGTTCCAGCGCTTTTCGACGATCGACGCGTTGTCGAACGGTCGCGCGGAAATCACCGCCGGTCGCGGAAGCTTTACTGAATCGTTCCCGCTGTTCGGCTATGAACTCGCGGATTACCACGTGCTGTTCGAGGAGAAGCTCGAGCTTCTCGTCAAGCTTCTCGAGGAAGGACCCGTCACGTGGTCGGGTCGAACCCGCGCGTCGCTGACGGATCAAGAGGTTTACCCCAAGACGGAAAAAGGTCGAATCGGTCTGCGCGTTGGCGTCGGCGGAAGCCCCGAGTCGGTCGTCCGAGCTGCTCGACTCGGAATCCCGATGGCGTTGGCGATCATCGGCGGAGACGCTGCTCGATTTGCTCCGTTCGCAAAGCTCTATCGCGACCAACTTGAGGCTTTCGGTCGCCCCGAACTGCCCGTGTCGATTCACTCGCCTGGTCATGTCGCCGAGACGGACGAACAGGCGCTTGAGGAATTGTGGCCGAACTACCTCGCGGGATTCGGTCGAATCGGTCGCGAACGTGGCTGGGCGCCGATGTCGAAGGAGCACTTCCTCAACGAGGCGATGCACGGTTCGGTGTACGCGGGAAGCCCCGAGACCGTTGCGAACAAGATCGTCCACGCGGTGACATCGGTCGGTGCTTCGCGCTTCGATCTCAAGTTTGCGAACGGTCCGATGCCGCACGCGCAGTTGATGTCTTCGATCGAGCTGTACGCGACCCGAGTTGTCCCGCTCGTTCGCGATAAACTCGCGGGATGACCGACAACCTCATCGTGACCCTGCGCTGCACCGATCAGCGCGGAATCGTTAAGGCTGTTGCAGACACGGTCGTCGAAGTTTCGGGAAACATCGTCGATTCGGCGCAGTTCTGGGACCAGCCCAGCAACTCGTTCTCGTTGCGCATGGAAGTCCAGGTCCCGGCGAATACGGAAGCCGCACTGGAAGCGGCACTTCACGCCAATCTTGGGCACCTTGAACCCGTCGTGACCGTGCGTCCCGTGCAGGTCAAGCGTCGTGCACTCGTCATTGTGACAACCGCCGATCACTGCCTCCGCGAATTGCTCTATCAGTGGGAAGCGGGCGAGCTCGGTGCCGACCTCGTCGGAGTCGTCAGCAACCACGGGGCACTTCGTCCGTTGGCCGACCACGTGAACCTGCCGTTCTGGGAAGTGCCGGTCACCGCTGACGGTAAGGGTGACGCCGAGGCAGAACTCGAACGCATCATCGCGGAAACGGACGCCGAGTTCATCGTGCTTGCCCGTTACATGCAGGTACTCAGCGACTCGTTCTGCGATAAGTACTCGGGCCGAATCATCAACATTCACCACTCGTTCCTGCCCGGATTCAAGGGCGCGAAGCCCTATCACCAGGCGTACGACCGCGGCGTGAAGCTGATCGGTGCCACCGCGCACTATGTGACAGCTGACCTTGATGAAGGTCCCATCATCGAACAGGACGTCGTTCGAGTCGGTCACCACCACAGCGCCGAGCAACTCGTGTCGATTGGTCGCGACGTCGAGCGCAGGGTACTCGCTCGTGCGGTTCGTCTTCACGCCGAAGACCGCGTGTTCCCGAACGGTTCACGTACGGTCGTTTTCGACTCGTAGAACTAGTGGCGCAGGGTTCCGCCGAGGAGCCCGAGGTATCGCAGCTGCTCTGCAAGTTCGGCGCCATTGTGCCCATACACCCACGGCACTCCAGGAGTCGGGGTGGGGTGCTTGAGTCGAGCGCCCGCAAGCACCGCCTCGGGTGTCGACAGGCGACGAATCGCGACCGCGAGCACGTGGTCGGGGAAGTCCTGTGCGAACTTGCCGTAGATGGTTTCGTCGTGCTGTCCGTCATCGCCGACGAGAACCCACTTCACGTCGGGGAAGTCGCGTGCGAGTCGCTCGAGGCTCGATGACTTGTGCTCGCGGCCGCTGCGGAACGCACGCTCGGGTGTCGCACCCCAGTCGGTCAAGAGCAGCGGCCCCTTGGGGTACATGTGGCGGGACAGGAAGCGTTCGAGCGTCGGGGCAACGTTCCACGGGCCGGTCGACAGATACACCGTCGGGGCGTCCTCGTAATTCGCCGCGATCTTGTTGAGCAACACGGGCATCCCCGGAACCGGGCGACGTGCGTTCTCGTCCAACACGAACGTGTTCCACGCAGCGAGGAACAGGCGGGGGAGGTACGTCACCATCACGGTGTCGTCGATGTCGCTGACAATCCCGACGCGGGTAGTAGGAGGGACAACAAGCACCTCGGCCTGCGTCCACCCGCTGTCGTCGCCGGCGTGCATTTCGATGTCGTGCCAACCGGGGGCGAGCGCCACTTCAATTTCGGTGTCGATGACACCGCCGCGGTCGCTCACCACGGTGAACGAACGTTCGCCGATGGTCACTCGAACCTTGTGGTTGACGACCGGGACGCTTGTGAAGGCGCGCCAGCCTCGGACGACCTTGCGAACCTTTCGAGTCGAAGGGTCGGGGTGAACGAACAGGATCCGCGCCAGGATTCGAACCCGTTCCGTCGTGCCAAACCCGCGGAAACCGATCACGGTGGGGACGTGCCCCGTTTTCACCGAAATTCGTGCGCGCTGTGCAACAAACCAATCTTCGACACGCGCGAGTCGATGGATTCGCGTGTTCGGGGTGGGTTTCACAGGCACGCGTTCTAATCTATCCTGTGGGTAAACACGACGTTTCTTTCGGTAGTTGTATAAGTTAATACTTTGTTCTTACACTTTTCATAACTAGCGGACCCACACTCGTTAGACCTTCGGATTTCACCACAATTCGTTCGCAATTACTATGCAAGGATGGCCCCAGTGGCTCACACAATCACCACCAGCGAGATGCTTCTCGATTCCGATTTGCTCCGCTCCGCTCCGGTTCAGGCGCGAAGCAACCTTCGCCTCACCGCTCTTCTTGACGCGGCCGCCGCGCTCATCCAGAAGAACGGGTACGAGGAACTGACGACCGCCGCCGTCGCAAAGCAGGCGGGCGCTTCCATCGGAACCGTCTACCGCTACTTCATTGACCGCATCGTCCTGCTCAAGTCGCTCGCGACCCGCAACTACGAGCGCACCACCTTCGCGTTCCGCGATGCACTCGACGCCGCGAAGCCGAAGTCGGCAGCTGACGCCATCTCCGTTCTCTTTGACGCATACTTGGGTCTCTTCCGCACCGAGACCGGTTTCCGTTCGCTTCGCATGGGCGATGTCCTCGACATCCGTCCGATCGACGCAGCCACCGCGTCGCGCCGTTCGTGCGAAATGCTCGCTGCACGTTTCGAAGCTGACTTCGGCATCAAGGCCACGGAACAGAACATTCAGGCACTCGAAAACGGATTTGTCCTGATGGACGCGCTTCTCGCCCGTGCCTTCGCCGTATCCGACAAGGGTGACTCGGCGTTCATCGACGCCGCTCGCGCAGCAACGTCGACCGTCGCCGCTAACCTCCGCTAACTACTTCGCGGAATCGCGCTCGTCGTGAGCGAACTTGTGAAGCGCCTTCTTGACGAGAGTCATGACGACGACGAACAGTAGTACGACTCCCGCAAAGATGTATCCGGCGAAGTGCAGGCTGTCGCTCAACGCTTCGAAGCTCAGTGCCGCTGAGTGACCAACGGAAACGTAAAGGGCCGCCCACACAACACAAGCCGGAGCGGTCCACGCGATGAACCGGCGGTATTCCATACCGATGATCCCCGCGGTCAGCGGGACGATCGAGTGCAGCACCGGGAGGAAGCGCGACACAAAGACGGCCCAGCCGCCACGGTGGTCGAGAAACTTCTCCGCGGCAACCCAGTTCTTGTGTCCGACTAGCTTGCCCAGTCGCGAGTGCTGAATTGCGGGACCGAAGGTCTTGCCCAGGTAGAAACCGATTGATTCGCCGATGAGCGCGCCAACCACAATGGCGACGATGAGCATCCAGTATTCGAGAGTTGTACCGACGCCGGTAGAGGCAACGAGGACGACACTGTCACCGGGAATGACGAGTCCGATGAGGACGCTCGTCTCGAGGAGGACAGCGAATCCAGCGAAGAGCGTTCGAAGAACGGGATCAATTGACTCGACTCCGCCAAGAAACCATGCGAGCACCTCGTTCATGGCTCCAGCGTATCCATCGAAATGGAGGACTAAATGCTCATACCGGCAAGGTTGTTCGGTCCCTAACGTTAAAGTGCCATCGAAAGGAGCACCAGAATGATTGACTGGCTTGACCCTCTATTACTCGCCCGCTGGCAATTCGGGCTCACCACGCTCTACCACTTCCTCTTCGTCCCGTTGACAATCGGTATGTCGTTGCTCGTCGCAATTCTTCAGACCGCCTGGTACAACACCGGAAAGGTGCACTACCTGCACCTCACTCGTCTTTTCGGGAAAATCTTCCTGATCAACTTCGCGATCGGCGTTGTCACGGGTATCACTCAGGAATTCCAATTTGGGATGAACTGGTCCGAGTACTCTCGTTTCGTCGGTGACGTATTCGGCGCGCCCCTCGCCATGGAGGGACTTTTCGCATTCTTCCTTGAAGCCACTTTCATCGGTGTCTGGATTTTTGGTTGGGACAAACTCAGCGCTCGTATGCACCTCGCGAGTATCTGGTTGACGACTGCCGCGGTGTCCCTCTCGGCCTACTTCATCATCGCGGCGAACTCGTGGATGCAAAACCCGGTCGGATACGAACTCAACCCCGAAACTGGCCGCGCAGAGTTGAACGACATCGGGGCGGTTCTGTTCAACCCGATTGCACTCAACGCGTTCCCGCACACAATCGTCGCCAGCATCATGTTCGCGGGCACGGTCATGGTTGCCGTTGCCGCCTACCACCTGTCGAAGGGCAATCACATCGACACAATGCGCTCCGCGCTGAAATTTGGCGCATTTGCCAACATCATCGCCTTCGCAGGCACGTTCCTCACTGGTGACGGGTTGTCATTGGCGATGACAATCGCACAGCCCATGAAGATGGCGGCCGCGGAAGCGTTGTACGAGACTACATCGAGCGCGTCGTTTTCGATCTTCTCGTGGGGCACTCCTGACGGTTCGAGCGAGATATTCTCGCTCCGCATTCCAGCTTTGCTGTCGTTGCTGTCGACACACACACTGAACGGTACTGTCGAAGGACTAAACGACCTCCAGGCGCAATACTCCGACCTTTACGGCGTAGGGGATTACATGCCCATCATCTGGCTCACGTACTGGTCGTTCCGTTGGATGATTGGGCTCGGGATTTTCGCTGCTCTCGTGTCAACCGCCGTCTTGTGGGTAACACGAGCCGGACGCAGGCAAGCCGCGTGGATCTGGAAGGTCGCTATGTGGACGGCCCCCATCCCCATGCTTGCGTCGCTCGTCGGCTGGACCTTCGCCGAAATGGGGCGCCAGCCATGGCTCGTGTTCGGGCTGATGAAGACCGAAGACGGTGTTTCCCCGTACGTCACCGGCTGGGAGGTGCTGACGTCACTCGTCGTCTTCACCCTCATCTATGGCGTACTCGCGGTCATCGAATATCGCCTCATCATCAAGGCCGCAAAGGAAGGCCCCGACGAATGGGCTGAACTCGGAGACAGAAAGACAATCGACCCGGCGAAGCTCGCCACGGTCTACTAGGAGTTATCGACATGGACCTCAACTACCTCTGGTTCGGAATCGTTGGATTCCTCTTCATCGGCTACTTCATCCTCGACGGCTTCGACTTCGGTGTCGGAATGAGCCTGCCGTTCGTCACCCGCAACGACCAGGAACGTCGTGTTGTCATCAACACGATCGGCCCCATCTGGGACCTCAACGAAACCTGGGTGATCGTCGGCGGTGCTTCCCTGTTCGCCGCGTTCCCGCTGTGGTACGCGACCTTGTTCAGTGGCTTCTACCTTGCGCTATTGCTCATCCTCGCCAGCTTGATTCTGCGCGGTGTCTCGTTCGAGTACCGCCACAAGGGGCACGGAGCGAAGTGGACCGGACTGTTCGACACGTTCATCATGATCGGGTCGGTCGTTCCCGCATTGCTGTGGGGCGTCGCATTCGCGAACATCATTCAGGGTGTGCCGATTGACGCGGACGGGAACTTCACCGGAAACCTGTTGACGCTCCTCAACCCGTACGGCTTGCTGGGCGGTGTGGTGACTCTCGCGCTGTTCTTCATGCACGGGCTGATCTACCTCGCGCTGAAGACGACGGGTGAAATCCGCGAACGTGCCCGTTCGCTCGCCACAATCGTCGGGCTCGTCGCCGTTCCCGTCGGTGGCGGTTGGCTATTGTGGACCGTTCTGCAGCACGTCACCATTGCTCACGTCGGTTTCATCATCGCTTTCGCCGGACTGACAGCTCTCGCGCTTGTCGCGGCCATCATCATGGTGCGCCTCGGACGGGACGGTTCAGCGTTCATCGCCATGGCTCTGACAATCGCCTTCGCGTTGCTGACGATCCTCAGCGCCCTGTTCCCGAACGTCATGCCGTCTTCGACGGATCCTTCCTACTCGTTGACAATTGAGAACGCATCGAGCAGTCCGTATACGCTTACCGTCATGACCTGGGTCGCAGCGTTCGCGATGCCCCTCGTCCTCGCCTATCAGGGCTGGACGTTCTGGGTGTTCCGCAAGCGAGTAACCCGCGAGATGATTCCGGTGAGTTAGTTCTGAAACCATTTGACGCACGACTTGTGCGCTACGCACCGGCTGCAAGGAACTTTCTGGCAGCCGGTGCCGTGCTATCGACAATTCGTGCAGCGGGGGTCATCGCTTTCACCTTCGGCCTCGCGTTCGCGGTGTCTTCGCTCATCGGATGGTCTGTTCCGACTGACCTGGAGGTCGCCGGCATCGGCCTCGGAATGATGGTCGCCGCTCAGTGGGGGATCGACGCGATGGCGATTTGGTCGGGCAATCGGGTGACCTCGGAATTGCGGTCTCGGGCGCTGGCATCCTTTCGATCAATTTCCACGACACATTCCGCTGAGACGGCGAACCTGCTGACCACCGGCGTCGACGCCGTCTCCACGTACGTCGTGTCTTTCCTTCCATCGGTCGTCGCCGCGATGGTGTTCACCCCGATTGTCGTCGTCGCGATAGCCCTCATCGACCCGTTGAGTGGTCTGGCGGTTGCGATCACAATTCCACTCATCCCGCTTTTCATGGTGTTGATTGGTCGCACAACCCAAGCCACCCAAATGGCCCAATGGACTGCATTGTCTCGTTTGTCCGCCGGGTTCAGTGAAATTGTCGGAGGGCTGTCGACGCTGATGCTCTTCGGTCGCGAACGGCGTCAGGGACCGCGAATCGGTGCAGTCACCGAGGGTTACCGAGAATCCACGATGAAGGTCCTTCGGCTCTCGTTCTTGT
>JAHEDU010000019.1 GCA_024641015.1 Micrococcales bacterium
GCGTTGTACCGTTCTTCGAAACCATAGAAGCCGCTGAGCGGTTCGATCTCGACAACCGGAAGCGCGCGGTGCGTGCCGTCACCGTTGTCGATAACGGTGACGCACACCTCAGTACCGACAACTTGACGCTCGATAATCGCGATGTCACTGTAGGTGTAGGCGTGAACGAGTGCGGTGCGTAGCGAGTCAACTGAAGCGACAAGACTGACGCCCTGGGCGGACCCACCCCGAGCCGGCTTGACGGCGACGGGGAAACCGAAATCTGATTCGATCACGCTGAGAACACCGTCGGCGCCGAGTTCTCGGAATGCGTCCCGTGTCAGGGTCAGCGACGCGGGAGTTGCAATTCCCGCACGTGAAACAACGGTCTTCGCGGACGGCTTGTCCCACGCCAATCGCGTTGCTTCAGCGCTTGACCCCACGAAGGGTATCTTCAACGCCTCGAGAATCCCGAGAAGGGAACCGTCCTCGCCACTCGCTCCGTGAAGCACCGGCCACACCACGTCGGGACGGGTAGAGCTGAGGAACGGGACAAGGCTTGCATCGGAATCGCGAACCGTTGCGTTGAGTCCATGGCGACTGAGCGACTCGGCGAGCAGGCGTCCCGAGGTGAGCGAGATCTCACGCTCGTGAGAGATGCCTCCGGCAAGGACGAGGACAGTGGGCTGTGCGTTCATCGAGACTCCTTAGGCGAGGTCCGGCGGTGGGCTTTGGAAGTGAGCATCCGTCCCCGTGCTTCGCGCGGGGGGTTGGAACGTGTCAAACAGCTCGGTTTCTTGACGAATCACGTCAGCCAGTCGACGAACACCCTCGTGAATGGTTTCGGGGGTCGGGTAACAGAACGCGAGACGGATCTTGTCGCGACCGCCGCCGTTCGCATAGAACGCGGTGCCCGGCGTGTACGCAACGAGTTCGGTCACCGCACGGGGGAGCATTCCCTTCGAATCGAGAAATTCGGGAAGCGTCAGCCAGACATAGAAGCCACCGTTGGGCTCGGTGCGGTGGAAATCGGGAAGGAATTCATCCAACGCACCGAGCAGTGCGTCGCGACGGTCTCGATATATGCCGCGGAAGGTATTTATCTGTGCTTTCCAGTCGGCACGGGCGAAATAGTCGCTAATGATGTGCTGGGTCATGGAACTGGGACACAGGATTGCTGACTCAGAGGCGAGCACGAGCTTCTCCCGGATCGCGTGCGGGGCCAGCGCCCAACCCACGCGAAAACCGGGCGCAAAGGTTTTCGAGAACGAACCGAGATACACGATCCCGTCTTCTTCGATCGATCGCATCGCGGCTGGCGCAGGCTGGTCGAACCACAGCAACCCGTAAGGATTGTCTTCGATGATGAGGATGTGGTTGCGCTTGGCAATCTCGATCAATCGCGGGCGACGCTCGGCCGACAGCGTCACACCTGACGGGTTATTGAAGTTCGGGATGAGGTACAGGAACTTCATCGCTTTGCCGTCGCGCTTGGAGGCGTCGATTGCCGCCTCGAGAGCCTCGGGGATCATCCCGTCTTCGTCAGTCTCAACGTGCTGAACGTCCGCCTGATACGAGCGGAAAATTCCGAGGGCACCGAGATACGACGGGCTTTCGACGAAAACGACATCGCCCTCGTCGATAAACAACTTGGTAATGAGGTCAAGTGCCTGTTGTGAACCAGTGGTCACGACGATGTTGTTCGCGCTCGCGTCGATGCCTTCCAGCGCGCATATTTCCAGAATCTGTTCGCGTAAGACCGGAAGTCCCTGCCCCGAACCGTATTGCAGGGCAGTCGGACCTGCGTCGGCCATCACGCGCTGAACGGAATCACTAATCAGTTCAAGGGGAAGAGCCGAAACCGCAGGCATTCCGCCGGCGAGCGAAACAACCTCGGGTCGAGAGGCGACTGCGAACAGTGCGCGCACTTCAGAAACACTCAATCCGGCGGTGCGTGCCGCGTAGTGGTCACGCCAGTCGTCGAGTGTGGTGCCGCCAAGATCGCTAGTCATGGACGGCCGGTGTTATCCGATGAACTCGGCGAGGTCCTGCTCGAGTGCGGGGCGAGGCTTGGCGCCGACGACCGTCTTGACAACTTCGCCGCCCTTGAAGACCTTCATTGCGGGGATGTTCATGATGTTGTACTCGGCGGCGAGGTCGGGGAAGTCATCCACGTTGAGCTTGACGATGTCGATCTTGTCGGCGTGCGCTTCGGCAATTGCATCAAGAATCGGCGAGACCGCGCGGCACGGGCCACACCAGGGCGCCCAAAAGTCAACGATGACGGGCTTGTCGTTCTGCAAGACCTCGGCTGCGAATGTTGCGTCGGTGACGTCGCGGGCGGCGCTCATGATTGTCCTCTCAACGGGTAGAGGAACAGTCTATCGAGCGTCAGTGAGCGTTGGATTCAAGGAAATGTTGGGCATCGAGCGCCGCGACCGCTCCCGAACCCGCGGCGACGATTGCTTGGCGGTACGTCGGGTCGATGATGTCTCCCGCAGCGAATACCCCGGGGAGTGATGTCTGCGACGAACGGCCCTCGACCGCGATGTTTCCCTCGGCGGTCAGGTCAACCTGATCGGCGACGAGTGACGTGCGCGGGTCAGACCCGATCGCGATGAACAAGCCTTCGACGTCGAGCACGCGTGTCGAGCCGTCCGCGTTTTCCAGCGTGATTCCGGCAACCGTCTCGCCGCCGAGGACGCCGGTAACCTTCGCGTTCGTGATGAACTGAATTTTGGGGTCTGCCTGTGCGCGGGCGAGCATCGCGGGCGACGCACGGAACGTGTCCGAACGGTGGACGATGTACACGGTGTCCGCGAAGCGCGTGAGGAACGTCGCCTCCTCCATCGCCGAGTCACCGCCACCGATGACGGCAACGGCGCGGTTGCGATAGAACGCACCGTCGCAGGTCGCGCACCACGAGACACCAAAACCGGACAGTCGAGCTTCGTCGGCGAGACCGAGCTTGCGGTATTCACTACCCATCGCAAGAACCACGGTCTTGGCCTCGATGACGTCACCGTTTCCGAGCGTGATTTTCTTTACGGGCCCGGCGAGTTCAAGCTTTGTTGCGTCATCAAAGACCATTTCGGCGCCGAAGCGTTCTGCCTGTGCCTGCATGTTCATCATGAGTTCGGGTCCCATAACGCCCTGAGGGAAGCCGGGGAAGTTGTCGACTTCGGTCGTTGTCATCAAGTCGCCACCCATTGCGACGCTCGATGCGATGACGAGCGGCTTCAACTCGGCGCGCGCACCATAGATAGCAGCGGTGTAACCGGCCGGTCCCGAACCGATGATGACAAGATCGCGCACTGTGTTTCCTTCTCTCGACAATCAGAAGTTCAGTCTAGGCGCGGTTGTTCCCGCGATTTCGTAGGGGCGCGACGACGCTGGTCGCGGTGTCATTGCGAAGCGCGAGCAACGCGGCAATGTAGGTGACTCCCATGGTCGCGGCAACGAGTCCGGCAGTGACGATTGCCTCAAGAATCGAAGTTCCCCACTCGGCGACGAGCACGGTGTGGGCGATTCGGGAAACGAGCAGGCCCAACGCAATTGACGGAATTACCGCGAGCACGAAGGTCGCGAGCGAGGCGATTTCCGTTCGATCGAAAAGTTTGCCCAACCGACGGTGAAGCAACGCGCCCATCACAAAAGTCTGAACCCAGGTCGAGACGCTCATCGCGGTGGCGAGCCCGGTCGCGACCGTTGCCGTACCGCCGGTGCCGACCCACAGCGCGATCCCCGCGAACGTTGCCGCCTGAACGAGCTGCACTAGGAACGGAGTGCGAGTGTCGCCCAGAGCGTAGAAGACGCGCTGCAGAACGAACACGATTCCGAAGGGAACGAGACCGACGGCGTAGAGCGAAATGACGGCGGCCAAACCGCTCGCCGTCGATTCGTCGAAGACCTGAGCGACATACGGCGCGGTGACCCACAGGCCGGCGCTCGCGAGAACCATGAAGAGCCCGACTCGGGCGAGTGACTGACGGATATCGACGGACAGGTTGGTCCAGTTTCCGTCGCGGACGTCGGTGCTCATTCGCGTGAAGTAGGCAGTGGCGAGCGAAACCGTGACCACCGAATGCGGAAGCATGAAGACGAGCCAGCCGAATCGAAGGACCGCGAGCCCGGGGTCGCCGTTGGTGGTGGCGAGCGAGGCGATGTTGCTTTGGACGATTCCAGCCAATTGGGTGACGAGGATCATCCCCAGCGTCCACGCCGCAACCTTGCCGGTTTCTTCCAGTCCGACACCGCGGAAGCGGAAGTCGGGGCGGAAGCGAATCCCCGCTCGACCGAGGAACGCGAAAAGAATCAGCGCCTGTGCGGCGACGCCAGCGGTTGCGGAACCGGCGAGAATCGCGATGTCGCCCCCGGTCCAGTCGGTCGCGAGGGAAACCGAACCACTGAATACGGCGCCGAGCCAGAGCATTCCGCCGATTGCGACGATGTTGTTGAGAACCGGAGCCCACGTGAACGGACCGAACAACCCCTTGGCGTTGAGAACTTCACCGAGCAGGCTGTACACCGCATAAAAGAAGACCTGCGGAAGACACCACCACGCGAAAGCGATGGCGAGGTTGATGTCGTTCGCGGTAAAGCCGAGCTCGCCCGCGCCGGCACTCTGTTGGGCGTAAAGACCAACAAACAGGGGAGCGGCGATCGTCGCGAGCACCGCGACAAGTCCGAAAAGGGTGATTCCGAGTGTGAGCAACTTGTTGATGTAGTTCGCGCCGCCGTCTGAATTCAAACCCGACTTGACGATGTGCGGGACGAGAACAGCGGACAGCACGCCACCGGCGACGATGGCGTAGATGTTGTTCGGAAGTTGATTGGCCAGCGCGAAGGCGTCGGCACCGGAACCCACGAGACCGAGTGTTCGCGCCAAAACCACGGCGTTGACGAAACCCAACATCCGGGACACGATCGTTCCCGACGCGAGGAGCAGGCTCGAACGGCCGATGCTCATGCGAGTGCTCGACGTCGGCGAATCGTGCGGATGATTCCGATGGTCATGATGACGACGACGCTACCGAAGAACACGACGACGGTCACGATTTCCCACTGGGCCTGGACGACGATGGGGAAGGACACGGGAGAACCGATCGCGTTACCGTCGGGGTCGACGAGCGTCGCGACAAGTGATGTGCGGCCGTTTGCCACGACGGTCATCGGGACGGTGATGCGAACGTTCGATCGGGGTTCGATGGTGATTGCCTGGCTGGGCACATCCACCTGGACAATTCCGGAAGTCGATCGAACGTTAACTGACACGGACACGGTTGCGTTCGAGCTGTTGCTGATACTGATGGGGACATCCGCCGAGTTGGACAGAACCGTGTACTCACTGGCAATCGAAATCGATACGACATCGCCGACCCAATGGTTGTTGGCGATGAACCGCTCTGCCGCCGGCTCGAAATCCGCGCTTGTCAGGTCACGGGTGATGACAGCGAGTTCACGAACACGATTTGCCATGAAGGCGGCGGGTTCGTCGCTGATTGCGGCGGCACGCTCTTCGTCGCGAGTGAATTGTCCAAGTACTGAGTTGAGAAGGCTGGGCTGTTCAACGACGTGATGGATTGATCGGGTGACCCCGCCCACGGTCACGCGCAATGGCGAAACCGTGAATGATGATTGACCGTTACCGAACAGTGCGGCAAGGACGGCACTCGCCCGTGTCGCATCGAGCTGAGAGGGATCCGCGGGGAGGGCGATGCTGGAGCCAACCACTGCTTCCGAACGAATGGCGGCGACCGCGTCGGCGATGGGCGCCGTCGAACCGGGAGCTACCGCTTCGCCGAGCGTGCGCGACGCGATGGCGTTGATGCCTCCAACAAATTGGTCGTCGAATCCGAGAAATTGCGCGAATCCGCGGGACTCGGTGACACCGAGGGAATCCGGTAACACGACGTTCCCACTCGGCCACGGGACGAGAGTCGACGGGTCGATTCCTGCGAGTGCGCCGAACTGTTCAGCGGTGAACTGGTGATGGATCGAGTTCGTCAGAGCCCATACGTCCGCGTTTCCCCAGGGAAGGACGATGGGGTCGAGAGCCGTGACGGCCTCGTTCCAGGTGCGGGCTGACTCGGGCGCCGAATCGCCCAGTGCCGCGATGCTCGCGATGATTCGCGAATCGAGCGCCACGGTGAGGTTGTATCGCTGCGCTGCACTCACCAGGAGGGACCAGTCACCGTCGGGAGCGGTTTCGGCGGCGATGTCGTCTGCCGAAAGGAACTGTCCGTCCCCGGCGTCCGCAATGATCGGGACAAGTACAGCGACCGGTGCGGGTGAAGTCGGTTGTGTCGCGTCGGCTCGGGAATCGGTGACGCCGAACCCGACGAGTGTCAGTGCCGCCGCTACCGCGCCGAGGATTCGAAGCGCGGCAGCACGCATTTTCACGGCCGACGACATGCCCCTCAGTCTAGACTTTGTACTCATGGAGAGCGTGGTGGAGGCCATGGCACGACTCACGGCTCTGGCCGCGAGTCCCGCCGTCGCACGGTTGACCGCCGCCTTCGATGCAGCGGGCAAGGAACTCGCCCTCGTTGGCGGTCCGGTTCGTGACGCATTCCTTGGCCGCCCTGTGAATGACCTCGATTTCACGACGAACGCGACTCCCGACGAGATGCTGAAGATTTTCGCACCCATCGCGACGGCGACGTGGGATGTGGGACGAGATTTCGGCACAATCGGCGCGATGGTCGAGGGCGAGCGGATTGAAGTCACGACGTATCGTGCCGACGAATACGACCGCGAGACGCGCAAGCCCTCAGTCGCCTTCGGCACGCGTATTGATGACGACCTGCTTCGCCGCGACTTCACCGTCAACGCGATGGCGCTGACGCTTCCCGGGATGACTCTGGTTGACCCGTCCAACGGATTCGCAGATTTGGCCGCAGGGATTTTGCGCACACCGAGCCCGGCCGAAGTGTCCTTTGCCGATGACCCGTTGCGCATGATGCGCGCGGCCCGTTTCGTGGCGCAATTGGGAATGACGCTCGCTCCGGAGGCCGATCTCGCGCTTCGCGATCGGGTCGAATCGATTCGCATGATTTCGGCTGAACGCGTTCGCGATGAACTCATCAAGACCCTCGCCGCGGACGACCCCGTTCCGGGAATTCGACTGCTCGTCGAGTCTGGGCTGTGTGACATCGTCTTGCCTGAATTGCCCGCCCTCGTGCGCGAGCACGACGAGCACGGGCGCCACAAAGACGTCTACGAGCACTCGCTCAAGGTGCTGTCGAAATCGATTGCGCTCGAGAAGGAGCGAAACCCCGGTGCCGAGCCGGACATCATCGGCCGACTCGCGGCGTTGTTGCACGACATCGGCAAGCCCGCGACGCGCTCGTTCGACAAGCCGTCCAAGACGGTGACGTTCTATGGGCACGATGTTGTCGGCGCTCGCATGGCCAAGAAGCGACTCGTCGAGCTTCGATTCGACAACGAAACGATTTCCCGAACCACGAACCTCATTCGACTTCACTTGCGCTTCTTCGGATATAGCGAGGGGGCGTGGACAGATGCGGCCATTCGCCGTTATGTCAGGGATGCGGGCGAGGAACTCGCGCGCCTGCACATCCTCGTCCGAAGTGACGTGACGACTCGAAACGAACGCCGACTCGCGGCGATGGGAACCGCGTACGACGACCTCGAGCGACGGATTGCCGAAATCCGTGAACGCGAGGAGATCGACGCGATCCGCCCCGACCTCGACGGCGAACAGATCATGGCGATTCTCGGAATCGGCCCCAGCCGAACTGTCGGCGAGGCGTGGAACTACCTGCTCGAACTGAGACTCGACGAAGGTCCGCTGGGCGAAACCGAGGCCGAGGCGCGCCTGCGTGCCTGGGCTGCCGGCCGCGACTTGGCTTAACCGCGCCACTGGGCTATTCTTGACAGGTTGCCCTCGTGGCAACGAATGGAAGCAATACCCTCCTGCTGCAGAAAGTCTGTAGCCGCTGAGTCCAGAGGAGGTGGGTTATTTATGCATCCTTATGAACTGATGGTGATCCTCAACCCCGAGGTTGATGACCGCACTGTTCAACCGACGCTCGACAAGTTCCTTGGCGTCATCACCGCAAACGGCGGAACGATTGACAACGTTGACCTGTGGGGACGTCGTCGTCTGGCCTACGAAATCCAGAAGAAGAGCGAAGGCGTCTACGCCGTCGTGAACTTCACTGCGGAGCCCGCGACCACCGTTGAGCTCGAGCGTCAGCTCCGTCTCTCGGAATCGGTCATGCGTACCAAGGTGCTTCGTGCCGATGAGGCCGTTGCTCGTATCGCGAAGGCTGCCGAGTAGTCACTATGGCTAACGACACGATCATCACGGTTATCGGAAACCTCACCGCTGACCCCGAACTGCGTTTCACGCAGAACGGAGTTGCCGTTGCGAACTTCACGATCGCCTCGACCCCGCGCACGTTTGACCGTGCGTCGAACGAATGGAAAGACGGCGAGCCGCTCTTCCTTCGTGCCAGCGTGTGGCGTGAATTCGCCGAGCACGTAGCCGGGTCTTTGACGAAGGGCGCTCGCGTCGTCGCGACCGGTCGCCTCCGTCAGCGTTCGTACGAGACGAAAGAGGGCGAAAAGCGCACCTCGATCGAGCTCGAGGTTGACGAAATCGGCCCCTCGCTCCGTTACGCGACCGCGTCCATCACGCGCGCCGCAGGCGGAAGCTCCAGCGCCGGTTCGTCCAGCTCTGACTGGTCGCAGCCGACCGGCGGAGACCAGTGGGCCGCTCCCGCAGTGGAGAAGGACCCCTGGGGACAGGCCGAACCTCCCGCGGACGAAACTCCGTTCTAACCACTAATTTTTGACGTAAGGAATACAACATGGCAGGAAAGGCAACCGGCGATCGCCGTAAGCCCCGCGTCGGGAAGGGCGCAAAGGCGCTTCCCCCCGCAAAAGCAATTCGCGTCGATGTAATC
Organism: Micrococcales bacterium; assembly: GCA_024641015.1. Classification (GTDB taxonomy): domain Bacteria; phylum Actinomycetota; class Actinomycetes; order Actinomycetales; family Microbacteriaceae; genus MWH-TA3. The sequence goes on from JAHEDU010000019.1 coordinate 8,913, forward strand.
GACTACAAGGACGTTGCGACTCTTCGCAAGTTCGTCTCGGAGCGTGGCAAGATTCGTTCGCGCCGCATCACGGGAGTTTCGGTCCAGGAGCAGCGTCTCATCGCTCGTGCAGTCAAGAACGCACGCGAGATGGCACTTCTCCCCTACGCCGGCGCTGGCCGTTAGGAGATATTCAGATGGCTAAGCTCATTCTCACTCACGAGGTTTCTGGCCTCGGTACCGCCGGCGACATCGTCGACGTCAAGAACGGTTACGCACGTAACTACCTCGTTCCCCAGGGTCTCGCGATCGTCTGGACTCGTGGTGGCGAAAAGCAGGTGACCGACATCAAGGCGGCACGTGCAGCTCGCGCTCTTGCGTCGCACGACGATGCAGTTGCCCTCAAGACCAAGCTCGAAAGCGCAACCATCACGGTTCGCGCTTCGGCTGGCGCTGAAGGCCGCTTGTTCGGTTCGGTCAAGACCGCCGACATCGCCGCTGCAGTCGAGGCCGCCGGCTTCGGCAAGATCGACAAGCGTTCGATCGAACTCCAGACCGCTATCAAGGCGACCGGCGCTTACTCGGCATCGGTCAAGCTTCACGATGGCGTCTCGGCAACTCTCGCACTGAAGGTTGTTGCTGCAAAGTAGCACTTTCTCCGCGTGAAAACGCCCTCTCGACTTCGGTTGAGGGGGCGTTTTTCCGTCCCGTGGTGAGTAAACCTTCTGTGGAAAGGTTAAAGGTTCAACCTGAACTCTAAACAACTTTGCTCACAGGCAGATTTTTGGCTAAATCCGCGGTCAGAAGCCATTTTTGTCAAATCGCTCGACAAGTTGTCCACAGTTTTCCACAGACTGTCCACATCTATCCACGGCGTGTTTCACAATTCACCCACAGGGTTATCCACAGGCTCGTTTGCGTTGATTGGCACCCTTCCCTAGCGTTCAAGGAACACCACTGGGCGTGGCGGTCACGAATGTCGTACCTCGCGCTCATACTGAAAACCCGCACCAACCGAGCGGCAGAAAAGGAGGCGCGACCATGGCCGGCCCACAGCTTGAACTAGTACCCGAAGGCACGGGCGAAAACCGTGTTCCGCCGAATGACATCGCCGCCGAAAAGTCGACCCTTGGTGGAATGCTCTTGTCAAAGGACATCATCGGCGAGGTCTCCGAAGTGGTCAAGGGCCGCGACTTTTACTTGCCCAAGCACGAAATCATTTTTGACGCGATCATCTCGCTGTTCGCCAAGGGCGATCCGGCCGACACGATCTCGCTCGGTGACCAACTGGCCAAACAGGGCGACCTGCAGAAGGTCGGCGGTGCCGCGTACCTTCACGAACTCGCCAGCTTTGTTCCCACCGCCGCCAACGCCACGTATTACGCGTCGATTGTCGCGGACAAGGCGATTCTTCGCGGATTGGTGACGACGGGTACGCGCATCACTCAGATGGGATTCGCCGCAGAAGGCGAGCCGATTGACCTCGTCAACGAAGCTCAAGCAGAAGTGTTCTCGATCGGTCGCTCTGCCCGTGCGGACGAGGCCGTCCAGGTGTCGGACGCGCTCGTCGCGGCAATCGATGAAATGGAAGCAATCGCGGGGCGCAATGGTGCGCACATCGAAATCCCGACCGGCTTCCGTGAACTCGACACCCTGACCAACGGGCTTCACCCCGGTCAGCTCGTCCTCATCGCGGCCCGCCCTGCACTGGGAAAGTCGACGCTTGCGCTCGACATCGCGCGCAGCGCCGCCATTAAGTCCGGTCAGCCCACGGTGTTCTTCTCGCTGGAAATGTCGCGCGCGGAAATCGCGATGCGTCTGCTGTCGGCCGAAACCAGCATCTTCCTCCACAAGATGCGCAACGGAACGATTGACAGCCAGGGCTGGAAGAAGATTTCCCAAAAACAGGCCGATCTCGCGAACTCGCCGCTGTTTATTGACGACAGCGCGAACCTGACGCTGGTGGAAATCCGTGCGAAGTGCCGTCGCATGAAGCAACAGCACGGCCTCAAACTCATCGTCATCGACTACCTGCAGCTCATGTCCTCGGGAAAGCGCGTCGAAAACCGTCAGCAAGAAGTCTCCGAGTTCTCGCGTTCGCTCAAGCTTCTCGCCAAGGAACTGGGCGTCCCGATCATCGCGCTGTCGCAGCTGAATCGTGGACCGGAACAGCGCACCGACAAGAAGCCAATGCTGTCCGACCTTCGAGAATCGGGATCACTCGAGCAGGACGCCGACATCGTCATCCTGTTGCACCGTGAACGATACGCCGAAGACGGTGACGCCAAGAACGACGCCGAACTCATCGTGGCAAAGCACCGAAACGGCGCAACGGCGACTCTGACCGTGTTGTTTGAAGGCGGATTCTCGCGCTTCAGTGACATGGCCCCCGTGGTGTGACCAACGACTCTCGATTCCCCGCCGTAGGCTAGAGACGTGCTGGACTTCATCGATCGCGTTCTCGTTGTTTTTGCGCGCATCGGTCACGGCTTCGCCATTGCCTTCGCATGGATTCGATGGGCCGTCGAAGTCGTCGTCGCGGTCATCCGCCACTACTGGCCGGTCGTCGCGCCGTTCTTCCGCACCTTCGGACGCACGGTCATCCTTGTTCTCGCGGGGCTCATCATCCCGTTCATCGCAAACCACGGAAATGTCGTTGGCCTTCAGTGGCTCACGGCAATTTCGATCATTTCGCTCGCGGTTCGCGACGATCGCGAAACAGCCATCACGCGTGGCGTGTGGTGGATCAATGTCTTGTTCACCGGAGCTACGGCACTGGGACTCGTTCTCGGAACCATCGGACCGGCGTCGGCGCTGTCCCTCGCAATTCCGCTCGTGTTGTTTGAATGCGCACGCGCCTTTATTCGCAAGGAGCCGATCGCGGGATGGGGTTCGGCGATCCTCGCCCTCACTCTGACGATTGTCGTCTTCCCGTCGCGAGCCGACTCGACCATCGCCACCGGATCAATCGGCGCGTGGGCGATCATTCTGGGCGTCTTCGCCGCCATCAGCCAATCCGAAACCCTCATGGCAACGGGAAAGAAAGCGATCAAGCGTGTCACAAAGCGATAAGACCAAGCCGTTTCAACTTGTCGGGCTCGCGCTTGTCGCGGGAGCGTTCATCGGCGGAATCGTCCTCATGGTCACCAAGGACTTCCGCATGGCGGGCATCTTCGCCGGCGCAGCGTTCGTCGTCGTGATCCTGGTTCTCGCGATGATCGTGCTCACCATGAGCCCGCAACTTCCTCCGCGCGAGAACAACAACCCGCACGACGTTTAGCGCAAGTAGTCGACCAGCTTCGACGCGAGTCCCGTGTACGTCGCGGGCGTCAACGCGAGAAGGCGCTTCTTGCCCTCGTCCGACATCTCAAGCTCGTCGATAAAGTCGCGAAGAGCCTCGGCGGTCAGCTTCTTGCCGCGCGTGAGCTCCTTGAGGAGTTCGTACGGGTTGTCGATTGACGTCGTCCCGGCCGCGCGCTCGGCGCGAAGTACGGTCTGAATCGCTTCACCCAGAACCTCGAGGTTGTCGCCGAGGTCGTCGAGAAGCGCCAGTCGGTTGACCGCGATTTCGCCGAGACCGGTCGTGATGTTGTGAATCGCGAGAAGCGAGTGACCGAGGGCAACACCAAAGTTTCGCTGAGTGGTCGAGTCGGTGAGGTCGCGCTGCATGCGCGACGTGACGAGGGTTGCCGCGAGAGCGTCACCCAGCGCGGTCGCGATTTCGAGGTTCGCCTCGGCGTTCTCGAATCGAATCGGGTTGACTTTGTGCGGCATCGTCGACGAACCGGTCGCGCCCTTGACGGGGATCTGGGTGATGAACCCGTTCGAAATGTACGTCCACACATCGGTGCAGAGGTTATGGAGGATTCGGTTGACGTGACTGACACGTCCGAGAAGTGCAGCCTGGGTGTCGTGCGATTCGATTTGGGTCGTCAGCGGGTTCCATTCAAGGCCGAGCGATTCGACGAAATCACGCGAAACGCGAGGCCAGTCGATGCCGGGGGCGGCAACGACGTGCGCCGAGAACGTTCCCGTTGCACCCGAGAACTTGCCGGTCAGGCGAAGCGCATCAATCTCGCGAACGATTCGCTGAAGGCGGTGGACGAACACCGCGATTTCCTTGCCGAACGTCGTCGGGGTCGCGGGCTGGCCGTGGGTGCGCGACAACATCGGGGTATCGCGTTCGACGGTGGCGAGGCTGGTGAGAGCCGTGAGCAGCGTGTGCACCGCGGGGCTCCACACGTCGCGAATCGCTGCGGTGAGGGTGATTCCGTAGGACAAGTTGTTGATGTCTTCGCTCGTGCAGGCGAAGTGCGTCAGCTCGGCGATGCGAGAAAGTCCAAGGCGCTCCAGGTGTTCGCGAACCAGATATTCCACGGCCTTGACGTCGTGACGAGTGGTGGCCTCGAATTCCGCGATTCGCGCAACATCGGCGTCGCCGAAGTTTGCGGCGACATCGCGAAGCGACGTGATCTCGCGACCCGACAGGTGCGCGCCGAACATTCCTTCTTCGGCGAGGCGAATCAGCCACTCGATTTCAACGTGGACGCGGGCGCGGTTGAGGCCGGCTTCAGAAAGATGTTGGCTGAGGTCCGACACCGCTGCCGCGTATCGACCATCGAGGGGGCTGAGCGGTTGCGGGGAGAGCGCCATGCCTCCATTCTCCCAGATTTTCTGTCCACGGGCTCGACAAACAGACGGTCATCCACAATTTCCGGTTGAGTCGGCCGCCACACCGCAGCTACGGCGCATACTCGCTGCATGCTTGATTCGATCGCCTTCAATCCCGCTGACGAAATGGACCGCGTCGCGGCGGCGCTGAACTGGACTCTTCACCGCGATGACTGGTGGGGACCAGCGCGCCTCGCGTTCGATGCCGAAATCGAACGGCTTCGCCGTGAGGCCATCGCCGCGGCCGCCGAATTACGTTCGTTGTCGTGACCGTTGCGATTCCCGTTCGCGACGTGACGTATTCCAGCGATGCACTTCGTGGCCGAATAGACGACCTCGGGCGAGCTATCGAAATCGGAATGGGGGTGATCGTGTCGTCGTCAACGTGGTCGCTCGACGGATCTTTCCGAATACTGGCGGCCGAACGAGTGCGGCGGCTAGTCGCCGAAATCGACCACCTTCGACAGGCGCTGGTTGGAGTGTGGGGAACAACGCACGCCGCAGAAGATGAACGCATCTCCACGCTGGGTGGCGCACTGATCTCGTTCGCGCCATACGTTATGTCAGGTCCCTTCGTCTTCGCCTACAGCGCATTGTCCGGGCACATGTGGCCATCACTCCGTGTGGTTGCCGACGAAGCGATCGCGGTCATCCCCCATGAACCGCCCTCGCCGCACCACGTCTCGGTGACTGGATTTCCCGCACAGCCCGCGACCCCACCGCGCACCCTGCGGGATCGAATCACTCGGATTCCGGGCGGTGACGTCCACATTCGCATCGAACGATTCGCAACAGACGGGGGAAATCGCTTCGAGGTGTACCTCTCGGGAACAAACTTCATGGGCGACGAAACTGACCCCTGGAACATCAGATCCAACGTGGACCTCGCGACGACCGGTACGTCCGCTTCGCTTCAGGCGGTTCGGTCCGCGATGGAATCGGCGGGGATAAACCGTTCGACTCCGGTCGTCATCACGGGCCATTCACAGGGTGGACTCATCGCGCTGGCGCTCGCGGGAACCCGCGAATTCGACGTCGATGCCGTCATCACCGTCGGAACCCCGGTGGGCGTTGTGCCTGATCTCCGAGACATTCCCACCGTTCATCTCATTCACCCAGAGGATCCCGTCCCGGCAATCGGCGGCTTCGTCGAACCCAACTCGGCCACGTGGGTGGTTCCGACCGAACACGGCGAAAGGCTGTTCGCCGCCCATCACCGCGAGTCGTACATCCCCAGCGCCACAAACGTCGATGCGCTTGCCGACCCTCGAATCACGGCACTGCTGTCGTCCGTTCAGTCGAACGGGGTTGGCACTGGGCGCGAGTACCGGGCCGTGACTACGGGCGTCCAGCCCCCAGGAACGGGCGCAAGATGACTCCGAGGATCCAGTTGCTCATCGACATGACGACGGCACCGAGCACGCCCCACCAGAAACCGTCGACGATCAGACCGAAGCCAAGCTGCTGGGTCACCGACGCGACGAGCATGAACAGTGCGCCGTTGACGACCAGAGCGACGAGACCGAGAGTCAGGAGGTAGATGGGGAACGCGACGATGCGGATGAAGTTTCCGATGACCGCGTTGATGACACCGAAAATTGCGGCAACCGAGATGTACGACAACACGAGGTTGGCGTCGCCTTCCCCGAACTGCCAGAGGTGAATGCCGTCAACGAAGAAGTCGGACAACCACAGTGCAACAGAGTTGATGAGAAGACCCAAAACCAAGCGAACCATGCGTCCAGACTACGCCGAGAGTCCACCGTAGGCTGGGAAGATGAACCTCTTCGAGTCAGAACCCACGATTCACATTCGTGACGAGATTCGCACCTTGCCCGCTTATAAGCAGGGCCGACCCGCTCCCGCGGATGCGTTCAAACTGTCCTCCAACGAAAACCCGTACCCGACACCCACGTGGGTAACGGATGCGATTTCCGAAGCGTCCGTCGGTCGCTACCCCGAATCGACTTCGCGCACGCTTCGCGACGCCATCGCGCATGTGTGGGGCTGCGACACCGACGAGGTCATCGTCGGCGCGGGGTCCGTGTCGATCCTGTACCAACTCATTCAGGCAACGAGCGGCCCCGGCGACAACATCGTCTTCGCGTGGCGCTCGTTCGAGGCATACCCGTGGATCGCAACGGTCGCCGGTGCCGAGGCGCGACGAATCCCCAATCTGCCCGATCACCGTCACGACCTTGACGCGATGCTGGCGGCGATTGACGATCGCACACGTGTTGTCATCCTGTGCACCCCGAACAACCCGACGGGCACGGCAATCACAACCGCGGAATTCGAGTCGTTCATGGCCCGAGTGCCCTCGAACGTGCTCGTCATTCTTGACGAGGCGTACGCCGAGTTCTCCCATGACCCCGAAATTGTCTGTGGCAAGAAGCAGAAGGGTCGTCATGCGAACCTCGTCACTCTTCGCACGTTCAGTAAGGCATACGGGCTTGCCGGTCTTCGCATCGGTTATGGCATAGGACACCGCGCGATCTTCCAGGCAGCGACCGCGACAGCAATCCCGATGGTCGTCACCGAACAGGCGCAACGGGCGGCGCTCGCGGTTCTCGC
>JAHEDU010000023.1 GCA_024641015.1 Micrococcales bacterium
TGACGCTGGCCCTCCCCCGTTTCGCTGGCGCAATTCCCTTCGTTTCTCGCTTCCCCCGCGGCGCAATTGCACTCTGGCTGGCGGGTCTAACGGTCGCCATCGTTAGTCTGACGACGTCATTTGGGATGTTGATTGCAAATTCCCTCAGCGAATCGATAACACTTGGCATTGGTGAATCATGGCAGGCGGCAGTTGCACAAAATGCACTGGGCTGGGTATCGCTTGCAGGAGTCGGCGTAATCGTGTTCCACCTCGGCGCAGCGGCGCAATGGCTCTCGTCCGAGCGAATCAATTACGCCACGCAGGTCATGGCGGTTCTTCGCTCGTCAGAAGCCAGTCGACTCGGACACGATGTCCGTGAAGTCGAACTTGAACGGCATCTCATCTCGGCCTTCCCACAAACACGGACGATCCTCGTCTCTCGTTACAGCGTCGCCGCACTTGGAACAGATGAGATGCACGCCGCACTCGAGCACGAACGCGCTCATCTTGACGGCCATCATTCGCTCGTAGTCTCCATTGCACAATTGGCGATGGCGGCGGCCGCCGGTGTTGACGCGTCAAAGAGGTTTGCTCGAACTGTGAAATTGGCCGTCGAGTTCAACGCCGACGACGTTGCAGCGAAAACGTGCGGTCGTGAACCCCTTGCACGGGCAATCCGCGCAACAGCGGAAGCCGCAGACCCCCTCGCTGAGGCGCGGCTCACTCGCCTAGGGGGCTAGCCCGCCGAGTTACTGAGTTTGTCGGGGGCGAGGGCTGCGTCGACGTCCTCGGCCGACATCAGTCCGGCATCGACTACGAGCTCACGAATCGGAGCGCCGGTGGCGAGTGCCTTCTTGGCAAGCTTTGCGGCTTCTTCGTATCCGATGACGGGAATCAGGGCGGTGATAACGCCGACGCTGGATGCGACCATTGCGGCGAGGCGGTCCTCGTTCGCTTCGATTCCGTCGACACAGTTGAGGCGCAGCGTGCGGCAGGCGTTCGTCATCCAGGCGAGCGACTGCAGAATGCTCGAGGCGATGACCGGCTCGAACGCGTTGAGCTGCAACTGCCCAGCTTCGGACGCGGCCGTAACAGTCGCGTCGGCACCGATGATCGCGTAGGCGACCTGGTTGACGACCTCGGGGATGACCGGGTTGACCTTGCCCGGCATGATGCTGGACCCGGCCTGCTTGGCGGGAAGACGGATTTCGCCGAACCCGGCCTGAGGGCCAGACGACAACAGTCGAAGGTCATTACAGATTTTCGACAGTTTGACCGCGGCGCGCTTCAACGTGCCCGAGATGGTCATGAAGATCCCGGTGTCGCTCGTTGCCTCGATCAGGTCGGGGGCGGTGACGACGGGAAGCCCGGTCAACGCGGCGAGGTGCTTGGACGCTGCCAGCGCGTAACGCGGGTCGGCGGTGATTCCGGTGCCGATCGCGGTTGCTCCGAGGTTCGTTTCACACAGCCACGGAATGATGTCCGACAGGCGGTCCTGGTCTTCGCGCATGGTAGTTCCCCAGCCGTGGAATTCCTGGCCGAGGGTCATGGGTACGGCGTCCTGCATCTGGGTGCGGCCGACCTTGACGATGTGTGCGAATTCGTCGCCCTTGGCGTCGAACGACTTGGTCAGTAGGTCGTGCTCGACCAGAAGTCGCTGAAGTCCGTAAACCATCGCGAGCTTGATCGACGTGGGGTAGGTGTCGTTCGTCGACTGCGAACGGTTGACGTCGTCGATGGGGTGCATGTGCTGGTAGTCGCCCTTGTCGTACCCCATCTTTTCGAGGCAGCGGTTGGCGATGATCTCGTTGGTCGACATGTTGGTGGAGGTTCCCGCACCACCCTGCAGAACACCAAGAACGAACTGGTCGTGCAGCATGCCGCCGTAAATCTCTTCGCAGACCTCGACGATGAGGTCGGCCTTGGCGGGCTCGAGTACGCCGATTTCCCTGTTGGCGAGAGCCGCCGCCTGCTTGACGCGAACCAGCGCACGGACCAGGTCGGGGTAGTTCGACAACGCGCGACGGGTAATCGGGAAGTTGTGCAGCGCGCGGGCGGTGTGGATTCCCCAGTACGCGTCGGCGGGAACGTCCATCGACCCGAGCGAGTCGTGTTCGGTTCGCGTCTTTCCGCTGTATCCACCGCCAGCACCGGGGCTGAACACCGGCTGTCCGTCGTCGCTAATACCGAATGAGGGCGCAGGCCCCGTTGTGTGCACCATGTGCTTCACATTACTCCCGCCAAATCGTTTGTTCCCAAAGGATTTTGTGCGTGTTCACGCCAAATTTGTGCGGAAAACGTTTACGGCACGGCAAACTCAATCCCCACTCGGAAAGCGGCAGGCATACACTGGCGTTATGAGTGTTGTCATGTACGGAGCCGACTGGTGCGGTGACTGTGTTCGCGCAAAGATGCTTCTCGACCGTCACGGTGTTGCCTATGAATGGCACGACACCGACGCGTCCGAGGAGGACCAGGCGAAGGCTCGCGAAATCAGCGGCCTTCCCAAGATCCCCGTGATCGTCTTCCCTGATGGGTCCTTCCTGTCGGAGCCATCCAACCCTCAGTTGGAAGAGCGACTCACCGCCAACAACCTGCTGTAACGCGAAACGACCGCCCCGAAGGGCGGCCGTCCGTTGAAACAGGTGGTGGTTACGGGTTCATCATCCCGGGGCCCATGTCGTTCCAGTTGTCCTGGTATCCGTAGTCGTTGAGCATGCTCTGGACTCCGTCGACACCGAGGGTCACGAACGCGAGAACGATGCCCGCGATGATGAGAACGGTGATGGCAATTCCGGTGTAACCGGTCGCAAGTCCCGCAATCGCGTATCCACGGCCGGTGCCGATTCCACGCTTCAGCTGGGAAAGCCCGATGTGTCCAAGGATGACGGCGGCGAGGCTCCACGGAAGCGGAACCGTCCAACCGACGGTGAGTCCGGCGATGCCGGTGATCATCGCCCAGAGAGCGACCTGATTGATTTTTGTAGCCACGGGAGTCTCGACGACTGCGGGCTCTGCTTTTTCTGCCATGTCCTCAGTTTACGAACGCAACCTTGGAATCGGCTAGACGCGCTCGACCTCGAGAAGGAAAGCCTGTTCGGGGGCGAGGATTGGCGGGCGCAAGCCGACTGTCCGCAGCACTACACCCGACAGCGTGACGCCATCGGTCCACGCCGGGGCCACGCGCTGGACAACCTTGGCGTCCCCAGCCGGTTGCGCCACGGTCACGCGATACGTCGCTGAATCGTCGAGCCCCTCCAGGCAGATCGAGGCAGGAGTCGAATCGGGCGTGGTCGTCACCGAAACATACGCGAACAGGGCGCGCGAACCGTCCTGGGCGACGACTCCGTGGACGAGCGATTCCTCTTCCGGGTGATCGACGCGCACAACGCGCCCGGTGTGAAGAAGGTCGCGGTTCGCCTTGTAATAGTCCGCCCAGTTGGTCAGGGCGGCGCGTTCGTCGAGTGTTGTTTCGGTGAGGTCCCATTCCAACCCCGCGTGACCGAACAGCGCGGTAATCGCGCGGAACGACAGCGCGTGGGTGCGGCCGGTCGAGTGCGCGGTGGTGGGGCCGATGTGAGTACCCAGCATCTCGGGCGGAATCGCAATTCCCGTCCAGCGCTGGATCGACTGGCGTTCCAGCGCGTCGTTGGTGTCGCTTGTCCAGAAGCGGTCGGCGTGGTCGACCATGCCGAGGTCGACTCGGCCACCGCCCGACGCGCACGATTCGATTTCCAGCCCGGGGTGACGGCGCTTGAGTTCGTCGAACAGCGAATACAGCGCAAGGGTTTGGGTGCGAACGGCAGGACGACCAAGGTGGCCGGCTTCGACTAGTACCTGGTTGTGGTCCCACTTGATGTACGCGATGTCGTATTCCGACAGGATCGCGTCGACCTGGCCGAGCACGTGCTCGTATGCGCCGGGGTGTGTCAGGTCAAGCACGTGCTGACCGCGACCCGTCACGGGCAGGCGCCCGGGAATGTGCAGAATCCAATCGGGGTGTGCGCGGTACAAATCCGAATCCGGCTGGACCATCTCGGCTTCGAACCACAGCCCGAACTCCATGCCGTTCGTGTGGACGACGTCGATGAGTGGCTTCAGCCCGTCCGGCCAGACCTCGTCGGAGACAACCCAGTCCCCCAGCCCCGACGAGTCGTCGCGGCGCGACCCGAACCAGCCGTCGTCGAGGACGAAGCGTTCGACGCCGATCTCGCCCGCGACCTCGGCCAGTGCCGTGAGCTTTTCGATGGAGTGGTCAAAGTAGACGGCCTCCCACACGTTCAGAGTCAGCGGGCGGGGGCGGCGCGGGTGGTTGTCGCGCGCGCGAATCCACGAGTAATACCGGTCGGAAATGCCGTCGATACCGGTGGCGCTGTAGGTCGCGGCAATGGCGGGAGCGTCATATGTTTCACCAGCACCAAGGATGATCTCGCCGGGAAGCAGGTGCTCCATCGCGCCCATGGCGACGTTGCCGTTCTGGTTCTTGTCGATGACGTAACGGGGGTTTCCCGACCATTGCAGTCCCATTGACCAGACCTCGCCGTGACCGAAGTCGGCGCCGTCGGTCATCGCCAGTTGCACGATGGTGTGGTCGTGGCCGGGGCGGCCTTCGCGGCCTTCGCGAACCCACTGGCCGTGCCCGATTGGCCTGCGTTGAGGCTGGCGTTCCTTCAACCAGCGCCCGGCGAAGTCCATCGACTCGACTGCGCGATCCGGAAGCGGCAGCCAATAACCCAGCTCGTGCAGGTAATACGGGGTCGATCCCGTGTTGGTCAGCTTCTTGTCAACCGTCAACACGCCCTGGTCGGTCAGCTGGAAGCAAGTGGTGACGCGGATGCCGGCGGCTTCGTCGGCGGACACGACGGTCAGTTCGTTGCCGTTGTGGCTGACGGTTTGGATTGTTCGCTGGGTGGACCAGTCGAGTCCGTCACGGTGGCCCTGTAGTGACGGCCGGCCCAGGAATCCTTGCGATGCGTCACGCTTGACGCCTCGACCCGGGGCCGCGTCGAGCAAACCGTGCGGGGTCGCCCGCGTGGTGATGTCGGTGATGTGGGTCAGATCCGAATCCCCGAGCCCCCTACCCCAGTGCACGACGATCGGCGCACCCGACGACGTGTCCACGACGAGCGACACCCCGTTCGCGGTGAGGTGGTGAATGCTCGTGGTGGTGGGCATGCCTACCAATTTAGTGCGGGTTAGGCAACGCGAACTGCAGAGGCAACCCGATATAAGTCGGGGTCGAGTGGGTCTCGCAGTTTCCACCAAATCTTCAAGGGCTTGGCGCCTTCAAATCGTTGGAAGTCTGCCAATCCCGCGATCGTGAATGGGGCCGTGTTTCCGAACTCGTCTTCCGAAAATTCCCGGATGGTAATGAGCACATCCCCTTGCGTCTCAGGTTGGCTTATGTATCGTCGGCCCTGTGTTGACGTCGCATCATCTTTATTCTGAGATTCCCAGTGGAATACATCACGCGATTCGGCATAGTCGCGGTAGCGCGTACTTGCCGAGAAAGAGCTCTCGACCTTCTGGAGAGTCACGAAGAAACAGTCCAGGCCAATTTCGGGCACGTCACACACGCCCGCAACCATGCCCCTGGCAGCGCGTCCGGGCTTTCCGTGGGCGATGGATTCGTCTTCGATCACTGCCCACTCAATCGCGCCGAGTATCTCTTCGCGGGCGTACTTCTTCCCCACCAGCAAAGGCAATTCGCTCTTGGACGCCTTTACTCGGCGCGGAGGGGTTCGATTTAGGTCTCCATTGAACTTAAGTAATTCGACCAATTCAGTCGTAGCCAACTTTGCTGATTGCCAGATTTTTCGACCTTGGTCATGGGTTGCTATCTGGCCACCACTGGAATCTTTGCCATCCGGCCAGACAAGCCAAAAGAACATTGAAAACAGGCGCTTCTCGAGTTCTGCTGAATCCCGCCAAGATCCCGCCGTACCAGTGACAATTGCGGAATAGGTCGCGATTCTTTCGGGATCATCAACGTGCAAGAAACGCTTGATCCTCGCAAGGAGCTGCTCCTCTACCGGGTTTATCTGGTTCGCAGGGATTAGCCCCGCATCACATTTCAACTCTGTCCACGATGCGTGCTTGTAGACCTCGCCCACACTCCGTCCGGATAATTCCAGGAATCTGGAAAGCCTCAGCTGCTCCGGCTTCAAGAGTTCAGCAAACTTCTGAATCTCTGAGACTAATATCGCTCGACTTGGTTTCACCTGGTTCTTGATGTTTCGCAAAATGTGTTCTCGCGACAGTTTGTCGAGGGTAATCGAGATCCCGGACGGGAGCATCGGGAACCCCTCGTCGATTGCTTTCGGCAATCGCCCGCGGGAAACACCAGTCATTGCTTCAAGACGGATATCACTTCGGTATTCAGCACGGTGAACTCCGACAAAATCGAACACGTTAACGACGTCTTTGTCGTCGCTCAATCGGAGTCCTCGCCCAAGTTGCTGGAGGAAAACGACCGGACTCTCTGTGGGCCGAAGCATGATCAACGTGTCAACCGCGGGGATGTCCACGCCTTCATTGAAGACGTCGACTGTTACGACTGCTTGGATCACACCGGACTTAAGCTTGGAAATAATGGCTTGTCGGTCAGGCTCTTTCGTGTCACCAACAACCAAATCGCTGTTGATTCCAGCTTTCTGCAGTAAGGCGCAAATGTGCCTTGCGTGCTCCACTGAAACACAAAACACAAGGGCACGCATTTCTGCAATATTTGAAATCTTTCGCTGAATTTCCCTGAGAACTAGGCGGTCGCGAGCATCGTTCCCAGTGAGAAGTTTGGAAAGTTCCGACTGGTCGTATCCTCCCCGACTCCAATTGAGCACGGAATAGTCCGTGTCGTCCCCGATACCGAAGTAGTTGAACGGTGTTAGCAACTGAAGATCCAACGCCTCCCACAGGCGTAGTTCAGCCGCAATCCGGCCCTCGAAAAATTCGTCTTGAACTCGCTTTCCGTCCGACCGCTCAGGTGTGGCAGTCAACCCCAATAACTCCTTGGGCTGAAAGTGCTCGATTATTCGCCGATACGTCGGCGCATCCGAATGGTGGAACTCATCGATCACCACCATGTCGAAATGGTCTGGCGGAAGGTCAGTTATCCCTTTCTTGGAAAGTGATTGAACAGACGCGAATACATGATTCCACGACGCTGGTTTATTTCCCCCAACGAGCAATTCGCCGAAGTCGCTGTCCTTGAGCACTGCCGCGAAGGCGTCTCGTGACTGTCGGAGAATTTGTTCCCGGTGGGCAACAAAAAGCAAGTTGAATTTTCCGCCATTTGAAGCCCTTAGGCGTTTGTAGTCAAAGGCTGCCAACAACGTTTTCCCAGTCCCAGTTGCAGCAACCACGAGGTTCTTGTGCTGGTTGTGAACAATACGTTCCGCGTAAAGCGAATCGAGCATTTTTTGCTGGTGCAGTCGAGGTTGAACATCCAGGAAGTTGAAGTTGAAGCTACCCGCTACTGCGCCGGTTCCAGTTGCTTGCGACAAGGCGAGTTCGAACTCGTCGCCGTTAGCTTCGGGATCATATTTTCGGTAACTCTCGTTTTCCCAGTGGGAATCAAATTCAGTCTTGAATTTTTGAAGCACATGTGACGAACGCCGTTCCGTTAACCGGACGTTCCACTCCATTCCGTCAATGAACGCCGCCTTGCTGAGATTTGACGATCCAACGAAAGCAGTCGAAAAGCCCGAATTCCTGTGGATCAGCCAAGCCTTGGCGTGCAAATGATTCGAATGTGTTTCGTAATTGATCTTGACCTGGACGCCATATTCCTGGACAAGCATGTCAACCGCATCTTTGTCAGTTGCCCCGCGATAAACCCCGGTAAGTAGCCGGACAGGGACACCCCTGTCTTTCAATACGTTGAGCTGTTCGGCGATAAGCGCGACACCCTGCTTCATCACAAACGCCATCAATATATCTACACGATCAGCGCTAGCCAGTTCGCGCTGCAATTGCGATCGCATGTTTGGCTCACCTTTAGCATTAGTGAGTAGCGCCAAATCCGACAACGGCAGCGCCGGCTTCGCATTGGATACACGCATGTCGGACGTTTCCGAATTTTGCACCGCAGTGAGAATCTCGGGTTTCGCTAGTTGATCGGTAATGCCCAACATTTTGAGCAAATTATTTGCAAATTCAAGTTTTCCTTCGGGCCCGAGGTCTGAGACAACTCTGGGGAGCGTTTCTGCGACCATGTCTGAAAGCAATTCCGCGAGGCGCTGATCTTCAACTGTCTCAGTATCGAAATGTCTTGCGTCGGCCAGAAGGGCGAGCACTTGTTCCGTCGCAAGCCGGTCGTAAAGCCCGTCCGGCAGTTGCTCGTCAAAACCCATACCTGCAGCTTATGCGTGTATCGCTCAATTTCGCGCTTGCGGTTTGAGGTCGCAAGGGCGACCTAGGCTGTGAGCATGCCTCGCAAGATTCAGTTAGGGCCGTTCGGATGCGGCGTGCTGTTCATCTTGTTCATCATCGGGTCGATCGTGAACGCGTTCACACCGGACCCGCCCCCGACCCCGGAAGCGCGCCCCACGTATTCGGCGAGCGCCGAACCGACCCCCACCGACTCCCCCACGGCAACGCCAAGCCCTACGCCAACGGCGGAAGCACCCGCGGCTTCGGGCACCGCGCTTGCCGTGCTCGAGACACTGCCCGTCAAGGAACTTGGCCCGCAGTCGGGGTATGACCGCGAGGAGGACTTCGGCCCGAGTTGGTATGACGTGGATGGGAATGGGTGTGACACACGCAACGACATCCTGCGCCGTGACTTCGAGGACATCACCCGCGAGGACTGGTGTTTGGTTTACACGGGTGTGATTGACGACCCGTACACGGGCGAGACGATCAGCTTCAAACGTGGCCGCGGCACGTCGAACAAGGTCCAGATCGACCACATCGTCGCCCTGTCAAACGCGTGGAAGACGGGCGCCCCGGCTCTCAGCTATGGGCTGCGCGTTGCCCTCGCGAATGACCCACTCAACCTCGTCGCCGTCGACGGCCCAACCAACGGAGCCAAGGGCGACGACAGCGCCGACTGGTGGTTGCCACCGAAACGCTCAACGTGGTGTTGGTATGTGGCGCACCAGGTGTCGGTCAAGGCCGCTTATCACCTGTGGGTGACGCCCGACGAGAAGGTGGCGATGAAGCAGGTGCTGACCACCTGCCCCACCCAGAAGGCGTATTCGACGGACTATCCGAAACGGGTCGCCAACGGCTCGCTTGACCTGCCCTAAGGGCAAAGTTGACAAATGGACAACTCAAGCAGATCATTACTGGATCAGCTCAGATTGGAAATCATGGACAACAGCGGTCAAACTCCCACAATTCTCAGCGTCGTTGAATCGTGTGAACACATCACAGTCGAGGATTACCAGCGAACGTATCAATGGGAAAAGGCGAACATTGAGGAGTTCTTCGAGGACTTGAAAGAGACCGTGGGGAGTGGTGACCGCCACTTCTTCGGCACGCTGATTCTCCAGCAGACCGATGATCCCAAAGGCACAAGCTTCGCAATCGTCGATGGCCAGCAACGACTGACAACAATTTTCGTGTTGGTTGCGGCACTTCGGGACGCAATCAAGGCGTTGGGGATCCACTCGATACCGCCGGCGACTCTCGGCGGTCGTGAAGTTCGCGTTCTAGACAAGGCTCAGGATTTCTTGTACGCCGACGACTCGCGTGTTGATGTCCACAGGTTTACCTCGAACCGTATTCTCCGAGACTTGATGCGCAATTGCGTTATCGCGGAACCCGAAAATCAGACTGAAATTCCCGCCCGCGACAAGAACACCACGCTGGCGTTTCGTAAAGCCGTTCGAACGATCCGTGAGCTCGTCCGAAAGGACCTGGAAAAGATCGACGGCGCTGAAGGAAAGCTCGGCAGAATCAACCAGCTGCTGGACACACTCTTTGACAAATTTGTCGTCCTCCGCATTACGACCTTGAATGTCTCCGAATCCCTCGAAATCTTCCTCACCCTGAATAATCGAGGCTTAGCGCTTGGCCCGTCGGATATCGTGCGCGGTCATGTTATGAAGAACCTGGGCCACTCTCTCGACGATCGCGCACAAGAATCACTTCAACAAAGCGTGCTCGACGAATGGGAGACAGTCGCTGCGAACGTTGGAGACCCAGAGTCTTTCATGCGCCACTATCTTCTTACCCGAATGGAAGGCAAGGTCCAGAAGAAGAAAGTCGTTTCGATCGTCACAACGCTTATTTCCCGGGAAGACGCGGCCGAGCGCAAAGAAGCAACGGCGGAATTTTGGAGCGACTTGATCGATGCGTCGGAAACGTATGCGCAATTGATGGAGCCCAATATGGGCGGGGATTGCCAATATCAAATTGAGCTCTTGAATGGGCTCATGAAGTCGCACCGCATCCTGCTTCTCGCGGCATTCAGGAGCAATCTTGAAGTCGCTGACCGAAATGAGCTCGTGCGATTGACTTGGGTTCTCTGTTTCCGTTGGGTTATGGCGGGCATGAATGCCCAGATACTCGAAAACTATTTCCAAGAGTTGGCGACGAGCATTCGCGCCAACACTGCAGTCTCAATCATTCGTCGATCGTTGGAAGACAAAATCGAAACGGTGACGGTCAACGCTGTCGAGTACTTCACCGCAGAAGGCGATAGTTCATATGCAGGACGCGCCTTGCTTCACGCGACTAATCGCGCAATTACTCGTGGGGCAAACCCCGTGGCCTTTGATTCCACGCTCCACCTGGAGCACATCGCACCTAATTCTGGTAACGATGAGTGGGCCGAAGCTCTGCAGATCAGTGACCCAAACGGCAACGAGTACAACTCCACGGTGTCGTCGCTCGGAAACCTCACGTTGCTGGACGTCAAACTGAATCTACAAGCGCAACGTAAGTCATTCAGTGAAAAGCGCGGCGATTATTATCACCTCAGCACGATGGACATCACACGTGATCTATTCGCGTTGACCACTTGGTCAAAAGAATTGATCAGTGAACGAACAGTCTGGCTCTCGGAGTGTTTCGAAATTCTCTGGGCGAAGTCGCCCTCCAATCATGAGGTTGTCCGGTTTTCAGACTGGCTCGAGGCGGGCGGGCAGTAGCTCCGAAACGGGTCGCCAACAGCTCGCTTGACCTGCCCTGAGTGAAACGGGCATAGTCTGGGCACAACCACCCCGTCAGGAGTCCCCGTGTTCACCATTCGCCGCACCATCGCCGTTGCGGCGATTGCCCCCATCGCACTTCTCGCCGGTTGCGGACTGGTGGACGTCATCGGCGCCGACGGCATCGGCTCCTGCGCCACGAAGGGCGACTTCACGATTTCGGCCACTCAATCGGCAGACTCGTCCAACTTCACCGTCGAATATGACGGCCCCGACAACGTTTCCCTCGTCCTGTCCCAGGGCTTCTACATCGACCACCTCGACGAGCTGTCCCAGGGTGTCTACACCCCCGACAACGGCAACGGCGCGCTGTGGACGTTGACGGGAAACGAAGGCGAGATGCACGCCTACCGAATCGACACCACCAACCCGGGCTGGTCGACGTCGGGAAGCGGCGCGACGACCCACTACGAATTTTCGGGAACGTATGACGAGCTGATCGACGGCCAGATGCTGGGCGCCGGTCTGGCTTCAAGCCCACCCGACGGGACCGTGGACACGATTCTTCCCGGACTCGTGGGTGTCGTCTGTGACGACAGCGTGTCGACCGGGTATTACGCCAAGGTTGACCAAAGCCAGAACGCCATCGACACGATCGAGTTCGCCGCGGCCGCACCCGTGAACCCGGGCCACCTGCTGCTTGACCCGATGGCCATCGACACACAGAGCCCCACGGACACCGGCCTTGCCGGAACCGCCCACTTCCCCGCGTCGACCGCGGACATCTTCGGCGACTTCGTCCCGACGTCGACCCAAATGCTCGGCATCGCAGCGGACACCGAAGACATGCCGAACGACACGTTCGCCCAGCTCTGGTACCAGGCGCTGGTCGGCTCGACCGGCGAGACCGGACTCGAACTGAGCTTCCCGAACGGGATCGCCGCCAGCGACACGTTCGACTGGGCGTTGACTGTCGGACCCGACGCGACCACCGGTAACTACATCGTCACGATGCCGCTCGAAGGAACAGTGAACGGCGAGGACGAGGTTCGCATCGCGTTCATGAACCTGTACTTCGACGCCGACAATGGTGTTGCGTTCCTCGAGCCCCTCGGCGACCCCGTCAACCCCGACCTGTCTAGTGAACTTGCCGAAACCGGTGTTGACGCCGGCGCGATCGCGCTGGTTGCCGGTGGGTTGGTGACGGCCGGTGCGGTTGTCGCCGTTGCTCGTCGTCGTCGCAACCTAAACTAACCAACTCCCAACTTCCGCCTATTTATTGGGCTTCCGCTGAAAAATCTAAACTAACGGGATTTACGACATAAACTAGGTCGGTGAGCTTTACCGACCCAGCCGACATCCGAACAGCGGACTTTCTGGACACCCTGTTCGACATCGAACGCGCCCGCGGAGTGGCGACACAGTCGACCGGGCACCTCATCAACGCGGCGAGCCTTCACCGTCTGTACGCGGATCTTGCGGACCTCGCGTCGGCACGCATCGAAGGAAACAACACCACCGTCCGCGACGCCTTGATGCGGCCCAAGCAGAACAACGACGAGCAACTTCGCGAGCTAGACAATTTGCGGGCAGCGACGAAGTGGGTGATTGCGCACGCTAACGAGAGTCCCATCACGCACGAGACCGTTCGGCGAATCCACGAGATCGTCGTTGACGGGCTGACTCGCGAAGGCGACGAGCATCCTGGCGTGTACCGCACGGCACCTGTTCGCATTTCCAACACGAAACTGATCCCGTCCGTTCCCGCCGCCATTCACGGCGACATGGATTCACTGCTCAATGACATCAACCGAGAAGTTTCTCCACGCCTTCAGATTGCGCACATTGCACAGTGCCATCATCGGTTCAGCGTCATCCACCCGTTCGCAAATGGAAATGGTCGAACGGGCCGGTTGCTGACGATGGCGCACCTCATGCGAAGTGGATTTGGTTTCGCGCACAATCTTCCGCTCACTCCAACTGCCGTGTTCGGGCGCGACCGCGAAACGTATTACCGGAAGCTCGCCGCGGCCGATTTCGGTGGCGACCAGGGAGTTCAGGAATGGGTTGAGTTCGTTGCGAACGGAATTCGGGACGACATGAACCGACTGGTCGCACTACAGGACCACGACTTCGTGATGGACGCGGTCGTCGAGCCCGCCCTTACTAGCGCCCTCGCCGCAGGGACGATTTCTAAACGTGATTCCGATGTTGCTCGCATGATCATCGACCGCGGAACACTGACCGCTCCTGACCTTTCCGTGGTCTTGCCCGGCTCCCCATCAAGCCGAAGCCAGAAGCTTCGGGCAATCGTCGACTCGGGACTTGTTCAGCCCGTCACCGTGAATGCGCGCACGTATCAAGCGCCGCTACACACAGGGCCACTCGTGATGCACGTCATGACGGCTCTGGACAAAGCCGGGTTGCTTCCCGCGATGGTTCGGCATTGAGCCAGTCGCAGGGTTGAATGGAACCGTGAACCCCGTCAGTCGATTCTTCGAGCACGCCGAGCGCACCCCGGACGCCCCGGCGTTCGTCGCCGACTCGGTGTCGCTGACGGCGGGGGCTCTGGCCGACACGGTTCGACGAACCGCGGGACGACTGCGGATTGCGGGCGTCAAACCCGGAGACGTTGTCGGTGTGGCAACCCGCCCCGAACTGGACGCGGTGTTGATCCTCGCGCTGCTGCAGTTGGGTGCAACCAGCCTTCGTGCCACCGAACCGATCGCTCGCAACTACGCCGATCACATCGACCGAATCATCGCGGACGACCTGTTCCGCGGAGCCGGCACCACCCCCGTCATCACCATCGACGCACAGTTCGTCGAGGCCGTCTCGTCGACCGTTCCCCTTGCCGAAGTAGCTGACCTGGGTACCGACAACATCGTCCGCATCGTTTTCTCCAGCGGCACGACCGGCGTCCCCAAAGGCGTTCCCTTCACCGCCGACTATCTGCTTGCCCGCATCGAATCCGCCGCGTCACACTGGATTCCGCGCGAACCGTTCATGTCGCTTCTGGGGCTCGACACCGTCACGGGGTATCAGACGTTTATGTGGGCGATGTTGGGCGGCAGGCCGTACTTTCTGCCCGGTGGCGCCGAGGCGAACTCGCGCCTGATCGCAGCGAACGGCGTTGCCGCCATCAAGACATCACCCGCGCGGTTGGGCGACCTGCTTGCGGCGATGCCCGCCGATTACCCGCGAACGCTCGAGGTCATCGAAATCGCCGGATCGCTCATCCCCACACCGATGGTGCTTGACTGCGTCGAAAAGACCGGCGTGACGCCCACGTACCTTTACGGATCGACCGAGGTCGGCACCGTGACCCGTGGACTCGTCGACATCACCAACCCGAACTCGGTAGGGACACTTGTCGGTGACATCGAGGCGGGAATCGTCACCGAGGACGGCACCCCCGTCGCGGCGGGCGACGAAGGCATGCTGCGCTTCCGAAAGGCGGGAATGCCCGCGGATTACTGGAACAACCCAAACCCTGTCGGACATTCGGGGTTTCGCGACGGCTGGTTCTATCCCGGCGATTACGGAACGATCGACTCGGCTGGGCGACTGTCGTTGGCTGGTCGCCGAGACGACCTCGTCAATGCGGGCGGCGCCAAGTTCAACCTGATGGAACTGGATCAGTGGCTGCAGAACTGCGGTCTATTCCTCGACGCCGCAAGCTTCCAATTTGTCGACAAACGCGGCAGCACGACGGTCGGAATCGCCTTCGTGACCAAGAATGCGCCCAACCCCGAAATTCTGATTGGGCGCTTGCGCGAATTCCTGCCCGACCTGTCGTTCGGGGCATTGGCCCGCGTCGAAAGCATTCCTCGCAACCAACTCGGTAAAGTGGACAGGAAGCTTCTCGCCGAGAAATTCACCCCTGCGAAAGGTCAACGATGACAAACAAGATTCTCGCCGCTGGTTCCGTCGCGCTGATGGGCGCTGGTTCGCTCCTCGGAACGACCGCCGCGGGCGCCGCGACTGTCGCTGATTGCGGCACCTTCGACGGCGCAACCGTCACCCTGATGGACGGTGACATCTGCGACGTCGTGTGGACGACGCCAGGTACATATTTGTTCAAGGCCCCAACCGGCGTCACCAACCTGCAGGGCATCTTTGTCGGTGCTGGTGCGGGCGGACTCGGCTACGACGACGGTTCAACCCGTGTCGGATACGGCGGAGACGCCGGCGAGGTGGACTTCTTCGACGACATCGAAACCTCGCCCGAATGGACCGTGTACATCGGCGACGGTGGCGAAGGCGCTTACTCGACCGCGTACAACACCGTCACGGGCAATTACGGTGAGGCATCGGGCTTCTCTCTCGACGTTCCTCCGGGCGATTCTGGATACCCCGGAGCCCAGGGCTACAGCGGTCCCGACGACGATGGCCCCTACGTTGGATTGGGCGCGAACACGGGAAACCCCGACCGCAACACTGGTTTTGTTTCGAGCGATCCCGACCTTGTCGGCGCTAACAACGCCCTCTGGCCCGTAATCCCTGGCGAGCAGGAATTCGCAGTCGGCGGAACCGGCCAGTCGGGAAACAGCGACTTCTTCACGGATCTGACCCCCGGCAGTGGGGGAAACGCTAGCCAGCTCGAAGGCCAAACAGGAGCGGACGGCATGATCATCGTGCGCTACTACGCGCCGAAGCTTGCCTCAACCGGTGTCGACGCAGCCCCGATGGGAATCGCCGCAGCGGGCATGCTCGTTGCCGGTGGTGTCGGACTCGCAATCGCCCGCCGCGCCCGTCGCAGCAAGTGACTTTGTCCCCGTCAATCGAAAGGCACGACATGACTAACAAGATCCTGGCCGCCGGCTCCGTCGCCCTGATGGGCGC